>NZ_JBNNGV010000030.1:0-58897 GCF_050268485.1 Pseudomonas sp. NPDC078416 | reverse complement strand
CAGGCAGATCGCATTCGTGGGCAAGCGCGCTCCTACAGTGGAGCGGCGTGGGCCGGGATTCGGCGTCAGGCACAGAACCTGTGGGAGCCGGCTTGTTGGCGAATGCGGTGTGTCGGGCGAAATGGATGACACAGGCAGATCGCATTCGCGGGCAAGCGCGCTCCTACAGTGGATCTGCGCCGAATTAAAAAACGCGGTCGTGCGCAAAATTGGTTTGCGGCGAGCGCAACAGGGTCGGCGCGCGCGGGAACATTCAAACATGCCCATCGCGCTTGACGAAATGCTTGTGCATGTCCGCCGTCAGCGCTTCCACGCGTTCGGTCAGCACTTTGGTCATTTCGGTGAGTCGAGTGTTCTGTTCCAGCAGCTCGAGCATCTGCGCGGTGTTTTGCGCCGCGCGGGCCATGCGTTCTTCGTTGGCCGTCGCCAGCGCCTCTCGATGCTCCGCGTCGGCATCGGCACTGGCCTTGTCCCGGGCGGCCTGTCGGGTCTGGGCCAGCAGAATGAGCGGCGCGGCATAGGCGGATTGCAGGCTGAACGCCAGATTCAGCAGGATGAACGGGTACAGATCGAATGACACCAGCCCGCTCAGGTTCGCGCCCACCCACAGCAAGACCAGAAACGTCTGGGCGCCGAGAAAGGTGGGCGTGCCGAAGAAGCGCGCGAACGCCTCGGCCTTGAGGGCGAAGGCATCGGTGCCAAAGGTCGGCGCCAGGTGCGCGTGGCGTTTGTGAAAGCGCAGATGATCGACCGGCGCATCGACAGCGGAGGTGGCCGGCTCGGCGGGCGAGGGGACAGGCGTTGCAGTGGGCATGATGCTTTCCTGAAGACAGAAACATCTACCCACTATAGGCCCACGCCCCCTGGCGTTGTACTGAACCTCTGCTGAACCGCCGCGTGTCCCGGAGTGGCCGCGTCAGTCCACGGGCTCGGGGTACAGCGGCTTGGAACGCTGCATGATGCTGGCGTAGTCGTAAACGTACTGGCGGCCGGCGTGACTGGTCATGCGCAGGCGGTCGATCAGTTGTCGCTCTTTCTTGTTCAGGTATCTCAACCCGTGGTGGTCACTGGACTTGAGGCGATCACGTTCATGGGCGTCAGGGAAAGTGATGACGTTCGTCATGAAATATCTCCTTGGTTAAATCCGTGTCCCCGGCTCCGTGTTCCGGGATTCACCCTTTGTGGTGCGACCACGCACCTTACCCACAAAAAGTCGGACGCTACAACCCTGCAAATGATCAGTGGGTCACAGGATTTGCGTGATCTCGAACGATTGGCGACTGCCGTTCACCACCACTTCCACCTCATCGCCATCGAGCTTGCCAACCAGGCTCTGACCCAGTGGCGAGCGTGCCGTGATCACCGTAACCACCTGCTCGTCGACCGTGATTTTCAGCCCCGCTGCATCAGGCCCGAGAAACAACAGCTGCCCTGCGCCGTTGCCTGCCTGCAGCGCAATGAGATCGCCGGTCTGGATGCCGCGCTGGTCATCGAATGGCTTGAGCACAAGGTGGCGACAGAGGTTCAGCGACTGGCGGATTTCTTCCACGCGCCGCGCTTGGCCCGCCGCCAGATACGACGCCTCCAGCCCCAGGGTGTCGTACTTGTTCTCGGCGATGTTCTCTTCGTGGGTCGCGGTTTCGTACGCCGTTTGCGCGGCCCGCACCGCCACATCGAGATCGACCTGCAGCTTCTCGA
Organism: Pseudomonas sp. NPDC078416; assembly: GCF_050268485.1. Lineage (NCBI taxonomy): Bacteria > Pseudomonadati > Pseudomonadota > Gammaproteobacteria > Pseudomonadales > Pseudomonadaceae > Pseudomonas > Pseudomonas sp. NPDC078416. The sequence goes on along the minus strand of NZ_JBNNGV010000030.1, from coordinate 57,199 downwards.
CGATGCACTGCAGCACGGTTTGCTTGTTCACGGGCATGGCGTGTTCACGGACATGGAATGGCTCGACAAAGGGGATTCAACCGCAGAACTGATACACGCTCGCACGGCTTTTCTCGCTGGGCGCGGTCTGGTTCTGCTGCATCCAGAACTGGCATTTCGGGCCGTTGAAGCTGCGTTGCCGCTCCGCCTGTTCGGCCTTTTGCGTCTGCCGCGCTTCGCTGTCGCGCAGGATCTGCCGGTATTGATCGAACATCGGGTTATCACTGTCCGGCTTTGGTTTGGCCGCAGGCGGGGCGGTCATCTGCGCGGCCGCATTGTTCAGCGCCTGGGTCTGCTCGGCGGGGAGCATTTTATAGACCAGCCACAGGCTCAGCAGGACAGCGAGAAACCCCAGCCAGATGCCGGCGGCAATCGACAGGATCAGCTTGAGCGGGCGCAGCGTGACGGACAGTTCGCGGTGGTTGACGTACATGACAGACTCCAGGCTTGTATGCATGTGGCCAGCGGTGGCGGCGATTGTCGCACGACCGGGGCTGGTGATTCTGCGCCGCAATGAAGGACAATCGGTTTTTTTGAACATCCTCAGGGAGCCCGGATGAAAGCCTCTTGGGATATTTTCTGCAGCGTTGTCGATAATTTCGGCGACGTCGGCGTGACCTTTCGCCTGGCCCGACAACTGGTCGCCGAACACGACCTGAAGGTTCGCCTCTGGATCGATGACCTGAACGCCTTCGCCCGGCTGTGCCCGGGTGCCGATCCGCTGGCCGACCAACAAGTACAGGATGGCGTCATCGTATGCCGCTGGCCAAAGGAGTGGTCCAAGGCCTGGCAACCGGTCGACCTGCCAGACGTGGTGGTCGAAGCCTTCGCCTGTCGCCTGCCGCCGGACTACATCGAGGCCATGCACGGAGCAGAGAAGCGGCCGCTGTGGTTCAACCTGGAATACCTCAGCGCCGAGGACTGGGTGTCGGGTTGCCATGGCCTGCCGTCGATCCAGTCTTCGGGCCTGCGCAAGTACTTCTTCTTCCCCGGATTCACCGAAAAGACCGGAGGGTTGTTGCGTGAAGCGGGCTTGATCGAAAAGCGTCAGGCGTTTCAGGCGAATCCCGCCGCACGCCAATCCTTCCTCCAGCGCCTGAACATCGTGCCCCACGCCGATGCGCGGCTGATGTCACTGTTTGCCTACGAACACGCCGGGCTCGGCAGCTGGCTGGATTGCCTGGCCCAGGCTGACCGCAACACTCACCTCCTGGTCCCGGAAGGCCGCATTCTGGGCGACGTTCAACGTTGGCTGGGCGCGGATGAATTGAAGGCGGGCGCGGTGCATGGCCGCGATGCCCTGACGATTCAGGTGCTGCCGTTCGTGCGCCAGGAGGACTACGACCAGCTGTTGTGGTGCTGCGATTTCAACGTGGTGCGCGGGGAGGATTCGTTTGTCCGTGCGCAATGGGCGGGGCGGCCGCTGATCTGGCACATCTATGAGCAGGACGACGACGCCCACTGGGCCAAGCTCGATGCGTTTCTCGAGTTGTATGGGGTGGGGTTGTCGGAGGAGGCGCGCCAGGCACTGACCGGGGTCTGGCACAGCTGGAATGGCGGCAAGGCCATGACTCATGGCTGGAATGCGCTCGAACAGCACACCGATGAACTGGCCGCCCGTGCCGAGCGCTGGTGTCTGGAACAGGCCTTGCAGGAGGATCTGACGACTGCGCTGGTAAGGTTTTACCAAAGTTGGATATGATACGCGGCCTTGTATTAAGCCCTGTACGAAAAGTGGCTTTTCGTACAGGGCTTAGAAAGATCTTTCATCCAAATTCGGATACTCGTAATGAAAACTGGTAAAGAGCTTAAACCCGGTACCGTGATCAAGCTGGAAAACGATCCTTGGCTGGTTCAGAAAGCTGAATTCACCAAGTCGGGCCGTAACAGCGCGATCATGAAGACCAAGCTGAAGAACCTGCTGACCGGCTACAAGACTGAAATCGTCTACAGCGCCGACGACAAGCTGGAAGACGTGATCCTGGACCGCAAAGAAGCCACGCTGTCTTTCATCAGCGGCGACACTTACACGTTCATGGACACCACCGACTACACCATGTACGAGCTGAACGCTGAAGACATCGAAGCCGTTCTGCCATTCGTCGAAGAAGGCATGACCGACGTCTGCGAAGCGATCTTCTTCGAAGACCGTCTGGTTTCCGTAGAGCTGCCGACCACCATCGTGCGCACCGTCGACTACACCGAAGGTTCGGCTCGTGGCGACACGTCGGGCAAGGTCATGAAGCCGGCCAAACTGGCCAACGGCACCGAGCTTCAGGTTGCTGACTTCATCGAAATCGGTGACAAGATCGAAATCGACACCCGCGAAGGTGGTTCCTACAAAGGCCGTGCCAAATAAGCACTGCTCTTGTAAGGCCGGTGATGTAACGCCGGACACGAAAAAGCCCGACCATAGAGTCGGGCTTTTTTGTGGCTGCGTGAAAGGGCAGTTCCAGCACACGCTGACCCTGTAGGAGCCGGCTTGCTGGCGAATGCGTCAGACGGGCCAATACGGTTGCGACTGACTAACGCGTTCGCCAGCAAGCCGGCCTCTACAGCTCGTGCCGCCTTACTTCAAATGCACTTTCAGCTCTTGTGAAGCCTGCAGCAATGCGGAGCGCACTTCCGGCACCTGACTGACCACATTCAACAGCCCGTAATCGTGAATCATGCCGTTGTAGCGAACTGCCGTCACCGGCACACCGGCCTGGTCCAGTTTGCGGGCGTAGGCTTCACCTTCGTCGCGCAGCACGTCAGCACCCGCCGTTTGCACCAGGGCAGGCGGCAGACCTTTCAACTGATCGGTCGTGGCCCGCAGAGGTGAGGCATAGATCTCGGCACGTTGTTTCGGATCGGTGGTGTAGTTGTCCCAGAACCACTTCATCATGTTGCGGGTGAGGAAGTGACCCTCGGCAAACTGATCATACGAACCGGTATCGAAGTTGGCGTCAGTCACCGGCCACAGCAGCACCTGGTAACGGATCGCCGGGGTGCCTTTGTCTTTGGCCATCAGGCTGACGACCGCCGCCATGTTGCCGCCGACGCTGTTGCCCGCCACCGCCAGACGCTTGCCGTCGACGTTGATTTCCTTGCCATGCTCGGCGACCCATTTGGTCGCCGCATAGGCCTGGTTGATCGCCGTCGGGTAGTGCGCTTCAGGCGAAGGCGTGTAGTTGACGAACACCGCCACTGCGCCCGAACCCTCTACCAGATCCCGTACCAGACGTTCGTGGGTCGGGTAATCGCCGAGCACCCAGCCGCCGCCGTGGAAGTACATGAACACTGGCAAGGTGCCTTTGACGCCCGCCGGACGAACGATCGTCAGGCTGATGTTCTGGCCGTCCACCGAAATGGTCTTCTGGCTGACATCGGCCTTGGGCAGAGTCAGCTTGACCCCGGCCTGGGCACCGGTCAGGACAGCGCGGGCATCTTTGGGAGAAAGCTGTTCGATCGGCTTGCCGCTTCCCGAATTCAGCGCGTCCAGAAACGCCTGCGTGTTGTGCTCGACGCCCGTGTCGGTCGCCGCATAAGCGTTGCCGATCGACAGTGCGAGGAGCGAGCCAGCCAGAATCTTGCCAAACGTGTTCATGTTCTTCTCCCGGTCAAACGAGTGTTGGGGACGAGGTCTTGTGACGAGCCTTTACACAGTCACGTGCAGACGGACATCGACGTTGCCGCGTGTGGCGTTGGAGTAAGGGCAGACCTGGTGGGCTGCATCGACCAACGCCTGAGCTTCGGCTTGTTCAAGGCCCGGCAGGCTGATGTGCAGGTCGATATCCAGACCGAAACCGCCGGGGATCTGGCCGATGCCGACATGGGCAGTGATCGAGGCGTCAGCCGGGATGGTTTTCTTGCTCTGGCCGGCGACGAACTTCAGTGCGCCGATGAAGCAGGCCGAGTAACCGGCAGCGAACAGTTGCTCAGGGTTGGTGGCTTCGCCGCCTGCACCGCCCAGTTCTTTCGGAGTGGCCAGTTTGACGTCGAGGATCTTGTTGTCGGAAACAGCGCGGCCATCACGGCCACCGGTTGCGGTTGCGACTGCAGTGTAGAGAGCTTGCATGGTAATTCCTCACGTGCTGATGGGTTGGGTACTGATGACTGAAACAGGGTCCGCTTTGCGCTAAAGTTTTGTGCGCTAAGCAAGTGAGGTTGAATGTACTGCGCTAATGTTTAGTGCGCAAGATAAATTTTCAGGATTTTTCAAAGGGGCGGATTTCGTAGGACGGATCAGATGCTTTCGTGCAGATTTCCACGCAGGGCGAGCAGGTCTTTCTGCAGGGCTTTCAGTTGCTCAAGGTTGATTCCGCTGGCGGCCAGAATGCATTGCGGAACGCTCTGCGCCTTTGCGTGCAACGCCTTGCCTTGTTCGGTCAGGGTCAGCAGCACGACGCGCTCATCTTCCTTGCTGCGGGTTCGACGGATCAGGCCTTCTGCTTCCAGCCGTTTGAGCAGCGGCGTCAGCGAGCCCGGATCAGTGAGCAGGCGGGTGCTGACTTCTCCGACGGTCAGGCCGTCGCGCTCCCACAACACCAGCATCGCCAGGTATTGCGGGTAGGTCAGGTTCAGCTCCTGCAGCAGTGGCTTGTACACCTTGGTCATCATCAGCGACGTCGAGTACAGGGCGAAACACAGCTGGTTATCCAGCAGCAGTTCGTCGCAACTGCCAGCGCCAGCCTTGTGGGTGGGCTCGTTGGCGTTCATGGGGTGTCCCTCGCTCAGTCAGTAATGTTCGGTAATTTAGTGCCCTGATGTTTAATGCACCACATAATTTCGGTAATGGGCGGGCGTGTAGCTCTCTATCGATCGGTGGCAGGTGCCGACTTTTTTGTGAATGGTTGATGAGCCCTGGATATCGTCAACGCGGATTTCCTCGACGGCACTGACTGCGTAGCATGCACGCTGAAATCGGATTAGAGGGTCGACCGTGATTGTCGATGTATTGATGTACCTGCTGCTGGGCGCCGCGATGGGCACGCTGGGCGGACTGTTCGGCATTGGCGGCGGGCTGGTGGCCATTCCGGCGCTGGGGGTGTTGTTCGGGCTTGATCAGCAACTGGCCCAGGGCACGGCGTTATTGATGGTGCTGCCCAATGTGCTCCTGGCGCTGTGGCGTTACAACCAGCGCAATCGGGTGTCGGTGCGCCATGCGCTGATGCTCATCGTGCCCAGTTTCACGATGTCCTGGCTGACCTCGCTGTGGGCTGTGCGCGTTGACCCGCAAAGCATGCGCCTGGGCTTCGTCGGGTTTCTCGTTGTGCTGACGCTGTTCAACCTGATCCAGATGGTCTGGCGCAAAGGCATTGTGGGCGCCGAGCTGCGCCACACCCGATGGTTGTGGCTGCTGGGCTTGGGCTCGGGCGTCACCGCCGGGCTGTTCGGCGTCGGTGGCGGAGTCATCGCAACGCCCATTCTGACCGGCCTGTTCGGCGCGACGCAGGTGGCGGCTCAGGGCCTTGCGCTGGCACTGGCGGCGCCGAGCACGGCGATCACGCTGGCGACCTACGCCTTGCACGGTCACGTCGACTGGCTGATGGGCATTCCCCTGGCCATCGGCGGGCTGGCCAGCATCAGCTGGGGCGTCGCCCTGGCGCACAGTCTGCCGGAACGCGTATTGCGCTCGCTGTTCTGCGGCTTTCTGGTGATCTGCGCGATCATGCTGTGCTTCAAGCTGTGAGCTGCTTGTAGCTCCCGTTATAGCCTGAACCCTTCGGCAATGTGATCGGCCAGGCACTCGGTGATCGGCGACGGATTGTTGGGGTTGCGCAGCAGCACGATGCTCGCCGACGGCAACTGCGGCAGCCCGTGCTGTTCGCCGAGCACTTCCAGGTCCGAGGTGATCAGGCTTTGCAGCTGCGCGGTCACCGCCAGCCCGGCGCTGACCACCGCCATGATCGCTGACAGGCTCGCGCTGGTGTAGGCCACCCGGAACTCGCGGCCGGACGCCTGCAGCGCATTGATCGCCCACTGCCGGCAAAAGCAATCGGTGTTGAACATCGCCAGCGGCATGGGCGTCTGCTCCTGTGGGCAAAAGCCTGCGCCGACGGCCCAGACAAACCGCTCCTGGCGCAGGATCTGGCCGATTTCCTTGCCGGGCTCACGGGTGACGATACTCAGGTCCAGGTCCTGGCGTTGCAGCAATTGCGACGACGACTCGCAATGCACTTCCACCTGCACCAGCGGGTAGGCCTGGGCAAAGCGCTGCAGAATGCCTGGCAGAAAGCGCATCACGTAATCGTCCGGCGTACCGATCTTCACCGTGCCGACCATGTGCGGCTCGCGCAGGGTGTTGAACACCTCGCTGTGCAGTTTCAGAATCCGTCGCGCGTAACCCAGCAGCACCTGGCCTTCCGCCGTGAAGCTGATGGTGCGGCCGTCCTTCAGAAACAACGGGCGCCGCACCACGTCTTCCTCCAGCCGTTTCATCTGCATGCTCACGGCCGACTGAGTGCGATTCACCACCTCGCCCGCCTTGGTGTAACCGCCCTCATCGGCGATCGCGACGAAGGTGCGCAGCAGCTCGCTGTCGATACTCGGGTAGGTGGTCATGCATCAATCTCCCAGATGCAGTGCATAAGAAACATTCGTTGGATTGATCTTAGGCGCGGCGAGAGAATCTGCCCATCCCCACTGGAGGGCAAGACGATGAAAGGTCAAAAAGGTTTCGTACTGGTCGCAAAACCTCTGTCGCGGCAATCCGCGCCGGAACATTGGTGGAAGTCGTTTGTGGCGCAGGTCGCTCGCTGGCGCAAGCTGCATCAGCAGCGCGTCGAACTGGCCACGCTGAGCGATGATGCCCTGAAGGATATGGGCCTGAGTCGGGCGGATGTCTACGAAGAAATCGAGCGTCCTTTCTGGGACGACCCGATGAAGCGCTGACAGGGCAGCGGGTGATCGGTTAGCGTTGGGCACCGCCATGGAGGTCGTAATGCCCGTCGAACCGCCGATCCACCCGCCACTTTCCCTCAAGCACGCGCGCCGTCTGGCGCTGGCGGCTCAAGGCTTCAACAGCCGCCAGCCACCAGCGACGATCAAGGCGGCGCACGTCACACAGCTGATCGAACGGCTCGGCGTGCTGCAGATCGATTCGGTCAACGCGCTGGTGCGATCGCACTACTTGCCGCTGTTTTCCCGGCTCGGCCCTTATTCGCGCACATTGCTGGAGCAGGCGGCGTGGAGCCAGGGTCGGCAGCGCAATCTGTTTGAGTACTGGGGCCACGAGGCGTCGTTGCTGCCGGTCGAGCTGTACCCGCTGATGCGCTGGCGGATGCAGCGCGCGTCCCAGGGCGAGGGCATTTATCAGCAACTGGCGAAGTTCGGCCGCGAGCAGCAGACCGTTATTGCCCGGGTGTTGCAGACCGTTCGCGAGCAGGGCGCGTTGGGCGCGGGCAGCATCAGCACCCGTCAGGAGCGCGCCGGACCCTGGTGGGACTGGAGCGCCGAAAAGCATGCGCTGGAATGGCTGTTTGCGGCGGGTGAGGTCACGGTCGCCGGCCGTCGCGGTTTCGAGCGGCTGTACGACTTGCCCGAGCGCGTTCTGCCGTCGGGGATCATCAATCATTCCGCTATAACCGCACCCGATGCCCAGCGCGGCTTGCTGCTGCACGCGGTAAAAGCGCTGGGTGTCGGTACCGAAAAAGACGTGCGCGATTATTTCCGACAGGACCCGGCACCGGCCAAGCGCGGTTTGGCAGAGCTGCTGGAGGAGGGCGCGGTTCAGCTTGTTCAGGTGCAGGGCTGGAAGCAACCGGCGTACACGCTTCCGGGGCTGACAGTGCCGCGCAAGGTCGCGGCCAGCGCGTTGCTGTCGCCGTTTGATTCATTGATCTGGGAGCGGGCGCGGACGGAGCGGCTGTTCGATTTTCACTACCGGCTGGAGATCTACACCCCTGCCCACAAGCGGGTTTACGGCTATTACGTGCTGCCGTTTCTGCACAACGAGCGCATCGCTGCGCGCATTGACCTGCGCGCTGAAAGGGCGGCGGGGCGTCTGGCGGTTCATGGGGTTCATGAAGAGCAACCCGGACTGGATGACGAAGGCATGCACGCCCTCGCATTTCACCTGCGGCAACTGGCCAACTGGCTGGAGTTGCCGCACGTGTTGATCAACTGCCAGCGCGCCAGTGCGGCGCGCTTGCGGGAGGCGTTTGTGGCCAGCGGTTTTGATCATCTGTAGCGGCAGCTGCCTGCTTTTTGTAGGACCGGCTTCAGCCAAGAATGGGCCTGGGATTCCTCCCCCGACCCCGCTGACAGGACGCACGCCTCGCCGGCGACTGTAGGAGCGCGCTTGCCCGCGAAAAAATTTCCCGACGCTGCACTCTGCCTGACAGTCCCCTTCGCCAGCAAGCCGGCTCCTACAGATTCGGTGCAGCATCCAGCCAATTCAGCGGATGCAGCATCGGATGTGCGGAGCATTCAGTCAAAGGCAGCAATGACCTACCGACGCACCTGCTTCAATGTCTCGGCGATCAAAAACGCCAGCTCCAGGGACTGATCGGCATTCATCCGTGGATCGCAGTGAGTGTGGTAGCGGTCCGACAAGCCATCTTCGGTAATCGGACGCGCGCCGCCGATGCATTCGGTGACGTTCTGCCCGGTCATCTCGATGTGGATGCCGCCGGCGTAGGTCCCTTCCGCCTGATGCACCTGGAAGAACTGCTTCACTTCCGCCAGGATCTGGGCGAAGTCGCGGGTCTTGTAACCGCTGCTGGCCTTGATCGTGTTGCCATGCATCGGGTCCGAACTCCACAGCACCTTTTTGCCTTCGCGCTCCACGGCACGGATCAGCCCCGGCAAATGGTCGCCGACCTTGTTGGCGCCCATGCGCGCAATCAGGTTCAGGCGGCCCGGATCGTTGTCGGGGTTGAGGATGTCGATCAGGCGAATCAGGTCGTCGGTGTTCATGCTCGGACCGACCTTGACGCCGATCGGGTTCTTCACGCCGCGCAGGAATTCCACATGGGCCCCGTCCAGCTGCCGCGTGCGGTCGCCGATCCACAGCATGTGTGCCGAGCAATCGTAGAAATCATTGGTCAGGCTGTCGCGGCGAACGAAGGCTTCTTCGAAATTCAGAAGCAGCGCTTCGTGGGCGGTGAAGAAACTGGTTTCGCGCAACTGCGGCGAGGTGTCCATGCCGCAAGCGCGCATGAACGCCAGGGTCTCGTCGATGCGATCGGCGAGCTGGCTGTATTTGTCCGACAGCGCCGAGTTGGCGATGAAATCCAGGTTCCACTTGTGGACTTGATGCAGATCGGCAAAACCGCCCTGAGCGAAAGCGCGCAGCAGGTTGAGGGTCGCGGTGGACTGGTGATACGCCTGCAGCAGACGATCAGGGTCCGGCACGCGGCTTTTCTCGTCGAAGCCGATGCCGTTGACGATGTCGCCGCGGTACGCCGGCAGCGTCACGCCGTCTATGGTCTCGTCGTTGGAAGAGCGCGGTTTGGCGAATTGCCCGGCCATGCGTCCGACCTTGACCACCGGGCAGCCGGCGGCAAAGGTCATGACGATCGCCATTTGCAGCAGCACCTTGAAGGTGTCGCGAATTTTCGCGGCCGAGAATTCGAAGAAGCTCTCCGCGCAATCGCCACCCTGCAACAGGAACGCCCGGCCCTCGGTGACCTCGGCAAACTGTCGGCGCAGCTCGCGCGCTTCCCCGGCAAACACCAGCGGTGGATAGCTGGCGAGGGTCTGCTCGACACGGCGAACGTGGTCGGCGTCGGGGTATTGAGGTTGCTGCTGGATAGGCAGGTTCCGCCAGCTGTCGGGGCTCCAGGGTTGGCTCATGTTGAACTCGAAGTCAGTGCGATCGGACAGGCATGTTAGCAGCTCAACCCGAGAATTTGCGTGACCTGCGGGGCGCGATTCGCCGACAATCCGCGCTTTTACGGGGCGCCTTGCGTTTGTCTGCACATCAGGCGCGGCACGCAGCAGCGCCGATCGCTGAGTGCGGCGATGCCAGTCCCTGCGGGCGCGATCCCGAATCACTCTGACCATGGGCACGAGAACAGCAATGACCGAGGAACGCGTAGAGCACGTGTTGGCCGAAGTTCACGACGAATTCGGCAAGATCCGCGTACTTGAAGTGGCCGATTACCGCTTCCTGGAGTTCGGTGATGCCATCGAACAGAGTTGCACGTTCACGGCCGATCCGGCCTGGCTTGAGTACGACTACACCCGCGCCATGTTCATTGGCGCGCTGTGCCATCCGTCCCCCGAAAGCGCGCTGTTCATGGGGCTGGGCGCGGGTACGCTGACCCAGGCGTGTCTGAAGTTTCTGCCCCTGGACGACGTCGAAGCCATTGAACTGCGCCCCGATGTGCCGCGTCTGGCCATGGAATACATGGGCCTGCAGGACGATCCCCGGTTGTATGTGCGCATCGGCGACGCCCTCCACCTGCTGCCGACCGCCGAAGACGCGGACCTGATCTTCGTCGACCTGTACACCGACACCGGCCCTGCCGTGGGCCATCTGGCCTGGGGGTTTCTCGAGAAATGCCAACAGCGCCTCAACCCCGGCGGCTGGCTGATCATCAATCAGTGGGCGTCGGACGATGGCAAACCTTTGGGCGCGGCCCTGCTGCGCGGTTTGTACCACCGTCATTACTGGGAGCTGCCGGTGAAGGAGGGCAACGTCATCCTGATCGTCCCCGCCGACCTAGACCAGACGCTGGACATTGACGCGCTGACCCAACGCGCCGAAAGCCTCGCGCCGCAACTGGGCTATTCGCTGTTGCCGCTGATCAAGACGCTGCGGCCCGCGACCTGATCAGCATCCTCTAAATAGCGGCGGGCGTTTTTCCTGCAGCGCCTGCAGGCCTTCTTTGGCGTCCTCGCTGTCCAGCACCCGCCGGACCAGTGCCGGCAAGGCCTCGGCCGCAACGCTTTCACCCTCGAGCACTGCCTGACGCGCGGACTCCAGGGTAGTGCGAATACCCAATGGCGCGCGGTCGGCAATGTGTTGGGCCAGGCGCAGCGCCGAGGGCAGAAGGTCCTCGGGGGCCATCACTTCCTGCACCAGGCCCATTCGGCAGGCTTCGTGAGCGTCGAATTCATCGCCCGTCAGCAGCCAGCGCATCGCATTGCCCCAACCCGCGATCTGGTGCAGCCTCAGGGTCGCGCCGGCGCAGGCAAAAATGCCGCGCTGCACTTCCAGATGGGCAAAGCGGGCATTGCTCGCGCACAGATTGATATCGGAGGCGAGCATCAGCTCGATGCCCAAGGTCAGGCACCAGCCCTGGGCCGCGACAATCACCGGCTTGCTGACCCGCGGACCGATCGACAGCCCCCAGGGATCGTAACCGCCGGGCGGTAGCGTCCAGCCCTCTCTCAGTGCCGGCCCGGCCTCGGCCAGATCGAGCCCGCCGGTGAAATGCTCGCCATGGGCAAACACCACCGCGACCCGTGCCTGGTCGTTACGCTCGAACTCGCCGTAGGCCAGGCTCAGCTGATTGAGCATGTCCAGGTCGAAGGCGTTGCGTTTGGCGACCCGGTCCAGGCCGATGAGCATGATTGCGCCGCGCTGTTCCCGGCTGACGTGGCCTTTGATCAATGAGGTCATGTCGCTGTTTCCTGCAGATGAGGAGAAAGGGAGGGTGGGGTGTCGCACTGTCTGGGTGAATCGTTTAAGCTCTGCTCGCAACCGATACCGGGCACTTGAAAAGTAGACACTGACGCAGCTTTGCGCAAAGCCTGTGACAGTTGGCCGCAAGGGGCTGTTTCGCGAAAAAAATCCTCACTTGTTTCAGCATTTCCGGTATAGTGCGCGCCGGCCTTTCATAGGGCCCTCGTCACGGTTTAGGTTCGCGAAGCCATCTTCTCGAATCGGTTCGGTCACGAACCACCCATGACGATCCATTCATCAATACGTTTTCGCAAATCCCCGCCGACAAAGCAGCCAGGGTGACTCTAGGGTCTTACACGGCACGCGCAGCTTTGAAGCATGGGTCTTTGCGGATGCACTCAGAGGCAGACCCATGACCCAGGAATCCGGCGGCTTCGCCGCTCTTAACCTTCACCCGACCATTCTTGCCGCTGTTATCGCGACTGGCTACGAAGAGCCTTCTGCCATTCAGCAGCAATCGATCCCGATTATCCTCGCCGGTCACGACATGATCGGTCAGGCGCAGACAGGTACCGGTAAAACCGCCGCCTTCGCTCTGCCAATCCTGAGCCTGATCGACCCGACGAAACGCGAGCCGCAAGCGCTGATCCTCGCGCCGACTCGTGAGCTGGCCCTGCAAGTGGCCACCGCGTTCGAAACCTACGCCAAGCAAATGCCGGGCGTGACCGTTGTGGCTGTCTACGGCGGCGCGCCGATGGGCCCGCAGCTGAAAGCCATTCGTAACGGCGCTCAAATCGTCGTCGCTACCCCGGGTCGTCTGTGTGACCACCTGCGTCGTGACGAAAAAGTCCTGGCGACCGTGAACCACCTGGTTCTTGACGAAGCCGACGAAATGCTCAAGCTGGGCTTCATGGATGACCTCGAAGTCATCTTCAAGGCCATGCCTGAAACCCGCCAGACCGTGCTGTTCTCGGCGACCCTGCCGCAGTCGATCCGTGCGATCGCCGAGCGTCACCTGAAAGACCCGAAACACGTCAAGATCCAGAGCAAGACCCAGACCGTTACCGCGATCGAGCAGGCTCACCTGCTGGTTCACGCTGACCAGAAGACCTCTGCCGTTCTGAGCCTGCTGGAAGTCGAAGACTTCGACGCCCTGATCATGTTCGTACGTACCAAGCAGGCCACTCTGGATCTGGCCAGCGCCCTTGAAGCCAAAGGCTACAAGGCTGCTGCGCTGAACGGCGACATCGCCCAGAACCAGCGTGAGCGCGTCATCGACTCCCTCAAGGATGGCCGTCTGGACATCGTTGTTGCGACTGACGTTGCTGCCCGTGGTCTGGACGTTCCGCGCATCACTCACGTGTTCAACGTTGATATGCCGTACGACCCGGAAGCCTACGTTCACCGTATCGGCCGTACTGGCCGTGCCGGTCGCGAAGGCCGCGCCCTGTTGCTGGTAACGCCGCGTGAGCGTCGCATGCTGCAAGTGATCGAGCGCATGACCGGTCAGAAAATCGCCGAAGTCCGCCTGCCGGATTCCCAGGCCGTTCTCGATGCCCGCATCAAGAAACTGACCAACAGCCTGTCGCCGCTGGTCGCTGATGCCGAAGCAAGCCATGGCGAATTGCTGGACCGCCTGACTGCCGACATCGGTTGCACCCCGCGTGCACTGGCCGCTGCTCTGCTGCGCAAGGCCACCAATGGTCAGGCGCTGACCCTGGGCGCAATCGAGAAAGAACGTCCACTGGTGCCGAACAACGCACCACGTGGTGATCGTCCTGAGCGTCCAGCAGGCGATCGTCCTGATCGTGGCGACCGTGAACGTCGTGCCCCGGTGCCGTTGGCCGAAGGCCGTGCTCGCTGCCGCACCGCACTGGGTGCCCGTGACGGCATCGCTGCGAAAAACCTGCTGGGCGCCATCCTCAACGAAGGCGGTCTGGCTCGTGAAGCCATCGGTCGCATCCAGGTGCGTGACAGCTTCAGCCTCGTCGAGCTGCCGGAAGACGGTCTCGAGCGTCTGCTGGCCAAGCTGAAAGACACCCGCGTTGCCGGCAAGCAGCTGAAGCTGCGTCGCTATCGCGAGGACTGATCGGCTCTTGAGCTGATCGTCTGAACAAAAAAATCCCCGACTGGTTCGGGGATTTTTTTGTGTAGGATTTGGGAAGTCCGGTGTCGGGGCGGTTCTAATAGCGCATCCGAGCACGCAGGCTTTTGATGTCAGTGGGACCGGCTTTAGCCGGGAAGGTGTCAGATGGCACGCTCCATAATTGATGTCGACTGACCTGGCCTATTCCCGGCTAAAGCCGGTCCTACAGGACCCAGTCCAGCCCAACTCACCCAAACCGATAGATGTCCATCCCCAGCGCACCCATGGTGAAACCCTGGTGCTCGATGCTGAACTCCCCGCCCGCCGCCCGTGCGAAATACAGGGGCAGCAGGTGTTCATCCGTCGGGTGGTTGCGCGCGGCGTGGGGTGCCTGGTTTCGATAATCATGCAGCGCTTGCAGATCGTCGGCCGCCAGCTTTTCCACCATCCAGTCGCGGAACGCCAGGGCCCACGGGGTGATGCTTTCAGGTCCCGCCTGCCAGTCCAGCTCTCGCAAGTTATGGGTGATGCTGCCAGAACCGATCAGCAGAACGTTTTCCTGACGCAGTCTATTCAGCGCCTGCCCGACCTTCGTCTGCAGGGCGGGGCCCATGCCCGTAGGCAGCGAGACCTGCACGATGGGAATATCCGCCTTCGGGTACATCAATGACAACGGCACCCAGACGCCATGGTCGAACGGCCGTTGGGTGGTCATGCGCGCCGGCAGGTCAGCCTCCGCCAGCAACTCCAGCACGTGGTGCGTCAGCTCCGGCATGCCGGGCGCCGGGTACTGCACGGCGAAAAGCTCGGGCGGGAAGCCGCCAAAGTCATGCCAGGTTTCTGGCTGAGGATTGCCGTTGACCAGCAGGTCGTTGCTTTCCCAATGTGCGGAGACCATCACGATGGCTTTAGGGCGCGGCAGGGCGGAGGCGAGACGTGCGAGCGCCGGCCCGCTTTCGCCCGGTTCGAGCGCAAGCATGGGCGAGCCGTGGGAAATGAACAGGCTAGGCAGCATTTGCAGTGTCCTGAGCGTATAAGGTGAGTGGCATGATCGGGCAGTACATCCATCTAAATCTAATATAAGTTTTCGTCCGTTTTGATCGGGATATCAGGAGTGTCTATGGAGCCGCGTTTTTGGCATGAGCGCTGGGCGATCAATCAGATCGGTTTCAATCAGGCGTCTGTGAATTCGCACCTGTTGCGCCTGTGGCCAGAGCTCACTGCCATGCCAGGGGAGCGCGTGCTGGTGCCGTTGTGCGGCAAAAGCATCGACATGGTGTGGCTGCTCAACCAGGGTTTTCACGTGGTGGGCGCGGAACTGTCTGAAATAGCGGTGGCCGGATTCTTCAGCGAGAACGGCTTGCAGGCCACGATCGAGGAGCGTGGCGCGCTCAAGGTCTATGGTGCGGAGGGCTGCGAGATCTGGTGCGGCGACTTCTTCTCTCTTAAGCCCGAAGACGTTGGCGACTGCACCGCCTTTTATGACCGTGCCGCCCTGATCGCGCTGCCGCCGGACTTGCGCTGGCGTTACGTCAGACAGCTCAATCATCTGCTGTCCAACGATGCCTGCGGCTTGCTGGTGACCCTGGATTACGACCAGTCGCTGATTGCCGGCCCGCCGTTCTCGGTGGATGAGGATGAAGTGCTGCAGTTGTTGTCCCCCGATTGGCGGGTCAAGCGCGTCGCGGATCTGGACGTGTTGGAGCAGGGCGTTAAGTTCAAGCAGGCGGGCGCGACGTCCCTGATGGAATATGCGTATCGGCTGTATCGCCGATAGCGCAGCGCATAGAAATGAGCACAAAAGAAAAGGGCGACTTCACGTCGCCCTTTCTCGTTGCAGCCTTAAGCAATCAACCGCGACGACGAAGCGCCTCGATGCGCTCTTCCAGCGGCGGGTGGCTCATGAACAGCCCGGCCAGGCCGTGCTTCAAACCACCGTTGATACCGAACGCGGTCATGCTCTCAGGCATTTGCACCGGCACGCCCTGTTCCGAGCGCAGACGCTGCAGCGCGCTGATCATTGCTCCCGTACCGGCCAGGCGGGCACCGGCGTCGTCGGCGCGGTATTCACGCTTGCGCGAGAACCACATGACGATGGCGCTGGCGAGGAAGCCCAGCACGATTTCGGCGAAGATGGTCGCGATGTAGAACGCGATGCCACGGCCTTCTTCGTTCTTGAAGATCACCTTGTCGACGAAGTTGCCGATGATTCGCGCGAAGAACATGACGAAGGTGTTGACCACGCCCTGGACCAGCGCCAGCGTCACCATGTCGCCGTTGGCGACGTGACCGATCTCGTGAGCCAGCACTGCTTTCACTTCATCGGGCGAAAAACGCTCCAGCAGGCCCTGGCTGACCGCGACCAGCGCGTCATTCTTGTTCCAGCCGGTGGCAAAGGCGTTGGCCTCGTAGGCAGGAAAAATGCCCACTTCCGGCATCTTGATGCCCGCATCGCGGGACAGTTGTTCCACGGTCTGCAGCAGCCATTGCTCATGACGGGTGCGGGGTTGGGTAATGATCTCGGTGCCCGTGCTCATCTTCGCCATCCACTTGGAGATGAACAGCGAGAACAGCGAACCGGCGAAACCGAACACTGCGCAGAAGATCAGCAGCTGATTGAGGTTCAGATCAACCCCGTTGGCCGCCATGAACCCGTTGAAGCCAAAAAGGCTCAGGGTAATGCTGGCAATCAGCACGACCGCAAGGTTAGTGGCCAAAAACAGCAAAATGCGCATCATGGTTAAGAGTTTCTCCTCGGGAAGAATATGTAACGTACTGCGGGGGTATATAAGGTGATGTCGGGGCGTATTCAACCGGGGGATCATTTCAAACTGTGTCGTCTGGCGTTGGCACGACAATCAAGGTCGCCGGCGACAGGGCAGGTGCGAAGCCATGGGGCTTGAAACCGTAGAAGCCGGCTTGCTGGCGAACCCCGGTGTGTCAGGCGACATCGTCGTCACTGATCAACCCCGTTCGCCAGCAAGCCGGCTCCTTGCAGGCAGCATTACTGCTTGTAAGTCTTCAGGAAGTTGCCGATCCGGCCAATGGCCTGTTCCAGATCATCCACACGCGGCAGCGTCACCACGCGGAAGTGGTCCGGCCACGGCCAGTTGAACGCTGTGCCCTGAACGATCAGCAGCTTTTCCGACAGCAGCAGGTCCAGCGCGAACTTCTCGTCGTTGTGGATCGGGCAGACTTTCGGGTCGATGCGCGGGAAGGCGTACAACGCGCCCATCGGCTTCACGCAGCTCACGCCCGGAATATCGTTGAGCAATTCCCAGGTACGGTTGCGCTGTTCCAGTAGACGGCCCGGCGGCAGGATCAGGTCATTGATGCTCTGATAGCCGCCCAGCGCGGTCTGGATCGCGTGCTGGCTCGGCACGTTGGCGCACAGGCGCATGTTCGCCAGGATGTCGATGCCTTCGATGTAGCTCTGGGCGTTGTGCTTGGGCCCGGAAATCGCGATCCAGCCGGAACGGAAACCGGCCACGCGGTAGGACTTCGACAGTCCGTTGAACGTCAGGCACAGCAGGTCCGGTGCCAGCGAGGCAGTGCAGATGTGCACGGCGTCATCGTAGAGAATCTTGTCGTAGATTTCGTCGGAGAACACCACCAGATTGTGCTGACGGGCAATCTCCAGCATCCCCAGCAACACTTCACGGGAATACACGGCGCCGGTCGGGTTGTTCGGGTTGATGATCACCATCGCCTTGGTGTTCGGCGTGATCTTGGCCTTCATGTCCTCCAGATCAGGCCACCAGTTGGCCTGCTCGTCGCACAAGTAATGCACCGGGTTGCCGCCGGACAACGCCACGGCGGCGGTCCACAGCGGGTAGTCCGGTGCCGGGACCAGCACTTCGTCGCCGTTGTTGAGCAGGGCCTGCATCGACATCACGATCAGTTCCGAGACGCCGTTGCCCAGGTAGATGTCTTCGATGCCGACACCTTCGACCTGCTTCTGCTGGTAGTACTGCATCACCGCCTTGCGTGCACTGAACAGGCCTTTGGAATCGCTGTAGCCCTGGGCCATGGGCAGGTTGCGGATGACGTCCTGCAGAATTTCGTCCGGCGCCTCGAAACCAAACGGCGCCGGGTTGCCGATGTTCAGCTTGAGGATGCGATGGCCTTCCTCTTCCAGGCGCTTGGCGTGCTTTAGCACCGGCCCGCGAATGTCGTAGCAGACGTTGGCGAGCTTGTTCGATTTGCTGAACTGCATGGTGATTGGTCCCGAAAAGAGACGGCCCGCTGTATGAAGAAGCGCAGACCGCTGAGCATGACGCCATCAAAATGGGTTTGTACGCGAGAAACGCGGGTGACAGACTGGCGTCCAACGAAGGCGCAATCATACGTGCCACCCGATCCGTGGAAAAGACACAGATCGGCTTTTTCATTTACGGAGGTCTACCCGTGGCTAAGCTGGATAAAACCCTTGAAGAATGGAAAGCGATGCTCGATCCCGAGCAGTACAACGTCTGCCGGCTGAAGGGCACGGAGCGTCCATTCAGCGGCAAATACAACGAAACCAAGACTGACGGCGTTTACCACTGCATCTGCTGCAACGAGCCCTTATTCGATTCGAAGACGAAGTTTGATTCGGGCTGCGGCTGGCCGAGCTTCTACGCGCCGCTGGGAGGCAGCGCAGTGGTCGAAGTGCGCGACGTCAGTCACGGCATGATTCGCACCGAAGTGGTCTGCAGCCAATGCGATGCTCACCTCGGTCATGTGTTTCCGGATGGTCCGCCGCCTACCGGTCTGCGCTACTGCATCAACTCCGTGTGCCTGGATTTGGTGCCGCGCAGCGCCTGATGCAGGCCTATCACCGGCAACAATGGGATAGCGCGCCAGGCAATGGCGCGCTAGCTTGGCTGTTTACCACTTTCGAGGCATCGCCATGAGCGACGAGCTGCTGAATATTCCGGTGCAAACGATCAAGGGCGAGCAAAAGACCCTGGCTGATTTCGGCGGCAAGGCGGTACTGGTGGTGAACACCGCCAGCAAGTGCGGTTTCACGCCGCAATACAAGGGTCTTGAGGAATTGTGGCAGGGCTACAAGGATCGCGGGCTGGTGGTGCTGGGCTTTCCGTGCAATCAGTTCGGCAAGCAGGAGCCCGGCAACGAAGGCGCGATTTCCGACTTTTGCGAACTCAACTACGGGGTGAGCTTTCCGCTGTTCAAAAAGATCGACGTCAACGGCAGCCATGCCCACCCGCTGTTCGTGCAGCTGAAGAAGCGCGCGCCGGGGTTGCTCGGTTCCGAAGGCATCAAGTGGAATTTCACCAAGTTCCTGGTGGGCCGCGACGGCAAGCTGGTCAAGCGTTACGCGCCATTGACCAAGCCGGAAGACATCAAGGCCGACATCGAAGCGTTGTTGAAAGAACAAGCCGCCGGTTGATCGAAGCAGCCTTTAATGCGGCTGCTCTACGGGGATCCACTGATCCAGCAACGCCATCAATTCTTCGCGACGAAACGGCTTGGCCAAGTAGTCGCTCATGCCCGCAACTTTGCAGTGCTCCCGCTCTTCCGGCATCGCGTTGGCCGTCAGCGCGATGATCGGCAGATCTGACCAGCGATCGCTCTCCCGGATTCGTCGCGTAGCGTCATAGCCGTTCATCACTGGCATGTTGCAGTCCATCAGCACCAGATCGAAGTGATCCTGCTCAAGCTGCTGCAGCGCCTCAGCGCCATTGCTGCTGACGACCACATCGCAGCCGAGCTTGCTGAGCATGCCTTTCGCCACGAGCTGATTAACCGGGTTGTCCTCCACCAGCAGAATACGCGCCCGATGGGTGGGTGAAGGGTCGCCCTGATCCTGGCTGATACCTGCCTGACCATTGGCGTCCAGAATACGCGCCAGGCTCTGATGCAATACATTGCGCGAAAGTGGCCGCGCCTGTTGCTGCAGCGGCGCCAGGGCCGCCACCTGCTCGCCGGGCATGAAGTTGCCGTACGCCGTCACCAGCCACACCGGCACCGTGCTTGCCTCGCGGATGGCTACCAGGCACTGCGGGCAATCGGTGATCAGCAGGTCCGCGTCAGCATCGGGCGGCGCGTCTTCGGCCAGCGGCTGACAGGTAACGCCCCATTCCGGCAGCAGTCGGCTGAGCATTTCCAGCAAACCGCTGTTCTCGTCGCTGCCCACCAGGACTTTGCCTTTAAGCAGCGGCCATTGCAGCGCGGGCGCGTGTGCCGGCAGCGGCAGGTCCACGCGGAAACGGCTGCCGGCGCCAAGGACAGATTCGATACTCAATTGCCCGTTCATGGCATCGGTCAGGTTGTGGGTCAGGGTCAAGCCCAGACCGGTTCCGCCGTACTGTCGGGTGATCGCGGCTTCGGCTTGAGTGAATGGCTGAAAGATCTTGGCCTGGGCGTCCTGCGCGATGCCGATTCCCGTGTCGCACACCTCGATGCGCACGTGGTCGCCATGCTGACTGAGGCGCACATCCACGCGCCCGGCGCGGGTGAACTTGAGCGCGTTGGAGAGCAGGTTGCTGACGATCTGCCGCACCCGCGTCGGGTCACCCAGCACCGACGCCGGAAAGCGCGGGTCGATCAGGCAGGTCAGCTCGACATTCGGCGCCGCGTTTTGCGACAGCAGGCTGGCGGTGTCTTCGATCAACGCGGCCAGATCGAACGGAATGCGTTCGAGCTCAACCTGGCCGGCGTCGAATTTCGACAGGTCGAGAATGTCATTCAGCAGCTCGACCAGCACCTTGCCCGAGTCGTGGGCAATGGACAGCTGCTGGCGCTGTTCTGCGCTGAGCGGGCCATCAAGGGACAACGCCAGCATGCCCAGCAAACCGTTGAGCGGCGTGCGGATTTCATGGCTCATGTGGGCCAGAAACGCAGAGCGCGCGTGGGCCATGTCCAGCGCCGTGCTGCGCGCGATCTGCAGTTCTTCGTTGGACTGGCTGAGCCGGGCGTTGCTGGCTTCGAGCTGATTGGTGCGTGCGGAGACAATGTCTTCCAGTTCATTGAGGTGGTCGGTGAGGCGGTTTTCCGCCTCCCGCCGCTGCGCAAACTCACTGGCAACACTCTCGAACTGCCGATTGGTGACCGCCACCAACACGCCGATTTCATCGTTTTCGTGGCCGGGCGGGCAGGGCACCGGCGGTTGAACGGGGCTGCGCGGATCACGTTCCGACAGCGCACGGATCATTCCCGTCAGCGGTTTGGTCAGGGTGAAGTAGAACAGCGCCAGCAGCAGGCCGGCCAGCACCAGGCTGCGCACGAAGCCGTTGACCAGAGTGATCCCGGCGCGCTGCAGAAAATGGCTGCCGAAGGCGAAAGTGTCGACGTCCAGGTGCAGGGTACCGATGGACTCATTGGGGATGTGATCCAGGTGCAGCACGTCTTCGAACTGACGACTCCCGCCGAACAGGAAATCACTGACCATCCGGTAGGCGCTCTTCGCCAACGGCCGTGATACGGCAGCGAGCTGCAGGTTGTTGTTATCGGTCAGCCGCGCGCCGACCACGGCAGGGGAGTGCAGCAGGCCCAGGGTCAGTTCTTGCGCCAGTTCTGCGTCCAGGTTGTAGGCGATGCGCGAGGCGGGGTTGTGACTGATTTGCAGCAACGAGCGAATTTCACGATCGATGGACGCGTCTTCGCTGGCATAATCGAGGGCAATTTGAAACAGACTGAGCAGCGTGCCCAATACAAAGCCGATCAGCACAGTCAAACGGGCCTGTTTGAATGACAGCCGGTGGGTGATCGCTATATCCATAAAGGCACTGTCACTTCTTGTGTCCGTCGCGTGGCAAGCATAGCTGATCGCGGCCGGGCGTTAACCCGTTAAATCAAGGAGAAACCGTGGATTCGCGATTGAACGCATTTCTGGAACGCGCCGAGTCGGTACTGGCGCGCCTCGAACCTCTGTTGCCTGCCGTGCGGCAGCCCGTGGACTGGGAAACGACGCTGGCCGCGCGGTGGGTCCACGAAGGCCGCGGTGGTTACCTGATGCCGCTGCAGGTCACCCTGGACATGCGCCTGTCCGACCTCATCGGTGTCGACCGTCAGCGTGAGCAACTGGGCCGCAATACCCAGCAGTTCATCGATGGCCTGCCCGCCAACCATGCGCTGCTCTGGGGATCCCGTGGCACGGGCAAGTCGTCGCTGGTCCGCGCGCTGCTGGCCGAGCACGCGAAAGCCGGCCTGCGCCTGATCGAGATCGAGCGTGATCACCTGGGCGATCTGCCGCGTGTGGTCGAGCTACTGCAGACGTTGCCCCAGCGCTTCGTGCTGTTCTGCGATGACCTGTCGTTTGAATCCGGCGAAGGCGATTACCGGGTGCTCAAGAGCGTGCTCGACGGTTCGCTGGAGCAGGCTCCAGACAACGTCCTTTTATACGCCACGTCCAACCGCCGCCATCTGGTGCCGGAGAAGGAGAGCGACAACGCTCACTGGCAGCGTGGTGACGACGGCGAGATTCACCCGAGCGAAGCCGTCGAGGACAAGATCGCGCTGTCCGACCGCTTCGGCCTCTGGCTGTCGTTCTACCCCTTCACTCAGGAGCATTTTCTGGATGTGGTGGAGCACTGGATCGGCGAACTGGCGACCAAGGCCGGGCTGCAATGGCAACGCGATGAAGCGCTTGAGATTCACGCCGTGCGCTGGGCAACCGGCCGTGGCAACCGCAACGGCCGTTGCGCGTATCAGTTCGCCCGTTACTGGGTTGGTTTGAAAATGCTGGAGCAAGAAGCATGATCGATTTGAATACCGCGGGCGAGGGCCTTGATGGCTACCGTTTGCTCGCTGCACAACTGGAATCCCTGCTGGCGGACGAGCGCGACTTCATCGCCAACGCTGCGCAGTTTTCGGCCTTCCTTTATACCCAGCTTGACGACTTGAACTGGGCAGGCTTCTACCTCAATCGCAATGAAGAGCTGGTGCTGGGTCCGTTCCAGGGCCAGATCGCCTGCGTGCGCATTCCGTTCGGCAAGGGCGTCTGCGGCACAGCGGCACAAAGCCGCGAAACCCAGCGCGTGCACGATGTCCATGAGTTTCCCGGACACATCGCCTGCGACAGTGCGTCCAACAGCGAGGTGGTGGTGCCCCTGATTAAGGACGGAAAGCTGATTGGCGTTCTGGATCTGGACAGCCCGAGTGTCGGGCGCTTCAGCGAGGAGGATCAGGCGGGGATTGAACGGCTGGCGGCGATCTTTCTGGAATCAACCGATTGCTGAGATCAAGCCCTGACGCACTGTGCAGTGCGTCAGGCTTGAGCCATCAGTCGTAGATGGCTTTCTTTTTCCACTCGGCATCCGCGTCCACGACCTTCAAGCCTTCGGTCAGCTCGTTATTGTCGTCTTCAGTGGGTGCGATGGTGTCCAGCACCATGGAGTTAGCTTTGGCGAGTTGCCGTTCCATGGCCTGCAAGTGGGCTTTCCAGGGCGCGGGTTCCGGCTGGTTTTTCAAGTACTGAACGCCACGCTCGAATGCCAGACGCGCCTGACCGGGCTGTTCCTGACTCATCGCGTGCTGGCCCAGGTTGTTGAAGAACTCGATGTGCAGCAGCACCAGCAAGTTGCGGATCTCGCGAATCCAGTGCTTGGCCTCAGCGGTTTGCAGGAAACCGTCGTGGGCCGCCCGCGTTACTTGGCCGTGCATGGCTTCCAGAAGGAAGCGCACGTCTTTGGCCTTGGCCTCGGTCTGGATCGGGCTGGCCGGGTTGCTGACTTTGATTTCCTCGCCCTGGGCCACCAGCGCTTCAAGTTCGGTCTGGCGTTCCTGAAGGTTCGGGTTGTTCCTTTTTTCCAGCGCGAGCAAACGCTTGACCACGTTCAGCTCCAGCCGAACCAGCAAAAGCTTCAGCTGGGGCGTCATCAACTGACCGGGGAAGGTCTCGGACAGCTCGCTGCAGCGGCGTAGCCGATCATTGAGCTCGACCATGCTTCGCGCGCGCTCGACCTTTTTGCCTTCTGCGACATGATTCAGATAGCCCACCGCAATGAGGAGCACGATGCCTGCTACAACCAAGAAGGTGATAAAGAGTGGTGTCACCGCACAAGCCTCAATCAAGTAATTTGCGCGAGTGTAGTGGCTATCCACTATCGCGGGAAGGTGGTCCTGTCACTCCGCCTGATATTGCCCATGGCGGCTGACACGTGTGTATCGGCCGTCCGTTGCCTAAATAGAGGGCGAAGTCATTGATTTGAATATATTTTCACTGGGGGGTTGACGACCCCTATATCCATCCATAGAATGCGCGCCACTTGCAGCGTAAAGCACACAGCAGAGCGTAGCAGGGAGTGAATGTTGTAGCGTGTCCCCTTCGTCTAGTGGCCTAGGACACCGCCCTTTCACGGCGGTAACAGGGGTTCGAGTCCCCTAGGGGACGCCATTGCGGGAATAGCTCAGTTGGTAGAGCACGACCTTGCCAAGGTCGGGGTCGCGAGTTCGAGTCTCGTTTCCCGCTCCATTTTTAAGCAGCTTTGCTTTAGGGCGAAGTTGAGTGAAACCAGAAAGCGTCTTCGGATGTGTTTCTGGAACTGGAACACAACACCATGGTGTTTCCAGGCTGTGTCCCCTTCGTCTAGTGGCCTAGGACACCGCCCTTTCACGGCGGTAACAGGGGTTCGAGTCCCCTAGGGGACGCCATTTGCGGGAATAGCTCAGTTGGTAGAGCACGACCTTGCCAAGGTCGGGGTCGCGAGTTCGAGTCTCGTTTCCCGCTCCAAATTCTCAAAAACGCCGCTCAACAGAGCGGCGTTTTTGTGTGTGCGGGATTTGGTATCCGTGCACACCACCGTCACGTCCTCCTGCACATCCGTGCAGCAAGCGGAAGTTTTCGTGTGGGAATCCAGCCGTTTCGTCCTATTGCTGCGCGGTCTCGGCCAGTCGCTCGGTTTACCCCTGCAAGCGCGCAACAATAGCCGCCTCCGTTTCGGCAATCGCCAACGTGCCCGGCTGCCGATTCAATCCGGCACTCATGCCGGCACCTGCGTCTTCTCAGCGTTCGTGACCTTCGCAGCCCCTGCCAACCGCGCCGCCGTATGACGATTGACGGGAAACTCCAGGCCGAAATGTTCGCGCAGGGTCGAGCCGGTGTATTCACTGCGTTGCAAGCCACGCTGCTGCAGCACCGGAATAACCAGTTCCGTGAAGGATTTCAGGCCATCGGGCAGCAGCGAATTAATGATGAAACCGTCGCTGGCGCCGTTCTCGAACCAGTGCTGAATCTGGTCAGCGACCTGTTCGGGAGTACCGACGAACTCACGGCGAGGACGGGAGAAATCCAGCGCAACCTGACGCAGGGTCAGGCTCTGTTCTTTCGCTTGCTGCTTGATCCGATCGGAGCCGCCTTTCTGACTGTTGGCGCCGAGATCACCCAGGTCCGGAAACGGCGCATCCAGCGGGTATTGGCTGAAGTCGTGATCGTTAAACGGCCGGCCCAGCGCGACGATAGCGTCTTCGATGCTTACCAGCTCCACCGCTTGCTGATAACGCCGCTCCACCTCTTCGCCGTCGCGACCCACGATCGGGCGAATCCCCGGCAGGATCGACAGCTCATCCGGGTTGCGTCCGAAACTGACAGCGCGGCGCTTGAGATCGGCGTAATACGCCTGGGCTTCTTCCAGGGACTCGGCGTGGACGAAGATCGCGTCGGAATATTCCGCCGCGAAGTTGCGCCCGTCCTCGGAGGTCCCGGCCTGAAACAGCACCGGCTGGCCCTGGCGCGAGCGGGCGATGTTCAGCGGGCCTTTGACCTGAAAGAAGTCGCCCGCGTGGTTCAAGGCGTGCAGCTTGCTGCGGTCGAAAAACTCGCCGGTCTGCTTGTTGCGGGTGAAGGCGTCGTCCTCCCAGGAATCCCACAGCCCTTTGACCGCCGACACGTGCTCCCTGGCGATGCGATAGCGCACGGCGTGGGGTGGATGTTCGCGCTTGCTGAAGTTCTCGGCCGTGCCGCTGAGCCACGAGGTGACGACGTTCCAGCCGGCGCGGCCGCCGCTGATGTGGTCCAGCGAAGAGATCTGTCGCGCCACTTGAAAAGGTTCGGTGTAGCTGACGGTCACCGTCGCCACCAGGCCGATCTTTGAAGTCGTCGCCGCCAGCGCCGAGAGAATGGTCAGCGGCTCGAAACGGTTGAGGTAGTGCGGACTGGAGTTCTCGTGGATGTGCAAGCTGTCGGCGATGAACACGAAATCGAATTTCGCGTCTTCGGCCAGCCGGGCCTGGCCCTTGTACCAGTCGAAGTTGGTGCTGGCATCGGCCTGGGCGTCCGGGTGGCGCCACTCGCCCCAACCGTGGCCCACGCCGTGAACCATGGCACCGAATTTGAGTTGACGAGGCTTGCTCATGATCTGTGCTCCTGAGTCCAGCGCTTAGCGCGCAGCTTGGGGATTGGTTGGGCTGGTGGTTTGTTCGGCTGATGGCTCGGCGGCCAGGCGGATGGCGTTGAAATCCGGGTCGAAGCCGTGGGACACGTCGACGTGCTTGTTGAGGATGCCTTCGCGCTGATAGATGTCCGCCGTGTTCTGCAGGCCCTTGATGACGTTGTCATCGATGCTTACGCGTTCCATCTTCGTCTCTTGATTGACCGCCAGGTGCACGGCCAATGGCAGGCCGGTCACCTTGGTCTGGGCGGCGGCGTATTCGGCAGGATGGGCGTTGGCCCAGCGGTAGGCGCGGTCGAGACGCACCACGAAGTCGTCCAGTTGCACGCGCTTGTCGGCGATGGCCTTGCCGGTCGCCGCGAGGTAGGAATGGTTGGTCAGCAGGTCCGGCCCGTTGGGCAGGATGCGTGCGCCATTCTGCGTCGCGACGGTGGTGTAGGGCGCCCAGGTGGCCCAGGCATCGGCGTCGCCATTGTCGAGGATCAGCCGCGACTCGCTGGGTAAGAGGTAAACGAAACTCACGTCGCTGGTCTTCAGGCCTGCTTCGTTCAGCGCACGTATTGCCAGGTAATGGCCGATGGAACCTCGCCCGGTGACGATGCGCTTTCCCTTGAGGTCGGCAACCGACTTGATCGGCGAATCGTTGCGCACAATCAGCGCAGTGGTGTAGCGCCCACTGACGTGGGTAATGCTGATGACCTTCAACGCCGCGCCGGCACCCAGCGCAAACACATACGGCGCGTCGCCCAGTGCGCCCACGTCCACGGCCCCCGCGTTCAGGGCTTCGCCCAGTGGCGACGCCGAGGGAAATTCGGAAAACCTGATCTCGTAGGGCACGTCTTTGAGTTCGCCGGACACCTCCAGCAGCACCTTGAGCGCGGATTTCTGGTTGGCAACGAGCAGCGGCGGAAGCGGCTCGGCCGCCTGTGTGGTTTGGCCGAACGTCAGCGCGAGCAATGCGCCGAGGATCACGCGTCGGGCGCGGAGCAGGGGAGGGAAGGGGGCGGACATGGTGCGTGTCTCCAGGCATGAACAGGAAATCTCGGCCTCCGCCTGGAGAAGGGGTCGGCAAGGGAATTGACCTTAAGCCTATAAGAAACGAAATAGAAGTATCTTTTGGTTATATAGTAATTATGTATTTGTCTGATTATTTGAGCTTTATTTATCAATTATATGCATTTAAAACTCGTGACGATGAGTTCTGCGCAGGTCCTCGCTTAGCGCATTGACCTCGTTTTCCGTAGGAGCCGGCTTGCTGGCGAACCCGGAGTGTCAGACGATACGGAAGTGCATGACACCCCCGGTTCGCCAGCAAGCCGGCTCCTACAGTCATGCAGGGGGGCTAGATCACATAAAACCCGTGGGTCCCGTCGCGCCCCAATTGCTCGACCAATCCAAACTCCCAATCCAGATACGCTTGCATCGCTTCGCGCGGCGCATCGGTGCCTTCATAAGGCCGGCGATAGCGGTCAATGCGCGGGGAGGCCAGATGGCTTTCGCCGTGCTCAAGCTCGAACCCCGACGCCACCCAACTGGCGGTGCCGTCCTTGAGCACAAACACCGGCCTGCCCGTTAGCGCTTCGACCTCCGACACGGCCAGGCGCGCGAGTTTGCTGCTGCCACAGGTCAACACGTAACGCTCGGCGACCGGAATGTTCTGCAGTGCATTTGCCAGGTCGGCACGCAGCGTCCACCAGGCGCCCGGGATGTGCTGCTTGACGTAGTGGGCGCTGGCGGTGAAATCCAGCACTGCCACGCCACCGTGCTCGCGCCACTCGCGCAACGTTTCGGCGCTGATCTCCTCGACCTCGGGCGCGGGTGGACTGGGTGCATTCCAGCCGCCTGTTTCGCTGAAATCCTCGGCACTC
This sequence comes from Pseudomonas sp. NPDC078416, assembly GCF_050268485.1. NCBI lineage: Bacteria > Pseudomonadati > Pseudomonadota > Gammaproteobacteria > Pseudomonadales > Pseudomonadaceae > Pseudomonas > Pseudomonas sp. NPDC078416. Next base: position 29,317 of record NZ_JBNNGV010000030.1, on the reverse strand, counting down.
AGGTCGTCCACCACGAATACCTCCCAGCCCAGTTGCGCGAGCCACGAAGCAGACATGTTCGCGCGCACGCCGTCGTCATCCAGCAGCACGATTCGTGCGCCGCGCACGCTGGCGTAATGGTCAGTCTCCTGCACCAACTGGCCGCCCGGCGTCGAACGGGCACCTGGCACATGGCCGGCTTCGAATTCTTCCGGCGTGCGCACATCGAACAGGTAGGTCGTGCGAGTCGTTTCTGCCTGCCAGACCGGCAAGTCCGCGCGGCTCCCGCGTTTCACTCGCGCCTTGTCCGCCACGTTGCGCGCATCCGCCCGAGCGACTTCCCGGGTCGTTTCACTGACCTGCGGGAAGTGCCGGGATTGCCCATGATCCAGCGTCTGCCCGGCCAACAGCCAGCCGATCGTGCCATTGCGCAGGGCGGAAATCGGGTTGGGCAGGCCGGCATTCACCAGCGATTGGGTGCCGATGATGCTGCGCGTACGGCCGGCGCAGTTGACGATGATGCGGGTGTTGGGATCGGGCGCCAGCTCACGGGCGCGCAGCACCAGTTCGGCGCCGGGCACACTGACGCCCGTGGGAATGCTCATGGTCTGGTATTCATCGAACCGCCGCGCATCCAGCACCACTACGTCGGCCTTGGTGTCGAGCAACTGCTTGACCTCCTCGGCGGCCAACGAAGGCGTGTGACGATGATGTTCCACCAGTTCGCCGAACGCCTTGCTCGGCACGTTGACGTCGATAAACACCTCGCCGCCGGCACCGCGCCAGCCTTGCAGCCCGCCTTCTAGCAGCTTGACGTCGCTGTAACCCAGGTCCTCGAAACGCTTCAAAGCGCGTTCGGCCAGACCCTCGCCGTTGTCATAAACCGTCACGGCGGTGTCGAGACGGGGGATGCGCGCGAGCACTTCCAGCTCCAGTTTCGACAACGGGATGTTGGCGGCGAACAGTGGATGAGCTTCGGCGAACGGGGCTTCTTCGCGGACATCCACCAGCGCGACTTCCTCATGGGCGAGCAGGGCGCGGCGGATGTCGGCGCAGGAACGGGTGTGATGGCTCATTGGGCTTGGTTCTCTTTTGACAGATCCCAGATGTTCGGGAGAAAGGCATTGGAATAACCGGAGATGAACAGCTTTTCGCTGCCATCGGGCTGGTAAACGGCGCGCTTCACAGCGCCGATGTTGGCACCGTAGACATGAATACTGATCGACACCTGGTCGTCGAAAGCATTGCTGACCTGATGAATGTCGTTGCTGCGCGGCGACAACGCTTCGACATGGCCGGGCTCCAGGCGGATCGCCGGGCCTTCCTGTTCCAGTCGGCCATCGTCGCGGCGGGCGAACCCCTGGGAATACTCGGCGCCGCGCAGCATGCCGATCAAGCCCCAGACCCGGTGGTCATGAATCGGCGTGCTCTGGCCGGGCCCCCACACAAAGCTGACGACCGAAAACCGCTGCCGTGAGTCGGCGTGCAACAGGAATTGTTGATAGCGCGTCGGATCGGGAACGGCGAACTCATCCGGCAGCCAGTCGTCATGGCTGACCAGTTGCCCCAGCAGCTTGCCACCCCGGGAAAGCAAGTCGCCTTCCCTCGGATTGCTATCGATCAGCTCGGCCAACGCGCCGATAAAGGCCCTGAGTCGTTCAGGGTGTCGGATGTGGGTCATGACGGCTCCGGGTAAAGAAGGATGCTCAATATAAGCATAATGCATCAGCCTAATATGCTAGTTATTGATGATTAGGTTATAACCAAAACGTAGCTGATAACCGGATCACAGGCTGGTGGCTGCTGTGAGGTTAACCAGAGGCTATCCAGAGCCCTCGATAGCCATTATGATTTTTGCCTATCTTGTTTCCCTTCTTCCATGTGCGATCTGAATGAAAATTGATGACATCGATGCGTTCGTAGCGGTCATTCGCTGCCAGTCGATCAGCCATGCCGCTGAATCCCTGGACCTGACCCAACCGGCCATCACGCGCCGGGTGCAGAATTTCGAGCAGGCGCTGGGCGTTGAATTGTTCGACCGTAATACCAAGCCGCTCAAGCCGACGCCAATGGGCACGCAGGTTTATCAGAAGTGCCTGGCGATCCTGCGGGAAATGGATTCATTGCGCGAACTCGTCGCCAGCGACACGCCGCCCAGCGGTTTGCTACGGCTGGGCGTGCCGCAAACCATCGGCGACGTTGTGCTGCTGGATGCGCTGAAACACCTGCGCGGGCAATTTCCCGACCTGCGCGCGCAAGTGGTCACCGGCTGGGGCAGCCACCTGATCGGCAAAATCGAGAACGGCGAACTGGACGCGGCCGCAGCGCTATTCCCGGCCGGCAAGATCTTCCCCGAAGGCATCGTCGGCGAGTCCATCGGCAAGATGGAGCTGGTGGTGGTGTGCGCCAAGGGCGCGCTGCCGAAAAAGCCGGTGAAGCTGGCGGACTGCTACGACCTGGGCTGGGTGCTCAACCCCGACGGCTGCGGTTTCCGCGCCGGGCTGCAACGCACGCTGGCTGATCAGGGGCTGAGCCTGAAGGTCAATCTGGAAACCTTCGGCACCGAGCTGCAACTGGGGCTGGTTGCCGATGGCATGGGCCTGGGGCTTGTGCCGCGTCCGCTGCTGGAGCGCAGCGTCCACCGCGATTCACTCGCGGTCATGCCACTCAAGGATTTCAAGCCGGTGATGGACCTGTGGCTGATGTATCCGCGCTTCCTCGGCAACTTGCAGGCGCCGGTGGCATCCTTCGGCAGTTTGGTGGCGCAGTCGCTGAAACAGGAGCGGGATGCGGCTTGAGGGCTTTACCGTCGTGAACGATCAGGCTGCTGGTGATGTGTGGCTGGCCTTGGCCGTCGCTAAAACTGAGCACGCGCCTGTGGTATTCAGCTTTCTGACTGTTTCCGGCCAGGCTCCGACGGTTGCCATCCGCCACCCAGGGCTTTGAATGCCGCGACAGCCGAGCGCGCCGACTCAGTCTGCGCCTGAGCGCGCGCATCGGATGTCATCAGCAGTTTTTCATCTGCACGCAACACCTCAATCAAGCTGATCGCGCCTTTTTGGTATCCCACGAATGAAGATTGTCTAGCGGCGGCGAGAGCGGTTTCACCTTCGCTCAGCGTTGTAGCCTGCGCTTCTCGGTTGGCCAGGGAGGAGAAAGCATTTTCAACGTCGGCCGTGGCCTGCAGGGCGGACTGTCGGTAAGCAGCCAAGGCTTCAGCTTCTCCGCCCTTGGCCTGCTCGATCTGAGCGCTGACGCGACCAAAATCGAACAGTCTCCAGCGCAGCCCCAGAACGCCCGCCGATTGGCTCGCTCCGCTGCTGAACAGATTGCCGCTTGATACTGCTGTCGCACTTCCCAGCAATGCACTGAGGGATAACTTTGGGTAGTACTCGCTCACAGCTATTCCGATACGGGCGCTCGAGGCGGCCAGACGACGCTCTGCCACGATGAGGTCGGGCCTGCGGCGCAGAAGGTCCGCTGGTGTGCCGGTCGACGTCAGCAGGGGAGGGTGCGGGATACTTTTGACCGTCGCCAACGTCTGACGATAGGTGCCTGGAGGTACGCCAAGCATTATATCCAGCGCATTCATGGCCGCATCAAGTCCGGTGAGCAGAACAGGCACGGTCGCCTTAGCCTGTGCAAGCTCGCCTTCGGTCTGATGCAGTTCGTACTCCGGGGCCAGCCCCTTGCTCTTGTTCAACCAACCTTTCGGTATCAACGCTCTGGTAGGGCTGATCGCTTTGTCCGGCATCCTGATGCGCAATACCTTGATTCTGATCGGACAGATTGACCAAAACGAAAAGCAGGGGCTCGATCCTTTTCACGCGGTGGTTGAAGCGACTGTGCAGCGCGCGCGGCCGGTGTTGCTGACAGCGATGGCGGCTATCCTCGCATTTATTCCGCTGACCCATTCAGTGTTCTGGGGCACCCTGGCTTATACCTTGATTGGAGGCACTTTGGGGGGAACCATCATGACTTTGGTCTTCCTTCCAGCCATGTACTCCATCTGGTTCAAGATTCGCCCCGCGAAAGAGCTTCGTCCCCAAGCGCAGGCTTCTTAGCAAGAAGGCGGAGATGCGCTCCGCTTATGGCCTGCCTGTCGCGAATCATGCAATCAGGCCAGCGGCAAACGAGAGTTGGCGCGAGTTTCACTCATGTTCACGGGCTGACCTCTTTCCCTTGAGTCGACGAAGCATTCGCGGATTTCACAGGGATGACCTGTGACCTTGAACGGAGCGCAAAAGATGTGTCTAACCGTTCAAGGCCGATACGATCGTGCTGAAGAGCCCCGGATCTACCAAGTACGTGAGCATCTGACGAAATCCAGGTTTGCGCGACAGCGTGCATCTTCAAGAAAAAAAGGTAATCGATGGCAGACCAAAGATTCACGCCGATCATTGTGTTCGATGTAAATGAGACCCTGCTCGATATCACCTCCCTTGAGCCTTTGTTTGAACGTGTCTTCGGGAGTCGAGCGATTTTACGCGAGTGGTTTGCCCAACTGATTCTGTACTCGCAAACGATGACCCTTTGTGGACGTTACAGTCCATTTGGCGAACTGGCCGTGGGCACTCTGCGCATGCTCGCCACTATTTACCAAGTCACGCTCGACGATGGCGATATAGATGAATTGAAGACACGGATGAATACCATGCCGGCGCACCCAGATGCTTTGCCGGCACTGACCGTGTTGCAGGATGCCGGCTTCCGGCTGGTGACATTGAGTAACTCGCCAAGCGGGGCATCGCCTTCGGCACTTGAGCGCGCGGGGCTAGCCAAATTCTTTGAGCGTAGTTTCAGTGTTGAGGCAGTGAGGAAATTCAAGCCTGCCGCAGAGACTTATCAGATGGTCGCCAGGGACTTGAATGTAGAGATGTCAGGCATGTTACTGGTCGCTTGCCATCTTTGGGATACAGCGGGTGCCCAAGCTGCCGGTTGTCTTGGCGCGCTGTTGACGCGGCCGCACAACGCCCTCTTGCCTGACGCCGGGGTGCCTGAACCAGACTTGATCGCTTCAGATCTAGCGATGCTCACCAGGCAGATAACAGAGCGCTGGGGGGCGCAGTGAGCAGGGGGCTCAACAAGGCAAATCTTGACCGTGAGGTGAGCAGAGTGATCATTTGTGCGTAAATGCACAATTAGTTGCCGCAGAGATGATGAATATCATCACTGCTGGCACCACGTAAGAGAAAAGATTGCCTTTTACAGGGAGCCATTTGGCCAATGCTGGACATCATCGCAATTTTTCTGTGCATCACGGCAGCATTCGCTTTTCTGAACAGACGCTACGTGGGACTTCCCTCGGCCATCGGCGTCATGGCGATAGCCTTGGCGCTTTCACTATTCAATATGGGTGCCGATGCGCTTGGCTTTCACGCGCTGCACACCCTTGAGCAATCGCTGGTTGAATCGATAGATTTTTCCGAGTTGTTGATGCAGGGCATGTTGTCGTTACTGTTATTTGCAGGGGCGTTGCATGTCAACCTTTCACAGCTGCGTGCCTATAAATGGCAAGTGGCATCCCTGGCTGTCGTAGGGACAACGATATCAACGCTGATTATCGGTTTCGGGCTGTGGGCGCTGTTGTCCATCACCAATCTGGAATTACCACTTTCGTATTGCCTGGTGTTTGGCGCTCTGATCTCGCCGACCGATCCTATTGCCGTCATGGGCATTCTGAAGTCGGCTGGAGCACCCAAGGGTGTTGAATTGGTGATTTCCGGGGAGTCGCTTTTTAATGACGGTGTCGGGGTCGTTCTGTTTTCCCTGATCCTGGCGATGATAGCCAGTGGTGAAGCACCCTCCATAGCGGGTGTATCAGGGCTCTTGTTCAAGGAGGCGGGTGGAGGCGTTGTGTTGGGGGGTGTCGTTGGCTACATCACTTATCGGATGCTCAGGAGCATCGACAGCTATCAAGAGGAAGTGCTGATCACCCTGGCTGCTGTGTTGGGCGGATATGCTCTCGCAACGCATTTGCATGTATCCGGGCCGTTGGCGATGGTGGTGATGGGACTCATCGTAGGTAATCAGGGACGCACCTACGCGATGTCTGAGCAGACCGAAAGAAATGTAGATATGTTTTGGGAGCTGATCGATGAAATTCTCAACGCCGTTTTGTTTGTTCTCATCGGCCTGGAAGTGGTGTTGATCCAGTTTTCCCCTTCACTTATTACGACAGGGCTGCTGGTCATAGTGCTTACCCTGGTATCGCGGCTGCTGACAGTGGGGTTTCCGATCGCGATTATGGGTAGACGCTTTCAGCTACCTAAAGGTGCATGGAGTGTAATGACCTGGGGCGGTTTGCGTGGCGGGATATCTGTAGCATTGGCGCTGTCTCTGCCGCCGGGCGACTCCCGCGATGTAGTGGTGTCGCTCACCTATCTTGTCGTAGTGTTTTCTATCTTGGTTCAAGGCATGTCCATCGGCAAACTGGTCAAGCGGGTCATTCCGTGTACTCGTGTATGACGATCTCTTGAAAGCACGCTCTCAAAGCTGCTATCTGTTAGTCAGTGTCACTACTTCGCATCCCCGGCCGCACTTTTCACGACGAGGGTGCTGCGTCCAGTTCGACTTCGCTGAACTCGCCGAGCAATGGCAGGCATTCTAAGCACCAGAAGCAACACGCCGATCGTTGCATAGATAGCCCACTCCTTGAGATCAGCTCGCACGATCCACAACATGTGCAGCAACCCCAATCCCAGAATCAGGTAACTGAGCCGATGCAGCTTTTTCCAGCGAGCGCCCAATCGGCGCTGGCTGTATCGATTGGACGTGACCGCCAGCGCCAGTAAGCCGAGAAATCCTAAAGCGCCGACAATGATGTACGGTCGCTTCACCAGTTCCACGCCCAATTGCGTCCAGTCGAACCCTAAAATGAAGAAGCCATAACCCAGCAGGTGCAGCGACACATAAGTAAAACACCACAGCCCCAGCTGCCGGCGGACCGCGATCCAGCCGGGCCAGCCGGTCGTGCGCTGCAATGGGGTCATGGCCAGCGTGATCAAAAGCAGGGTCAATGTTCCCAGGCCCAGGCGATCGACCAGCACTTTCCCGGGATCAGGCCCCAAAGCAAAGATCCACGCCTGGTAGAGCCAATACATGGGCACTAGAGCTGCAGCCGCGAACACGGACAGTCGCCAGTAGATGAAGCGCATCAATAGTTCTTCCGTAAATCCAGGCCTGTATAAAGAGAAGCGACTTGCTCCCCATACCCATTGAACATCTCGGTCTGGCGAATATTCGGGCTGAACAACCCGCTGGGTAGACGCCGCTCGTGCGCCTGAGTCCAGCGTGGGTGGTCAACTGTCGGGTTCACATTGGCGTAAAAGCCGTATTCACTCGCGGCGATGCTCTGCCAGGTGGTCTTCGGCTGCTCGCTGGTCAGACTGATGCGCACGATGGACTTCACGCTTTTAAAGCCGTATTTCCAAGGCACCACCAGACGCAGCGGCGCGCCGTTCTGATTGGGCAGTTCTCGCCCATACATGCCCACCGCCAGAATCGCGAGCGGGTTCATTGCTTCATCCAGCCGCAGCCCTTCCACATAAGGCCAGTCGATCAACGCAAAACCTGAGCGCTGACCAGGCATCGTCTTCGGGTCCTGCAGCGTTTCGAAGCGGATGTATTTGGCGTTCGCCGTGGGTTCAGCCTGCTTAAGCAGGTCGGAGATCGGAAAACCCAGCCATGGAATCACCATCGACCACGCCTCTACGCAGCGCAGACGATAGATACGCTCTTCCAACTGATAAGGCTTCATGAAGTCTTCAAGCGCATAGCGGCCAGGCTTGCCGACCTCCCCGTCAATGACCACGCTCCAGGGCTCGGTTTTCAAAGAGCCGGCGTTTTGCGCAGGATCGCCCTTGTCGGTGCCGAACTCGTAGAAGTTGTTGTAGTGGGTCGCGTCCTTGAATGGCGTGATCGTCTCGTCTTTGACGGTAACGGCTTGCCACTTTGTCGCAGGCAATTTGCCCTTGAACCAGTCAGGCGCCGCGCCGGCTTCGACGTCGGCGTAGCGCGAGGCTTCCTCGGCCTGGGCCCAGCGAGGCATCGCGCTGACAGCGAGCCCCGCAAGAGTGCTCCCGAGCAACGCACGGCGGGAGAGATAAATAGATTCGGGCGTGACATCCGACTCTTTGCAATCGGATGTTGAGGGTATCTTGATCAGCATGATGGGTCCGCCGCTGTTAAGAAATCAGGCATCTATCGAAACGATTAAAACTGTTGCGCTTGTTTGAAGTCATCGAATGCCGAATCGTCTATCGAGAGAAACTGTACCGGCACCCTTGGCGATGATAATCAGCAGTAATCCGATCCAGGACAAATGAGTCGGCCACGCATCGGGGTAGACAAATATCTCGATCACCAATGTCATGCCAAGCAGTGCCAGGGCCGAAAGACGACTGAACAGACCAAGAATCAGCAGGGCAGGGAACAGATGTTCGGCATAGGCAGAAAGATGAGCAGCCAGTTCCGGAGCTATCAACGGCAAGTTGTATTCAGTGCGGAACAGCTCGTAAGTGCTGTCGGTGATGGTTAAAAAGCCCTCGACCTTGGTTCGGCCGGACATGATAAAGATCGCGGCAATAGAAACCCGCGCCACCAGTGCCAAGACCGAATCATTGATCAGGCCATGCAGACGGTCGGCGAGGCTGTTCCACAGGTTAAGCAGTCGAGGCATATTCACGGTGTTCTCCAATGCTCAGTGAGCGGCAAATACGTTGGCAGCGATCAGGCGGCTGAGCATGGTCATCAGGTCCAGCTCGGGTTCGGCCTGGGTCGCGTATTCGGCAGCCTCTTCCAGGGGAAGATGGGCTGCGCAAGCGTCCAGAAAAGCGCACTCGCCCATGCTCAACGGATACCAGGCAACGACGGCGGTGCTGCGGCTGATCAAAACGCCTTCGCCGATCCAATCCAGCTCGGCAGGTACGTCGATCAGTTCGCGGTTGCAGCGCCAGAGGGTGTAGGCCGGTTGGTCCGGGAACCATTTCCACAGTGCCGTGGCGCGCACTTTGAGCCTTACGCCGGCCAACAGCGCCGGCTCGATGGCGGCAAAGGCGGTGACATCGAGGGCAAGGTCGTCTTCGGCGCCATGGGCTTCACTCCATAGCAGATCGATGCGCGCCACATTGCCCAGATAAGGCAGGTCCCGGGCGTGCTCGAAAGCGTCAAGGAAGTCCGGAAAGCCTTGGCCGTAATGAAGCAACCGCGCATCGGCAGGCGGGAATTGGCGGACATAGCGCGCGGCGGCGGCCTGCAACCATTCGGTGCCTACCAGACGCTCCACGGTGGGAAAGTTCGCCAACAGGGCATCACTGGCGCCTTTCATGACGGTGTTGCGATACACCAGAAATCCCGACTGCTCGGTCAACACCGGCAAGCTCGCGGGGTCCTTGCCATACAAGGCGCTGATAAAGGCGTCCTGAAAACCGGCCAGTGACAGATTCATTACGCAGTCTCCATTTGCAGGTGACGATGGGTGTCCAGGACGCCCTGAGCGCGGCTGCGCTCGATCATCAATTGATCAAAGGCGGGAATCTGGTCATCGCGTTCAATAAGCGTCGGGCGGGGGCCGATGCGCTCGATCAATCGTTGATAAAGCGACCAGACCGATTCGCTGATGGCACTGTCGTGGGAGTCGATCAGCAGGTTTGAGTCTCCAGGGTCAGGGGTATGGCCGGCCAGATGGATTTCCATGACCGCATTAGCGGGGAAGGCGTCCAGATAACCGGCAGCGTTGAAGTCCTGGTTATGCGCGCTGATAAACACGTTGTTCACGTCCAGCAGCAGGCCGCAACCGGTTCTGTCGCTTAGCTCGGTGAGGAAGTCGAGCTCGCTCCAGTCATGGCCGTCGAGCTTTAAATAGTGGGTCGGATTTTCAATCGCAATCCGGCGCCCGAGGGTGTTCTGGGTGCAATCAATGTTGTCGACGATCCGTTGCAGCGCTTCATGGGAACGGGGAAACGGCAGCAGGTCGGGGTGGTACTGGCCTCGCCAGGTTGACCAGGCCAGGTGTTCCGACATCAGGGCCGGTTGAACGCGATCGGCAAGCACCTTCAGCCGTTGCAAGTGGGCCCTGTCCGGCGGGCAATCGGCCGCCAGTGACAGGGATACACCGTGCAGTGACAGCGGGTGACGGCTGCCAATGGCTTCAAGCCAGGCCAGTCGGGGGCCGCCGTCAACCATGTAATTTTCCGGATGGACTTCAAACCACAGGCCGCTGGCGGTGCAATCGAGTGCGTCCTCGTAATGCTCTGCCTTGAGGCCAAGTCCAGCGCCCATCTTTGGGGAAGTTTTCCTGATTGACGTGTCCCGTGATGTGGCGGGTTACATGGCTTCGAGAGTACCGTGGCCGTTTGGCGTCTTGATCGAGGTGCACGTGCCGGCCGGAACGTTTTTCCACGAGTTGGCCTGGTAGTCGGTCTTCGAAGTGCCAGCACACGTGGTGCCTGCGCCTGCTTTGCAATCGTTCTTGCCCGCCATGGAAACGCCGTAGCACTTCTCCATGGCCGCTGGTTTTTCGGCCGCCATGACGGAACCGGCAGCAACGGAAGACAGGGCGATTGCGATAGCGGCAATATTCATAGTTTTCATGGTCTTTCTCCGAGGATCTGGGTAGTTGGTCGACAGTTCAGCGATTTTTCGCTTTGCTTGCGATCCGTGAAGTAATTCGTCGCCAAATGCCAACCGGTTACAGCGGTCGAAAAAAATATTTGAAATATCGTGAAAGAATTTGCGCCGCGCGGGGTTTCTCAGTTCACTGCCCACCGTGCGTTCAGTCGGTGCGCGCTCGTAACGCGCCTGATGAGAAGAACAATTAAAAAATCTCTAACTGCTGTGTAACCAGGGCGATCGATGGACCGAACTACACATAACGATTCGTTGCGCAGGCGAGAGATCGATCTTCAGACGCTCTTTCTGTCAGGGCTCAAGGGCAATCAGGCTGATTACGCGCGTTTCCTGCGGGAGTTGAGTACGCACCTGCGTGGTTTTCTCAGGGCACGGCTGCTGCGTCAGCCAGATGAAATAGAGGATCTGCTGCAAGAGATTCTGCTGGCGGTGCATAACGGCCGTCAGACCTATCAATCCGATCAGCCGTTGACGGCCTGGGCGTTTGCCATTGCGCGCTACAAGCTGGCTGATTTCTATCGTTCCCGCTCGCGGCACGATGGCCTCAACGATTCCATTGATGACGCCGAGGAGCTGTTTGCCGAGCCCTGTCTGGAACCGGCTCAGGCGAGTCGCGATCTGGACAAGTTGCTCGAAGAACTGCCGGACAAGCAGCGGCTGCCGATCATGCATGTCAAGCTCGAAGGGCTTTCCGTGGCGCAGACAGCGCAATTGACCGGGCTTTCCGAGTCCGCGGTAAAGATTGGCGTGCATCGCGGGCTCAAGGCCCTGGCGGCCATGATCAGAGGTAAATGATGAACACAGACGATCTTGTTTCCATGCTCTCCACCGGGGTCGAACCCGTCGATCCCAAGGCGATCGCCAAGCGTTTCAGCCTGGCGATGCTGATTGGCGGAGTGGGGGCGCTGTTGGTGATCCTGCTGCGCTTCGGCGTACGGGCTGATCTGGCCGAAGTCGCGACGACCCCGATTTTCTGGGCCAAGATCGCCTTTCCCCTGAGCCTGATGGTGGGCGCTTTGCTGATGGTGACGCGCCTGGCTCGTCCCGGCATGAGTGCGGGTGGCGGCAAGCTGTGGGTGACCCTGGGGGTGGCGGCGATCTGGGGCGGCACGTTGTACGGGCTGGCTGTCGCACCTGCAGATGATCGAATCGCTATGGTATTGGGCACAACCTGGAAAGTGTGCGCCTTCAACATCACCGTGCTCTCGGTGCCAGGCTTTGTTGCGGTGTTCTGGGCCTTGCGCGGCCTGGCGCCAACCCGGCCGAAGCTTGCGGGCGCCTGCGGCGGCCTGCTCGCCAGCTCCCTGGCGACGCTTGCCTACTGCCTGCATTGCCCTGAAATGGCCATACCGTTCTGGGGTATCTGGTATTTTCTGGGGATGCTGGTGCCGACCTTGATCGGCGCTGCGATGGGGCCGCGGTGGTTGCGTTGGTCGTGATTGATCACAGCGCTCGGATCGAGCCGGGTCTATTTAAGCAGTATAACCATCGTCCATTTTCGACCCGATACTGACGTCGAGGGCATGGTATTAGATCTTCCCGCCTGTAGAGGTGGTGAAGAATTTGGAAGAGCAGGCCAAGGTGCTCAAACGCGGCACCGGGCCGGGTGTGACAAGTTACCGGAATACGCTGATCCGCCAGCTGGACGGCATGGTCCGGACTATCAGGCGTGACCTCGATCCCAAGCGCAGGATGACGCGGAGCGTCCTGTGCTGCATTCCCACCCAGAGCGTGGGGACGATCACCGCGTCTCACCGTGAAATCGATGGTGCCCAGGCTGGCCTCTTCCCGGCTAAAGCCGGTCCCACGAAAAGTAGCGCGTGCAGTCAGTAGGATCGGCTTCAGCCGGGAAGCCGTTGATCTGTTGTTGATCTTGATCTTTGAACGTAGAGGGTTCGGACACCGCCGAACGCGACTTGGGTGCAGGCTGAACGCAGGTCTCGCGGAGTGGGCCCGGAGTGAAGGAACCCTGACGAAGGAAGGGCCTAACCAGGAGCACAAGCCCTTGGTTACTTGGGGCTTTATCAAGTAAATCGCCGAAGGCGAAACCCGAGGCCGTTAGGCCGACGCTTCTGATCTTGATCTGGATGGCAACCTCAGATCAGTGCTTGGACTCAGACTGCGACATCGCCAACAACTGCTTCTCCTGATTCCAGTCAAACGGCTCCTCGTTCTCCATCGCCTCAAACCGACGCTCCTCCAGCGCCGTATACAAATCAATCTCATCGTCCGGCATGAAATGCAGACAATCGCCCGCGAAAAACCAAAGCAAATCCCGCGGCACCAAATGCGCAATCTGCGGATAACGCTGAATCACCTGACACAACAAATCCTGCCCCAGATACTGACTCTCTATCGGATCAGCCGGCAACAGCGTCAGCAACTCATCGTAACGTTCCAGAAACAGCGCATGACTTTCTTCGGGGACCTGCTCGGCCTCTCCCAGCGCGACCAGGATGCCGCGCAAATGCAGCAGCAGATTCATGATGTGGTCGAGATTGGCGTCGGCCATGATGAAGCCCTCAGAGACAAAAACAGGCGCGGGAGTATAGAGGCCCCCGCCGCCTGCGGCTATCTCAATGCCACAACCCGGCCAGATACCGATGACCTGCTTCGGTAAGCGCGAGATGAGCATAGGTGCGGTCAGGACTGGGCAGTCGGGTGACAAAGCCCATCATCAGAAGAGTTTGCAGGGTTTGGGTCGGCTTGCCGCTGTAGAGATCCTCCCCCGAGGCAATTTCAGAGAGCAGGCAGCGATGAGTCAGGCGTTGGTTAATCATGGTGCGTCCCCTTGGGTTTTTCTTGTTGTTACCAAGGAGTGTAGGACAATTCGCTAGAGCGGTGTATGTAGACGTAAGTCGCGGGGAGCAGGTGCAGGAGCGCGCTTGCCCGCGAAGGTCTCGGTGGGTCTGACTTGTCATCAGCGTCTGTACCTAAGCCATCGCGAGCAAGCTCACTCCTACAGGGGTTTGCCTCAATTAATCAGCGGATTTTGCCTTCAGTGGCGACCAGCTCTTCCTTGTCGAAATCATCCACATCGATCACTTTGCGCCGCGCCGCCTCTGCTGCCCGCAAGGTCTCTGCTTCCGGCACCTGCAGCACGCCTGCATTAAGCGCGGCGTCGATCAGATGCTCACCCCCCGCAGGCTTGACCTGACCGCTTTTCACCGCGTGATGCAGTTTGCTGCGAATCGCCTTGGCGCCGCTGAGCAGGTCGCTCGCGTGCTGCAACGCGCCGACCGGATCCTCGGCGTCGGTCGGGCGATAGCAACCGGCAAGCACCGATTCCAGCGCCGGGTCGCCTTTGGCGCGACCAAGGATCTCCGCTACCTGCGCATCCAGCCTGTCCGATGGCCCTTTGTGACGACGGCCGAACGGGAACACGATTACCCGCAGCAGCCCGCCGAGAACGCGGTTCGGGAAATTGCTCAGCAGCTCATCCAGCGCACGCTCCGACTCACCCAGCGCTTCTTCCATGGACCAGCAAAACAGCGGCGCCAGTGCTTCGGGATAGTCCAGATCGTGGTAACGCTTAAGAGCGGCGGACGCCAGGTACATGTGGCTCAGCACATCGCCCAGGCGCGCCGACAGACGCTCGCGACGTTTCAGTTCGCCGCCCAGCAGCATCATGCTCAGATCCGCCAGCATTGCGAAGGCAGCGGCCTGACGGTTCAGCGCGCGGAAGTACCCCTGACTCAGGCGATCACCCGGCACGCTTTCGAAATGCCCCAGGCCCAGATTCAACACCAGCGTGCTGGCGGCGTTACGCACAGCGAAACCAATGTGCTGCATCAGAAGTCCGTCGAATTCCACCACCGCGCGGTCATGATCCTTACGACCGGCGAGGGCCATTTCCTTCAGCACGAACGGATGGCAGCGGATGGCGCCCTGACCAAAGATCATCAGGTTGCGCGACAGAATGTTTGCGCCTTCCACGGTGATAAAGATCGGCGCGCCTTGCCACGATCGCCCCAGGTAATTGTTCGGGCCCATGATGATGCCCTTGCCGCCGTGCACATCCATCGCGTGGGTGATGCATTCGCGACCGCGCTCGGTCAGGTGGTATTTCAGGATCGCCGACAGCACCGAAGGCTTCTCGCCCAGGTCCACGGCGTTGGCGGTCAGGATGCGCGCGCTGTCCATCAGCCAGGCGTTGCCGCCGATGCGCGCCAGGGATTCCTGAATGCCTTCGAACGCCGCCAGCGGCACGTTGAATTGTTCGCGCACCTGGGTGTACTGCCCGGTGACCAGGCTGGTGAACTTCGCGGCGCCGGTACCGACCGCTGGCAGTGAAATCGAACGGCCGACCGACAGACAATTCATCAGCATCATCCAGCCTTTGCCGAGCATGTCTTTGCCGCCGATCAAGTATTCCAGCGGAATGAACACGTCTTTGCCCGAGTTCGGGCCGTTCATGAACGCCGCGCCCAGTGGCACATGACGGCGACCGATCTCTACACCGGCGGTGTCGGTCGGAATCAGCGCCAAGGTGATGCCCAAATCCGCCTCGTCGCCCAGCAGATGCTCAGGGTCATAGGCCTTGAAAGCGAGGCCGAGCAGGGTGGCGACCGGGCCGAGGGTGATGTAGCGCTTTTCCCAGTTCAGGCGCAGGCCGATGACTTCTTCGCCTTCCCACTGGCCCTTGCAGATGATCCCGGTGTCAGGCATCGCCCCAGCATCGGAGCCGGCCAGCGGGCCGGTCAGTGCGAAGCACGGGATCTCGTCGCCACAGGCCAGGCGTGGCAAATAGTGGTTGCGCTGCTCGTCGGTGCCGTAATGCAGCAGCAGCTCTGCCGGGCCCAGTGAGTTGGGCACCATCACCGTCGAGGCCAGATCGCCGCTGCGGGTCGCCAGCTTCATCGCCACTTGGGAGTGGGCGTAGGCCGAGAAGCCTTTACCGCCGTATTCCTTGGGAATGATCAGCGCGAAGAAACCATGTTCCTTTATATGCGCCCACGCTTGCGGCGGCAGGTCCATGGCCTGGCCGATTTCCCAGTCGCTGACCATGGCGCAGAGTTCTTCGGTCGGGCCATCAAGGAAGGCCTGCTCTTCGTCGGTCAGTTTGCTCTTTGGGTAGCTGAGCAGGGTGTTCCAGTCCGGACGGCCGCTGAACAGCTCGCCATCCCACCACACGGTGCCGGCGTCGATGGCGTCACGCTCGGTGGCGGACATCGGCGGCAGCACTTTCTGAAACCACGCGAACATCGGCGCACTGAAGTGTTTGCGGCGCAGGTCCGGCAGCGCCAGCAGCAAGGCGACCCCCAGCCACAACACCCATGGAATGACCATCCAGCCGTGGGCATGGCTGAACGCGCCCATCGCCAGCAGGTACACCGCGACGATGCCCAGGGCGGGGAAGGGCGCAATTCTGCGATGGGCCAGCCAGGCCACGCCAACCACCAACACTACGATCCACAGCAACAACATAAACAGCCCTCCATGATGACGGCGCGATAAGCGCGACCGGCTGCGCAGTCGACCGCTCTGGCCCGCGCATCGATAGTGACCCCGTGCTACCAAGGGAGTTCGGGGGCTGGCCGATGCGCAGGAAGTTGTGGCTTGAACACCCGCATCCCGGAGTAGACTGTGGCCCGCCGCAAACGCCACTCATCGATCGTTGACCACACGGAGAATGACAACATGTTGAAGATCTGGGGCCGCAAGAACTCGTCCAATGTGCGCAAGGCATTGTGGATCGCCGAGGAACTGGGGCTGGAATACGAGTCGCTGAATGCCGGCGGCGCCTTCGGTGTCAACGATCAGCCCGAGTACCTGGCGAAGAACCCCAACGGTGTGGTGCCGATGATCGAAGACGGCGAGTTCGTGCTATGGGAGTCCAACACCATCGTTCGCTACCTGGCCGCGCAATACGCGCCGGACTCGGCTCTCTATCCGGCCAGCCCCAAGGCGCGTGCCCAGGCCGAGAAGTGGATGGACTGGACCACGTCGACGCTGGCCGGCCCCTTCCGGCCGGTGTTCTGGGGCGTGTTGCGCACCCCAGCCGACAAACAGGACTGGACGCAGATCAACGCGGCTATAGCTGACGTCGAGCGCCTGCTGGTCATCGTCGACGCAGCACTGGCCCGTCAGCCGTACCTCTCGGGCGATGAATTCGGCATGGGCGACATTCCCCTCGGCTGCTTCGCTTACCCCTGGTTCGAAATGCCGATTGAACGTCGCGAGCTGCCCCACCTCAAAGCCTGGTACGAACGTTTGCAACAGCGTCCGGCGTATCGAAAGGCCGTCATGACCGCGCTGACCTGAGTTCAGCCCGTGTCGGGTTAATACTGACTATCAATCGATGTCGCTGTACTTGGGCGGCATCGGCACGCAACATTGCGGCCACTGCGTTTGTAGCCTTGTGTTGTGCCTGATATCCCAGCTGCGCGGCGCGGTAAATGTCAGCGCGCCTATCAACCCGGCAACTGCACGCTCGTATTCGTTTATCTTCCTTTTCATTTTATTGGTGTGTGTTCAGTCATGAGTTCAGCTCTGTCAATCCGGCAGCTAACCAAGACCTACGGCAACGGTTTCCAGGCCCTCAAGGGCATTGATCTGGACGTCGCCGAGGGTGATTTTTTCGCATTGCTCGGCCCCAACGGCGCCGGCAAATCCACCACCATCGGGATCATCTCGACCCTGGTCAACAAGACCAGCGGCACGGTGAACATTTTCGGCCACGACCTCGATACCAATCCGGCGCAGCTCAAACGCTCAATCGGCGTGGTGCCGCAGGAATTCAATTTCAACCAGTTCGAGAAGACCTTCGACATCGTCGTGACCCAGGCGGGCTATTACGGCATTCCGCCGAAGATCGCCAAGGAGCGCGCCGAGCAATACCTGACCCAGCTGGGCTTGTGGGACAAGCGCGATTCGCCGTCACGTTCCTTGTCCGGCGGCATGAAGCGCCGCCTGATGATCGCCCGCGCACTGATTCACGAGCCGCGTCTGTTAATCCTCGACGAGCCTACTGCCGGCGTTGATATCGAGCTGCGTCGTTCGATGTGGACCTTCCTCACCGAGCTGAACGAGAAGGGCATCACCATCATCCTCACCACTCATTACCTGGAGGAGGCGGAGCAGCTGTGCCGCAACATCGGCATCATCGATCACGGCACGATCATCGAAAACACCAGCATGAAGACCCTGCTCAACAAGCTGCACGTTGAGACCTTCCTGCTGGACCTGCGCGATCCGCTGCAGGCCGCGCCTCAGCTCAACGGTTATCCGGTGAAGCGGGTGGATAACCAGACGCTTGAGGTGCAGGTCGATAAAACCATCGGCATCACGTCGCTGTTCAGTCAGTTGTCGCTGCAGAACATTCAGGTGCTGAGCCTGCGCAATAAAACCAATCGTCTTGAGGAATTGTTCGTGGGTCTGGTCGAGAAGAATCTGGCGAAGGTGGCGATATGAGCTCGGAGCTGCGCCCCAACCTGATCGCCCTGAACACCATTGTTTATCGTGAGGTCCGGCGTTTCATGCGGATCTGGCCGCAGACCCTGCTGCCGCCGGCGATCACCATGGTTCTGTACTTCGTGATCTTCGGCAACCTGATCGGCCGGCAGATCGGCGACATGGGTGGCTTCACCTACATGCAGTACATCGTGCCCGGCCTGATCATGATGTCGGTGATCACCAACTCCTACGGCAACGTGGTCTCGAGCTTCTTCGGTGCCAAGTTCCAGCGCTCGGTGGAAGAGCTGATGGTCTCGCCGGTGTCGCCGCACACCATTCTGATCGGCTACACCATCGGCGGCGTGCTGCGCGGGCTGGCGGTGGGGGTGATCGTCACGATGCTGTCGATGTTCTTCACCGACCTGCAGGTGCATCACCTGGGCATCACCATCATTGTGGTACTGCTGACCGCGACGATCTTCTCGCTGCTGGGCTTCATCAACGCTGTGTTTGCGCGCAATTTCGATGATATCTCGATCATCCCGACCTTCGTGCTGACGCCGTTGACCTACCTGGGCGGGGTGTTCTATTCGATCAACTTGCTGCCGCCGTTCTGGCAGACCGTGTCGCTGGCCAACCCGGTGCTGCACATGGTCAACGCGTTTCGCTTCGGGATCCTTGGTGTGTCGGACATCAAAATCAGCATCGCCCTGGCGTTCATGGTCGTCGCGACCATCGTGCTGTACCTGGGCTGCGCGCGATTGCTGGTGAGCGGGCGCGGGATGCGTCAGTAACGGATTTCAGAACGATGTAAGATCATTCCCACGCTCTGCGTGGCAACGCCGCCCCAAACGCTCTGCGTTGACTGTAACGCAGAGCGTCAAACGGGCCATTACCACTCGGAGCGTGGGAACGATCATGCACCTGACTGGCCGCAACGATCCGCTGACAACCTCTTCCTAACCTGCCTTCCGCCGCACCCGACGCGCCTTCCACTGCCGTCCGACCCACCAGCGCCAGTAGGCCATCGTCCCGAAATACCCCGCCACCCCCAGCACAATCCCCGCCACCACCGATCCCAGCAAGAACGGCTGCCACAAGGTGGAGAGCTGCCCGCTGATCCAGTCCCAGCTCAGTTCGTCCGGGAAATGCCGCGGCGGCAAGCCCATCAGCAGCGCGCCGATCTTATAGGTGCAATAGAACACCGGCGGCATCGTCAGCGGGTTGGTCAGCCAGCACAGACTGACAGCGATCGGCATGTTGGCCCGGACCCAGATCGCCAACACAGCGGCCAGCAGCATCTGCAACGGCATCGGCATCAAAGCGGCGAACAGCCCGATCCCCATCGCGCGTGCCACGGAATGTCGATTGAGGTGCCAGAGGTTGGGGTCGTGCAGAAGTGAGCCAAGAAAGCGTAAGGATTTATGTTCCCGGATGCTGTTCGGATCGGGCATGTACCGCTTGATCAGGTGGCGTGGCATACGGGAATCCGGCGAGGAGGGCGGGAAATTCGGGGAAGTATGCACGGATAGTCGCAAACGCAAATTCAGACTTTGTGACAATTAATAAGCGCGCATGCCGGGGCATCGACTAAGCCATGGAAGTCGATTTCGCCCGCAGACAAGGAAAGCCTCATGCGCACAGGGATGCTCGCCCTCGCACTCGGATTGCTGACGCTACGTTTTTTGCCCGTATTACCGCCGGTCTGGTTGCTGCTGGCGATGCCCATGGTGGCGCTGATGCTGCTGCCGTTTCGCACCTACCCTCTGGCGTTTTATCTGTTCGGGCTGACCTGGGCCTGTGTCTCGGCGTCGTCGGCGCTGGATGATCGACTGGCCGAGCGTCTCGACGGACAGACCCTCTGGCTGGAAGGGCGCGTGGTCGGGCTGCCGCAGACCCTCGACGGCGTGGTGCGGTTTCAGCTGGATGATCCCGTATCACGACGCGAGCGGTTGCCCGAACAGATCCGCATTGGCTGGTACGGCGGTCCGCCGGTCGGCAGCGGCGAGCGCTGGCGTCTGGCGGTCAAGCTCAAACGCCCCGGTGGGCTGGTCAATCCCGGCGCGTTCGATTACCAGGCGTGGCTGCTGGCCCAGCGCATTGGCGCCACCGGCACGGTGGTGGACGGCCAGTTGCTGGAGCCGGCGCGGGGCAACTGGCGCGACGGCATCCGTCAGCGCCTGCTCAGTGTGGATGCCCAGGGCCGACAGGGCGGGCTGGCTGCTTTGGTGCTGGGTGACGATTCCGGACTAAGCACCGCCGACTGGCAGGTCCTGCAGGACACCGGCACCGTTCATTTACTGGTCATCTCCGGGACGCACATCGGCTTGCTCGCCGGCCTGCTCTACGGCCTCGTTGCCGGCCTGGCTCGCTGGGGCGCGTGGCCGCCGTTTCTGCCCTGGCTGCCCTCGGCGTGCATCGCGGCGTTCGCGGGTGCACTGGCCTATGGCGTGCTGGCGGGCTTGGAAGTGCCGGTGCAGCGAGCCCTCATCATGCTGGGTCTGGTGCTGCTCTGGCGTCTGCGCTTCCGCCATCTGGGCACAACGTGGCCGCTGTTGCTGGCGCTGAATCTGGTGCTGATCGCCGAGCCGTTGATCTCCCTGCGCCCCGGTTTCTGGCTGTCGTTTCTGGCCGTCGCGATCTTGATGCTGATCTTCAGCGGTCGCCTCGGGCGTTGGAGCTGGCTGCAGAGCTGGACCCGCGCACAGTGGCTGATCGCGGTGGGGCTGTTGCCGGTGCTGCTGGCGCTGAACCTGCCAGTGAGCGTGAGCGGCCCCGTCGTCAATCTGCTCGCCGTGCCGTGGGTAAGCCTGCTGATATTGCCGCTGGCGTTGCTCGGCACGCTGCTGCTGGCGATCCCGCCCATCGGCGAAAGGCTGTTATGGCTGGCGGGCGGTTCGATGGACGGGTTGTTTCGCTGGCTGGCGTTCATGGCCGATCTCGCCCCCGCATGGACCGGCCCCCACGTGCCAGTGTGGGTCTGGCCCTTGAGCCTGCTCGGCGCGTTGCTGCTGTTGCTGCCCAAAGGCCTGCCGATGCGCCCTTTGGGCTGGCCGTTGCTGTTGCTGTGCCTCTTCCCGCCGCAGAAAAGCGTGCCCGTCGGGCAAGTCGAAGTGCTGCAACTGGACGTGGGGCAGGGCCTGGCCATTCTGCTGCGCACCCGCGACCACGCCCTGCTGTATGACGCGGGGCCGCGTTTCGGTGATTTCGATATCGGTGAGCGCGTGGTCTTGCCGGCCATTCGCCGCACCGGAGTCAGACAGCTGGATACGCTGCTGCTCAGTCATGCCGACTCCGACCACGCCGGTGGCGCTGCGGCTGTTCGCAAGGGCCTGCCAGTTGAACGCGTGCTGGCGGGCGACGTAGGGCGCATGCCTGCCGAACTGTCGGCCGAACCCTGCCGTAACGGGGAAACCTGGACGTGGGATGAAGTCGTTTTTTCCACCTGGAGTTGGGAGCACGCCGCCGAGGGCAATCAGGCCTCCTGCGTGCTCAGCGTCGAGGCCAATGGCGAGCGGCTGTTGCTCACCGGTGATATCGACGTGCCGGCGGAACGCGCGATGATCGAGGACAGCTTCAACGTCAGCGCCCACTGGCTGCAATCCCCCCACCACGGCAGCCGCAGCTCATCGTCCCGGGCGTTTCTGCGCGCCGTCGGTGCGCGCGGCGTGCTGATTTCCCGAGGCCGTAATAATGCGTTCGGTCATCCCCATCCTCTGGTGATGTCGCGGTACGCGTGGTCAGGGATGGCGATTCACGACAGCGCCGAACTGGGCGCCATCACCCTGCAATTGGGCGCCTACGAAGATGCCCGGGCTGAACGTAGGACACGACGCTTCTGGCGTGACTGAAAGGGATGGTTATTCATCGACACGTTCGGCGAGGCGCCGACGCTATGTTAGAGTGGCGCCACTTTTTTTCAGGGGGTGGTCGCTGTGTGGGAGCTGGTCAAATCAGGTGGCTGGATGATGCTACCGATCATTTTGAGTTCCATCGCCGCCGTCGGAATCATCATTGAACGCCTCTGGACCCTGCGCGCCAGTCGCATCACGCCGCCGCATTTGCTCGGCCAGGTGTGGCGCTGGATTCAGGACAAGCAGCTGAGCGCCGAGAAGCTCAAGGAGCTACGCGCCGACTCGCCGCTGGGTGAAATCCTCGCCGCCGGTCTGGCCAATTCCCGTCATGGTCGCGAGATCATGAAGGAGTGCATCGAGGAAGCCGCGGCCCGGGTCATTCACGAGCTCGAGCGCTACCTGGCAACACTCGGCACCATCGCTGCCATGGCGCCATTGCTGGGTCTGCTGGGTACCGTCCTCGGAATGATCGATATCTTCAGCTCATTCACCAGCAGCGGCATGACCGGCAACGCCGGCATGCTCGCCGGCGGTATCGGCAAGGCGCTGATCTGCACCGCCTCGGGCCTGACCGTTGCGATTCCCGCGATTTTCTTCCATCGCTACCTGCAAACCCGTGTCGATGAGCTGGTGGTCGGCATGGAACAGGAAGCCATCAAACTGGTTGAAGTCGTGCAGGGCGACCGTGACGTCGACCTTACCGACGCCAAGCCCGACATCAAGGCCGCCGCACGTGGCGAGGGCAAGAAGAAGTGAAATTCCGCCGTCGCAAGCCCAGGGATACCATCGACATCAATCTGGTGTCGCTGATCGACGTGGTGTTCATCCTCCTGCTGTTCTTTGTCGTGACCACCACGTTCACCCGGGAAACCCAGCTGCGCGTCGACCTGCCCCAAGCGGTGACCGGCGCTTCGGCCGATGACGTCGACAAAAAACACCTCGACATCACCATCAATGCCGACGGCGTTTATTCGGTGAACAACACGTTGCTGGGCGACAGCAAACTGGAAACCCTCATTGATGCCCTGCAGAAGGAATCCGAGGGCGACACCAGTCTGCCGCTGTCGATCAGCGCCGACGGCAAGACCCCCCATCAGGCGGTGATTACCGCCATGGATGCCGCCGGCAAACTCGGTTTCGCTCATTTGCGCATGACCACCGTCGAGGCCGCATCGGCGAACTGATGGCATTCACCGACCGACTGCTCGACGCCTGGTACAAAGGCCACCCGGCGCTGGTGCTGCTGCGCCCGCTCGAATGCCTGTACCGGCGCGTGGTGAACCGCAAGCGCGCGCGTTTTCTCGCAGGGCAGGGCAACAGCTATAAAGCGCCCGTTCCGGTCGTGGTCGTCGGCAATATCACCATTGGCGGCACCGGCAAGACGCCGCTGATTCTCTGGATGATCGACCATTGCCGGGCGCGCGGGCTGCGCGTCGGTGTGGTCAGCCGGGGTTACGGCGCCAAGCCGCCGAGCCTGCCCTGGCGCGTACTGCCGCAACAGCCCGCCGAGCACGCGGGCGATGAGCCCCTGCTGATCGTCAATCGTACCGGTGTGCCGCTGATGATCGACCCGGAACGCTCGCAAGCCGTGCGCGCCTTGCTGGCTGAAGAGCCCATCGATCTCATTCTTTCCGACGACGGCCTGCAGCACTATCGCCTGAATCGCGACCTCGAACTGGTGCTGATCGATGCCGTTCGCGGGCTTGGCAATCGCCGCTGCCTGCCGGCAGGCCCGCTGCGCGAACCGGTCGAGCGGCTGCAGAGCGTTGATGCGCTGCTGTACAACGGCGCGGGCGCGGATCGCGACGACGGCTTCGGGTTTCAGCTCAAGCCCTCGGCGCTGGTCAATCTGGTCACTGGTGAACGCCGCCCGGTCGATCATTTCCCGCCCGGTCAACAGGTGCACGCGGTGGCGGGCATCGGTAATCCGCAACGTTTCTTCAACACCCTCGAAGGACTACACTGGCGGCCTGTTCCACATGCGTTCGCCGACCACGCCGTGTTCGGTGCCCAGGCCCTGTCGTTTACCCCGGCATTGCCCGTGGTCATGACCGAGAAGGACGCCGTCAAATGCGCGTCCTTCGCCGCACCGGACTGGTGGTACCTGACCGTCGAAGCCGTGCCTTCGCCGGCGTTCGTCAGTTGGTTCGATTCGCAGTTAACCCGTCTTTTGCCATGACTCGCTCAGGATCTCTTATGGACACCAAATTGCTCGACATTCTTGCCTGCCCGATCTGCAAGGGTCCGCTCAAGCTCAGCGCTGACAAAACCGAGCTGATCAGCAAAGGCGCCGGCCTTGCCTATCCGATTCGCGACGGCATCCCGGTAATGCTGGAAAGCGAAGCGCGCACCCTCACCACCGACGAGCGTCTGGACAAATGACCGCAGCGTTTACCGTTGTCATTCCGGCGCGCTACGGGTCGAGTCGCTTTCCGGGCAAGCCGCTGAAAACCATCGCCGGGAAGCCGATGATCCAGCACGTCTGGGAACAGGCGCGCAAAAGCAGCGCGGAGCGTGTGGTGGTTGCCACTGATGATCAGCGCATCGTCGAGGCCTGCCAGGCGTTCGGCGCCGAAGTGCTGATGACCCGCGACGATCACAATTCCGGCACCGACCGCCTGGCTGAAGTCGCCGCCAAGCTGGGTCTGGCCGACAACGCCATCGTGGTCAACGTCCAGGGCGATGAGCCGATGATCCCGCCCGCCGTGATCGATCAGGTCGCCGACAACCTCGCCGCGCACCCTGAAGCGCGGATATCGACCCTTGCCGAGCCAATCGAGGACGTGGCATCGCTGTTCAATCCCAACGTGGTCAAGGTCTGCTCGGACCTCAACGGCCTGGCGCTGACCTTCAGCCGCGCGCCGCTCCCCTGGGCTCGCGATGCGCTGGCGAAGACCCGCGACGAGCTGCCGGAAGGCGTACCGTATCGCCGCCATATCGGCATTTATGCCTACCGCTCCGGGTTCCTGCACGACTTCGTCAGTTGGGGGCCATGCTGGCTGGAAAACACCGAAAACCTCGAGCAATTGCGTGCGCTGTGGCACGGCGTGCGCATTCATGTGGCCGATGCCCTTGAAGCGCCACCGGCCGGCGTCGACACCGCTGAAGACCTGGAACGCGTTCGTCGTCTGCTGGAGGGTTGATGAGCATGGCTCCGGTCGTTCTTCCACTGTTTTCGCGGATGCACCCATGACGCTGAATGTGCAGCACGACGTGTCCCTCAAGCCCTACAACACGTTCGGCGTGGTGGTTCGCGCCCGGCGTTTTGCCGAGGCGTTCAACGACGACGACGTGCGCGAGGCTCTCGCGTATTCGGCCAGCCACGATGTGCCACTGATGGTCAT
This sequence comes from Pseudomonas sp. NPDC078416, assembly GCF_050268485.1. Lineage (NCBI taxonomy): Bacteria > Pseudomonadati > Pseudomonadota > Gammaproteobacteria > Pseudomonadales > Pseudomonadaceae > Pseudomonas > Pseudomonas sp. NPDC078416. Next base: position 4,116 of record NZ_JBNNGV010000030.1, on the reverse strand, counting down.
CGGTGGCGGCAGTAATCTGCTGCTGACCCGTGATGTCGATGCCCTCGTGTTGCGCATGGCCAGCCGTGGCATCCGCATCACCCACGAGGATTGCGGCGGCGCCATTGTTGAGGCGGAGGCGGGGGAGCCCTGGCATCCTTTCGTGCTGGACACGCTCGCCCAGGGCCTGGCCGGGCTGGAGAACCTCAGCCTGATACCCGGCACCGTCGGCGCCGCACCAATGCAAAACATCGGCGCTTACGGCGTTGAGCTCAAGGATGTTTTCCACAGCCTGACCGCGATCGATCGACACAGCGGCGAGCTGCGGGAATTTGCCCTGGCCGACTGCGAGTTCGGCTACCGCGACAGCCTGTTCAAGCATCAGCCCAACCGCTGGCTGATCCTGCGGGTTCGCTTCAAGCTCAGTTACTCGGCGACCCTTCATCTCGATTACGGTCCGGTGCGTCAGCGGCTGGAAGAGCAGGGCATCAAAGAACCTTCGCCGATGCACGTGAGCCGGGCGATCTGCGCCATTCGCAGCGAAAAACTGCCGGACCCCGCGACGCTGGGCAATGCAGGGAGTTTCTTCAAGAATCCGCTGGTGTCCGCCGATCGTGTGGCTGTCATCAAACTCACGCACCCTGGTGTGGTCGGCTACCCTCAGGCCGATGGCCAGGTAAAGCTGGCGGCCGGCTGGTTGATCGAGCAGGCGGGCTGGAAGGGTTTTCGTGATGGCGACGCCGGGGTTCATGCGCTGCAATCGCTGGTGCTGGTCAATTATGGCGAGGCATCGGGCGGCCAATTGCTCGGCCTCGCGCAACGGATTCAGGCGGACATCCTGGAGCGCTTCGGTGTTGCGCTGGAAATGGAACCCAACCTTTATTGACCGGCTGCGTCCTCTTCCGGTTTGAGCTTCACTTGGCCTGTACTCAGTGAGGGTTGAGCATGAGTGAAACCCTGTGTGCCATCGTGCTGGCAGCGGGCCTCGGGAGTCGTTATCGAGCGGTTGCCGGTCACCACCGCAACAAGCTGCTGGCGCAATGCATCGGGCGTGACGGTGCGGAGCGATCGGTGCTGGAGCAGGTGCTCGCCCACGTAAGACCTCTCAGCGATAAGACCGTCCTTCTGACCCGATCCGACTATTGCAGCGTGGCCGAGTTGGGTTTGCGCCACGGCTGCGAAGTGGTAGTGCTGGATTCCCCCGGCATGGGCGACAGTATTGCCGCGGCCGTTTCGGCCGAGCCAGCCCATTGCGGCTGGTTGATTGCATTGGGCGACATGCCCTTCATCCATGCTGACACCCTTGAGCGCATGGCCCGCTCGGTGGAGGACGACGCCATCAGCGTACCGGTCCATGGTGGGCGGTATGGTCACCCCGTCGCTTTTGGTCGTGCGTTCGGGCCGGCGCTCATGGCGCTGGCCGGGGAGAAGGGCGCCAAAAGGCTTTTCCAGGGCGCGCGGATCAAGGAGATCGAGGTCGACGACCCAGGCGTGTTGTGGGACGTGGACGTGCCTGCTGCGTTGACCTTCCAACCGCGCTGATTCTCAGTCAAGCCCGACCGCGCTAATTGTCACACCCTGACCGCCAGGCATAAAAAAGCCCCACCTGCTCACACAGGTGGGGCTTTTTGGTTACAGCCGATTAAACGAGCGGTTTAGGCTCATCCGAGGCTTGCGCCTCTTTCTGCTGACGCTCGGCTTCCAGACGACGGCGGCGCACTTCACGAGGATCGTTCGGTGCACGGCCATTACTGGCAACCGGCAGCGCAGGCGCCTCTTCTTTGGCTGGTTCTGCAACCGGCGCCTGAGGAGGTTCAACAGCGACTGGGGCAGCGACGATTTCCGGCGCTGCGGTCTGATCGGCTGCTTCCACGGCTGGCGCGATGACCGGTTCAGCCGCCACTGGCTGCTGAGCAACCGGTTCGACGACTTTCGGTGCTTCGATTTCCGGCGCCTTGGCTTGCTCTGGCTCTGCAGCCTGAGCCGGTTCAGTGATCTGAACGAGCTCGGGTGCTTTGGCAGGCTCGGCAGCCTGAACAGGCTCAGCCGCTTTAACAGGCTCAACGACGTGAACCGGCTCGGCGACGGCCACTTCAACCGCCTCATGCACCAGCGCAGGAGTCGGCATGAAAGCCGGGGCTTCGACAACCGCTGGCGCTTCAACAGCGACCGGAGTCTCGGCACTCGCTGGCGCGTCGGTCGATTCGGCTTCAGCGGCTGCTTTCACCTGACGTTCGAACGGGCTCAACGAGGCGTCGAATGTGGCCACTTCCACTTCCGGCATCACCGAACGCTTGGCTTCAGGCGCAGGGGTTTCGACGAGCGGCGCTTCTGGCGCTGCGTCGTACGCCTGAGCGACCGGCGCTGCTTCAGTCGCGCTGGCTTCAACGGCCGTGTTGGCACGTTCAGCCTGGCGGTGGGCATCGGCTTCGGCGGTGGCACTGATGACGCGCTCGGCTACAGCAGCAACGCTTGCACCGGCGGCGACATCACCACGGTCGGCGTTCGCGTGCACTTCGTCATGGGACTCATGACCGTGCTCGTTGCCTTCGCCGTCATTGGCTTCAGAACCTTCTGAACCCTCGACGCCTTCGCTGCCTTCGATTTCATTGCCATTGGCATCACGCTGACGCTCGCGACGGTTGCTGCGACGACGCTGACCGCGTGAACGACGACGAGGGCGATCGCCTTCGGCGTGCTCCTGGTTGTCATCCTGTTGCTCTTCGGTGGTCAGCAGGGTTTCGTCTTCGGCAGCGACCGCAGCCTGTTCAACGCGTGGTTGACGCTCTTCACGCGGCGCACGTGGCTGACGCTCTTCACGCGGGGCGCGCTCAGGGCGTTCTTCGCGGGGCAGGTTGACAGCCGGTGCGGCGTCGATCGGCTCACGCAGTTCACGCACACGCTCTTCACGAGGCTTGCGGTCTTCACGCCCAGCACGTGGCTGACGCTCTTCCCGTGGCGCACGGGCCGGGCGCTCTTCGCGCGGTGCAGTGGTTTCGTCACGGGTTTCACGCGGCTCGCGCGGTGCACGCTCTTCACGAGGCGCGCGCTCCTCGCGTGGGGCCCGTTCTTCACGGGGTGCGCGTTCTTCGCGATCGGCACGCGGGGCACGTTCTTCACGCGGCTTGCGTTCTTCGTCGCGACGGCCGTTGCGGCTGCGGCTCTGCTGACGGCCATTACGGCGCTCGTCGTTGCGTGCAGGGCGCTCCGTAGCCGGTTTTTCGACCACAGCGGCAGGCGCGGCAGCAGCAGGCTCTTCCTTGGAAGCGAACAGGCTGACAAGCGATTTCACCAGGCCCTTGAACAGGCTTGGCTCATGGGCGGCCGGTGCAGGCGCAGCGGCAACCGGCGCAGCGGCTTCAACCGGAACCGGTGCGTTGGCGCGGGCCGGGGCGGTCTTGACCGCTGCTTCCTGGCGAACCAGGGTGCGGGTAGCGGCGGCAGGCGGTGCAACCTCTTCCACTTCAGCAGCAGCGGCAGCGATTTCATAGCTGGTCTGCAGGCTGTGGGCTTCCGGACTGTCATCACGCAGACGCTGCACTTCGAAGTGCGGCGTTTCGAGATGGTCGTTCGGCAGGATGATGATGCGCGCGCGGGTGCGCAGTTCGATCTTGGTGATCGAGTTGCGTTTTTCGTTGAGCAGGAACGCAGCGACCGGGATCGGCACTTGAGCGCGCACTTCGGCAGTGCGGTCTTTCAGCGCTTCTTCTTCGATCAGGCGCAGGATCGCCAGGGACAGCGATTCAACGTCACGGATGATGCCGGTGCCGTTGCAACGCGGGCAGACAATGCCGCTGCTCTCGCCCAGGGAGGGGCGCAGACGCTGACGGGACATTTCCAGCAGGCCGAAACGCGAGATGCGACCGACCTGAACGCGGGCACGGTCGGCCTCAAGGCTTTCACGGACCTTTTCTTCCACGGCGCGCTGGTTCTTGGCCGGGGTCATGTCGATGAAGTCGATGACGATCAGGCCGCCGATGTCGCGCAGACGCAGTTGACGGGCGATTTCCTCAGCCGCTTCAAGGTTGGTCTGCAGGGCGGTCGCTTCGATGTCGGCGGCTTTCACGGTGGCGTCGGCCTCGACAATCCGCGCGTCGCGTTCGGCGGCAGAGCGGATCTGCGCCGCCTCGCGCTTGC
>NZ_JBNNGV010000029.1:0-64077 GCF_050268485.1 Pseudomonas sp. NPDC078416 | reverse complement strand
GGCCGAGCGGCATGGATGCCGCGAGAGCCGCCCCCCGCCATGGATGGCGGATGGCGGCGGGCCCACGGAGCGGGACCGGAGTGAAGGAACCCTGACGAAGGAAGGGCCCAACCGAGAGCAGGCACTTTTGGTTACTTTTAGTGCTTTTTAAAAGTAACTCGCCGAAGGCGAAACAGCCTGCCCCCAGGCAGACGCCTTTGATCTTGATCTTGCCCTTAAAAATCTGACCCGCGAAGCGCGCCCACAACACCTGCCACAATCCGGTCCACCTCATCCCCATCAATCACCAACGGCGGCAACAGCCGAATCGTCTGCCCCCGCGTCACATTGATCAACACCCCATACTCCTGCGCCGCCACCAGACACACATCCCGAATCGGCCGATTCAACTCAATCCCGACCATCAACCCCATCCCCCGCACCTGCGCCACATCCGGATGACCCGCCAGCCCGGCGCGCAGCCCCGCCAGCAACCGCTCCCCCTGCACCGCCGCATTGTGCAAAAGCCCCTCCCCCTCAACGATATCCAGCACCGTACAACCCACCCGACACGCCAATGGATTACCGCCAAAGGTACTGCCATGACTGCCTGGCGTGAACAACCGCGCCACCGCCGCCGTCGCCAGACACGCACCAATGGGAATCCCGTTGCCCAATGCCTTCGCCAGCGTCATCACATCCGGCACGATCCCCTCATGCTCAAAGGCAAACCAGCGCCCCGTCCGGCCAATCCCGGTCTGGATCTCGTCGAGCATCATCAGCCAGCCATTCTGCGTGCAATGATCGCGCAGTGCCTTCAGATAGCCCGGCGGCGGCAACGCCACACCACCCTCGCCCTGAATCGGCTCGACCAGCACCGCGACAATGCGTTCGCCATACGCCGAGGCCGCCCGCTTTACCGCGACGATGTCACCAAACGCCACCTTCACGAACTCCCCCGACATCGGCTGATAACCCAGCCGCGCGGCGCCGTTGTCGCTGGCCGACAACGTGCCCAGCGTGCGGCCGTGAAAAGCGTTGTCCATCACCAGCACCAGCGGATGCTCGATGCCCTTGGCCCAGCCATACAAACGCGCCAGTTTGAGCGCGGTTTCGTTGGCCTCGGCGCCGGAATTGTTGAAAAACACCTGCTCCAGGCCCGACAACCGGGTCAGACGCTGCGCCAGCTTCTGCTGCCAGTCGATGCGGTAATGGTTGGACGTGTGCAAGAGCAGACCGGCCTGTTCGCTGATCGCCGCGACAATCTTGGGATGGCTGTGACCAACGTTGGTCACGGCGACACCCGCGACGGCATCCAGGTACTGGCGGCCGCTGTCATCCCACAGCCGCGCGCCTTCCCCACGAATGAAGCTCAAGGGCATCGGTTTGTAGGTGTTCATCAGGCAGGCGGCGGTCATGTCAGTGGCTCCATCACGGGTAAGTGATGCCAGTATCGTTATCCCGTTCTGATGTATAAAGACGAGCATCCTTCAGTGACTTTAAAGCAGGGCTTGATAATGGACGTGTTTCTGGCGATGACGGTTTTCGTCAAAGTGGTGGAAGGTGGCAGCATGACCGCGGCCGCGCGCCAGTGCGAAATGTCGACGACCATGGTCGGCAATCACCTGAAAGCCCTGGAGCACCGCCTGGGTGTAAGCCTGTTGCAGCGCACCACACGGCGGCAGAACCTGACCGAGTTTGGCCTGGAATACTACCGGCGTTGCGTCGAAGTGCTCGGGTTGGTGAACGACTCCGAGCGCATGGCCGAGCAGGCCCAGACCGAGCCGAGCGGCACGTTGCGCGTCACCGCCCCGCCAGCCTTCGGCGCCGAACGCCTGTCGCCGCTGCTCAGTGATTTCGTCCAGCGCTACCCGGAGATCAAGGTCGAGGTGGTGCTCAGCAATCAGACGATGGACCTGATCGAGCACGGCTTCGACGCCGCCATCCGCCTCGGCACCCCGGAATCATCGGCGTTGATCGCCCGGCCGCTGCAGGACTACACCCTGACCATCTGCGCGGCGCCCACGTACCTGACACGCCGAGGCACGCCAAAGACCGCCGATGACCTGCGTGATCACAACTGCCTGGCATTCGCCTACCCGGCAGGCGATGACTGGCGCGCCGCCGACAAGTTATGGCGCCTGACCGGGCCCGACGGTGTGATGGAAGTGCCAGTGTCAGGCTCGATGATCGTCAACAGCACGCCGGCACTGCGCCAGGCCGTTATCGCCGGCATGGGCGTGTCGATGCTGCCCGACGTGCTCATCAGCGAGGACATCGCCAGCGGAAAGCTCGTGCCACTGCTGCAGGATTACCAGCCGCCCAGCCGCACGCTGTGGCTGATGTACCCCCAGGACCGCTATCGCCTGCCCAAGGTGCGGCAGTTCGTCGAACACGCTCTGCGCGCCTGGGGCAAATAAGCGCTCACGTCAGCGAAATCGTCAACGCGAATTGATAGCGGGCATGACGGGTATCAACCGACAGAAATAGTGCCCCGTGGCCCCCGTCGATACAGTCGTTGCAACACTCAACGACAGGCATCGAGGTCGACAATGTCACGCGCCATCAAATTTCATCGCTTCGGCAAAGCCGATGTGCTCAGTTGCGAGGAGCAGCCTGACCGGTCCCCCGGTGTACAGGAAGTGCTGGTTCGTGCCGAGGCCATCGGCATCAGCTGGGACGACGTGTTGTGGCGGCAGAACCTGTCACTGGCGCCCGTGCAGTTGCCGGCGGGGCTGGGCAGCGAAATGGCCGGCGTCGTCGAAGCCGTGGGCGCTGGCGTGACTGACTTGAAGGTCGGCGACAAAGTGGCAAGCTTCAAAGCCATGAGCGCCAACCAGTACCCGGTGTGTGGCGACCACGTAATGGTGCCGCGCAATGCCCTGACCCGTTACCCGGACGCACTGACGCCGGTGGAAGCCAGCGTTCACTACACGCCGATGCTGCTGGCCTGGTTTGCCTTCGTCGAGCTGGCCAACGTGCAGCCCGGCCAGACCGTGCTCGTCACCGACGCGACGTACAGCCCCGGGATTGCCTTCGTGCAATTGGGCAAGGCATTGGGCCTTCGGGTCATCGCGGCGACGCCCCACGGGCAAGACCGTGAATACCTGCTGGCGAACGGCGCCGATCGGGTGATCGTCACCGACGAGGACGACATTTGCCTGCGCATCGAGTCCCTGACCCACGGCCATGGCATCGAAGCGGTGTTCGACGGCCTGGGCGGCATGCAGATGTCGATGCTCGGTGACGTGTTGGCGCCGCGGGGCAGTCTGGTGCTGTACGGCCTGCGCGGTGGCAACAAAACGCCCTTTCCGGCGCAGCAGGCGTTTCGCAAGAACATGCGCTTCCACGTGCATTGCCTGGAAAACTTCACCGGCAAGCCGGAGCTGGGCATCGAGCAAAATGGCCCTGCGCTGCAACGCGCACTGGACGCGATCAACGAGCTGACCGCCAAGGGCCTGCTCAAGCCGGACATTCACCGCACCTGGCCGTTCGAGCAGTTCGGCAAGGCCCACCACCACCTCGACGAGCACCCGGTACGCGGTCGCGTGGTGTTGAAAGTCAAATGAGCGGCGTGCCGATAGATTCCTCTTCCTCACATCGCGCAACAGTCGCGAGGCGCTTGCAGGGTTGACGGCTGAGAGACGATGGCCAGACTTCAGAAAAGGATTTTTGAGCGACTCATCGCTCAGGCCGCTCCGTTCCAGGAGCTTCATGACACGTCAAGGAATGACACTATGCCCCTCAACTCATCCGCTACATCCCGCCCGCCCCATCTCGACTGGATGGCGCAGGTCCCCGAACTCGCAACGTTGCGCATCGACCAACTCATCCTCCCCGGCGCCCACAACGCCGGCAGCGACAAGCTCTCCCCCAACGTCGGTATCCCCCAAGAGAAGGCCCAGGACGTCGCGCCCCTGGAGCAGTTGCGCCAAGGCGTGCGCGCGCTGGATTTGCGCGTGGCGTTTTATTCAAAGTATGAACAGGGTGACCCGCGGCGATTCCAGCTGTTCCACCTGACCTCGTCGGGTCGCACCGTCGCCGGGGACATTCTGGCGTGCGTCGACACGTTCTATCAGGCGCTTGAGCAGAGCGGCTCGCCCGCCCGGGAGATGGTCATCCTGGACTTTCACCGGTTCAAGGATTTCACCGAACTCACGCACCGGGAATTTCAGAGCCTGCTGACGAAAAGCCTTGGCCCGAGAGCCGTGCCCCGGCACATGAACAGGCTGACCCTGGAAGACATCTGGCGGGATTATCCGGGCAAGAATGTCGTGCTCGCTTACAACCACAGCTCGGGTGACCCGCTGATGTGGCAGGGGGTCAAGCAGCGCTGGCCGGGAGAAAACCTGTTCAACACCAACACCCTGAAGGCGTTCGTCAACGAAGTCGCGGTGGAAAACAAACCCGAGTTCAGCCTGACCGCCATCCAGTGCGCCAAGTATTCGTTGCCGCTGCACGCACCCAGTGACTTGAGCCTGAAGATCGATCAATGGTTTGCGTCAACGGATGAGAACAGCTTCATCCAGAACTTCTACATCATCAACACCGACTGGACCCTGCGCAGTGCACTGGTCGCTCAGTGCCGTCACGCGAACGCTGTGCGCGGGCGTTTCCACCTGCGCCATCCCGATCTGCCGCTGCAACCCAGGCGGCGAACCGCCGGTAACGGGTGATCAGCAACGGGTGATCAGCCCCTGTCGGGCGACGCGGATCAACTGGTGAATCACCGCCTCCGCGCGCTCGGCCGTGGGCGCCTGAATCACCGCCAGATCAAACTGGTCGTTGCTGAAGCGCTCAAGGGCGTCGTTGGTTTCGATGAACTGAATAAGAAAGGCGTGCGGGCCGCCCTGGCGACGCGGCCAGCCGTCGAGGTAACGCAGCAGCGTCGGCTGGTGGGCGCCGCCCAGAAGGATTTGCGGGTTACGGCGATTGAACTGGCTGGCGATGGGAGCCAGACGAACGAGGGGACGCGGGTGGGAATGACGGCTCATAGTGTCGTTTTCTCTGCCTCATTGATCCGCTGGGCAGCGGTGAGAGGCAACACCGAACCAGCGCTTTAGCGGAATTTCGATGACGTATGACCGTCACCCGGCGCCCCGCAAGTAGCTGTTTAAATCGGCGCATGAACGGCATCCTAGAGAAGCGGCGTGGGCATTGTCAATCGGCGGCTCCTGTCGGTTCTTGGTTGAACCGAACGCAAAAAAATCCCGGCGTCCAGAGAGGCCGGGATTTTTTGACCGGATAAATCAGCGGCGTGCGATCAATCGGTCCAGGGACAGGCGACCGGCGCCCTCGAACAGCACCGCCACCGCGCCGGCGATCAGCGCCAGGCCGAACTCATAACCGTTGTTGGCCATGAACAAGCCGTTGTGGATATGCACCGAGAGGATCGCCACCACCAGCATCACGATCACCACCAGGGCTGCAGGTCGTGCCAGCAGGCCAAGGAACAGCGCCAGGCCGCCGAAGAATTCCGCGCTGCCGGACATCAACGCCATCAGGTAGCCGGGGTTCAGGCCCAGGCTCGCCATGTACTGGCCGGTGCCTTCCAGGCCATAGCCGCCGAACAGGCCGAACAGCTTCTGGCTGCCGTGGGCCATGAGGATGATGCCGATGAGAATCCGCAGGCCGGTGATGCCGAAACCGGCGTGGGTGTTGAAGATCGATTTGAGTTGATTATTCATGGCGGTTAATTCCGTTTGAGTTGAGAATGGCGCCATCTTAATCGGTTCTATAAATATGAAAATCGCAAAATGCGCGTCATAAATATCGTTTTTTTAGATACGTCACAAATCCCGAGTCAGCGGATCTCCGGTCGCTCCAGTGAACTGCGGGCCTGGTCAAAGGCCAGGTAATACTTGTTGACGCTGTTGACGTAGCTCACGACATTCTTCCCGCCCTGCTCCATGGCCACGCGCTCGACCTGAAAAAACCACTGGTTCGGGTTGAGCCCCTGGCGCTTGGCTTCCGCGCGCATGGCCTGCACGCGCTCCGGCCCGAGGTTATAAGCCGCCAGGGTGAAGGCCATGCGCTCGCGCTCGTTGATTTTCGGGCTGGCGAAAAACTTGCGCCGCAACAGCGCCATGTATTTGCTCGCCGCCTGCACGTTACCGTCGAGGTCGTGAATGTTGTCGACGCCGACGCGCTGGGCGGCCGACGGCGTGATTTGCAGCAGACCCGTGGCGCCGCTGCCGCCCTTGGCGACCGGATTCAGCGCCGACTCCTTGAACGCGACGGCGGCGAGATCCAGCCAGTCCATCTTCTGTTTGTCGGCATGCAGCTGCAGCGTGGGGCGCAGTTTTTCCAGGCGTTGACGGTCTTCGCGGGCCAGCGGATTGTGGATCTGGTAGCGGTCCTTGTAGGCGGCCTGGAAGACGGCATCCTGGTTGCGCGGCGGTTCGTAGGTTTGCAGAAAACGGTCGACGGCGCCGCGCAACACCACGGCGTCCTTGCGCACGAACCAGTTCATGTCCCCCGGATCGCTCAAGACAGCAGCGCGGTCGATGCGCAGCTTCGGCATCACTTTGGCCCAGCGCTCGGCGATGGGTTGCTCGACCACGGTCAGGTGATAAACCCCGGCCTGGACCATTTCCAGCACGTCCTCAACGGCCAGACTCGGATCAACCCATTCGATCTTCACCGGCGGCAACTTGCGCAGGGCCAGTTTCTGGTTGAGCTGCAGGATGGCTTCATCGGCGGCGCTGCCGCTGGTGAGCATCAGTGTGCGGCCGGAGAGCTGTTCGGGATGCCGGAGGCCGCGCTCACCCTTGACGCCCACCACCACCAGCGGCACCTGGGCGACCACCGGTTCAGAGGCGTCAACGTAGCGGGCGGCGCTGGCATCCAGCAGTTCGCCCGGCGCAACCATGTCGCCTTCGCCCCGCTGCAGCGCGGCCAGCAGTTGATCCTTGGCTTTGGGAATCAGTTTGAGGGAGATTTTCTGGCCGTCGCGGGCGTGGCTGTTGAGGTAGGTTTCGAACGCCTCCAGGCGACGGCACTCGACGCCCACCGGCTCGCCCTGTACTTCGGCGGAGCTGTTGCGGCTCTGGTTGACCAGCACCCGCAGGACTTTGCCGCTGCGAATCGCCGGCAGGTCGCGCACCTGACTTTTTTTGATTACCACGGGCGGGCCTGCGGGGCGCGGCGACGCGTGGCTGGGCACGGCCATGACGCACATCAGGGTAAACAGGGACGCTCGGATCATTGACGCTCCGATGAAAGGCCGAAAAAAACGGGCTTGAAGTCTGTGTCGCGCAGCTGACCGGCTCGTCGCGTGCATCGCGGCGTGCGTCAACAAAGGCGGGATCACAGGGTTCGGGTATTCCAAGCAGTTGAGCCTGCTTGTTTTTTATCGCTTCAATCGCTCTGGTATTCTTCTCGGCCTCTGGCCTGAGGTAGCACCATGCAACTAATAGACATTGGCGTCAACTTGACCAACCCCAGCTTCGCCGGCCGCGAACGCGAGGTGGTGGAGCGCGCATACACCGCCGGCGTCGGCCAGTTGATCCTCACCGGCACCGACGTCGAGGGCAGCGAACAGGCCCTGGTGTTGTCCCGTCAGCTCGATGAAAGCGCCGAGCGGTTGTTCAGCACTGCCGGCATTCATCCGCACTCGGCCAGCGCCTGGACGGGCGAAACCGAGCGCCAGCTCAGGGCGCTGCTGCGTGAGAAGACGGTCTGCGCCGTGGGTGAATGCGGCCTGGATTTCAATCGCGACTTCTCCCCTCGCCCGCAGCAGGAAAAGGTCCTGGAAGCGCATCTGGCCCTGGCCGTGGAGCTGCAACTGCCGGTGTTTCTCCATGAGCGCGATGCCGATGAGCGCCTGCTCGCCATTTTGCGAGATTTTCGCGATCAACTCCCGGCGGCGGTGGTGCATTGCTTCACCGGGGAAAAGCGCGCGCTGTTCAACTATCTGGATCTGGACCTGCACATCGGCATCACCGGCTGGATCTGCGACGAACGCCGGGGCACGCACCTGCACCCGCTGGTCCGCGACATTCCGCGGGGCCGGTTGATGCTGGAGAGTGATGCGCCGTACCTGCTGCCCCGCACCTTGCGGCCCAAACCGAAGAACGGCCGCAACGAACCGGCCTATTTGCCCGAGGTGCTGCGGGAAGTGGCACTGCATCGAGGAGAGAGCCCGGCGGATGTCGCGGCCCACACCACCGACTGCGCGCGCGCGTTCTTTGCGTTGCCGGTGGTGGAAGCTGCCGCTCAAGCGTCGTAACAGCACGGTCTGCCATATTCCGCAGGACATCACTGTAGGAGCGTGGCTTGTCCCGCGATTCTGGCGCGCAGCGGCAGTAAATCCCGCGAACGCGGCATGTCAGACATAAGGGTGGCGCCTGGCTTCACGACGGCTGCGCCGCCGATCGCGGGACAAGCCACGCTCCTGCACCGATTGTGGCTCGCGCCCCAAAAAACACCCTGAATCAAAGCGGTGGGAGCCAGTCCACCTGCCTTCTATCACGCTGATAGCAATCCTCGATTCGCCGAAGTGAAGATCCGGGCCTATTCTCACCTTTATCGAAAACACTTCTTATTCAAGCATCACCGAGGTAAGCGTCATGCCCAAGTTCATTACCGACCTTCACATTGGCGAATTCTTCCACCCATCGCGCAAGGAAGGCTTGCCGTCAAATGTCGTGCTGTCGTCCCTGGCGTTCCCGCTGGCCATCGTCTCCGGCCTGTTGCTGCTGGACGCCGCGTTCAACGGCAGCCTGACGTCCGCCGCCATTGGCGTGCTCGGTCTGGTCGCTGCCCAGGCCATCAAAGCCCGAGGCTTATAAGGCCTCAGGCCTTTGGCTCATTCCTTCATGCGTCACCTGAGCACGCCTTCGGCAACCCCGGCGCACTCATTTTTAGTCAGCCAAACACAGTCACCGTCTGGCGACTGATCGCCACCAACTCCCCTTTCGGCGTCCACAATGCCGCTGCGGTATGACCGTAGCCATCGCGGGCATGCTCGATCACCGCGCGGTACTGCGTCCAGTCATGGGTGGTCATCGCGGGCAACGGCTGCACAAATTCGATTGTCCAGGTCAATGAGCTTCCCGGTGCAGGCTTGTTCAGATGCGGCAGCACGGCCGGTGGCCAGGTGTCGACCAGCGCCAGCAGATGCGCTTCGGTCAAGGGTTCCTCGTCCACGTCCCGCAAGCGTGCGTAGCCGCCAATCGCCGCCGACGGCGTGTTGGAAAACGGCAGACCGCCCAGCGCCCAGCGCAGGTCGATGAAGCGCAGGTATTCCGGCATCACACCCGAGACAAACGGAAACGGCTGAATCTCGTCCACCGGCTTGAACACGGGCGCAGGCTCGGCTTGCACCGCAACCATCGACTCACGGGGGGCGCCGAAACTGCCCTGAATCAGGGTCATGACCTCGCCATTCTGCCTGGCCCGTCCCAGAACCTGACTGACCGCCTTGCCCTCGCGCAGGATCTCCACTTCAAACGAGATCGGCGTGTCGATGGCCGGTGGGGCGACGAAGCAGATCGCCAACGACCTAACCGGCCGCTCGGTCGAGACCTTCACGCGCATCGCTTCATACATCAGCGCGGCCATCAGCCCGCCGAAGCAGGCACGCCCCTGAGCCCACGAGGCAGGGATGCTGACGGATTCGGGATGGGTACGGACGGCATCGAGCAGCTCGGAGAATTTCATGGGCGTTCCAGGGTGGCAGGCAGGATGGGCAAATGGTAGCGAGGCAGCCGCCGCAGGACAGGGTTTATAACCGCCAATCCTGCGGACCAAGCTGTTTAAAAGCGACGGAGCTCAACGCCCCTGAGGACCGAAAGGCCTTAGCGCGGAGAATGTTTGCCGAAGCAGGCCTTGTACAGGCGCTCCAGGACCTGGTCAGACTTTTGCTCGGCACGATGAATGCCCAATTCCCACCCGGCCACACAAGGCGCCAGATCCGCCTGATGCCGCGCCTGTTCCAGCCATTGCAGGTGATCGTGCCAATCGCCCAGGGCGCCCTGGGCCGCTTTCAACCGCCGTTGCATGTTCTTCGGCTGATGACTGAGCTCCGGGTAGGCCTCGCCGGCGTAGCGCACGCGCTTGATCAACAGGCGCAGGCGATGGCGGTCGTGGGCAGGGTCGCCTATGGCTTCTCGCAGTTGCTTCCACTGCTTGTCCAGACGCTTTTCAATGCGCTGCTCCAGCTTGTCGAGCAGGCCGTGGCGCTCCTGGGTGCGCAGCAGGGCCGGCAATTGATCCAGCACGCCGAACAGCCGATTGAGCTCCGCAGAGCTGGCCACTTTCGGGCACGCGGTTTTCAGGTATTGATCGCGCTTGGCAGCCGCCTGGGGCAGACCCTGCTCATCGAGAAACGCCGCCAGCGCCTGCATGTCGCGCAAAGGCGTGGTCAGCGCACCGACCTCCTTCGCCGCGCCTTCCACCTGATCCAGCCCCGGCAGGCCACGCAGCGGACGTAACACGCTGCGCAGGCGGCGGACGTTGGTGCGCAGGTCGTGCAGCGCTTCACTGTCGGTGGAGACTTCCAGCCGCGCGTGGCAGGCAAGCAGTTTGACGTTGAGGCCGATAATCTCGGCGACCAGGTGATCGACCATCGCTGACATGAAGCACTCCCAGGTTGAAGATTGATGTCTGATGATTTACGACTGCTTGCCCCTTACAGCGGACAAACGCCACGGCAGGCTACGGCGCAAGGACTTCAGGCGCTGGCGCAGGGCACCGACGGAGCCGTCTGCACCGGCATAGCGCTGGGCTTCGAACTCGCTGACAAAATCCCGGATCGCCCCGGCGTGGGCCGGCAATTGCTCGGCAGCACGTTGCGCAAACGCCTGAGCGCCTTCACCCGGCTGACGCTTAAGACCCTGCCGGGCGAGCAGACGTTCGAAATGGTTGAACAGGCGCAGTTGCGAATCGCTTTCGCGGCGCCACGGCTTGAACAGCCACAGCGCCAGCAGGCCGAGAATAACCGCCGCGCCGCCGGCAAATACCGGCGCCTGAAACCCGGAAAACCAGCGGCCCAGGACCTGCAGTTGCTGCTGACCCTGATAGCCCAGGACCCAGCGCTGCCAGCCGTAATTGAGGTTGTCCCAGCTCATGCGGATCGAATTGACCCAGGCCAGGTGCCGATAGCGCAGGGCTGACATCGGCGAATCGGCAAGAAAGTCTTCGTCCGCCGCCAGCGCCTGTTCAAGCCCCTGCTCGACCCGCGCGGGCGCCACCGCTGCGGTGGGATCAACGCTGCGCCAGCCCACGTTCGGTTGCCAGTATTCAACCCAGGCGTGGGCATCGAACTGCCGCACCGTAAGGTAGTTGCCGTCCGGGTTCAGCTCCCCGCCCTGATAACCGGCCACCACCCGCGCCGGCACGCCCGCCGCCCGCAGCGCAAAGGTCATGGCCCCGGCGTAGTGAGCGCAGAAGCCGGCGCGGCTGCCGAACAGGAAGTCATCGATGCTGTTGGCGCCCAGCGCCGGGGGCTTGAGGGTGTAGCGGAACGGCTGCGAGGTGAAGTACGACAGCAGCGCGTCCACCACGGCGTCAGTCTCGGGGTGGCGCCGATGCAGGTCCGCTGCCCATTCGCGCACCTGGGGATTGCCCTTGGCCGGCAGTTGCAGGGCCTGCAACCGGGCGCCGTCGCTGAGCACGGTCTCGCGGACTGCGTCGGGCCAGGATTCGACGTTGTAGAGCATCGATTGCTCGATCGGTCGCCGCCGCTGCCAGCGAAAATCGCTCATCTGGCGCACTCCGGCCAGATCGGTCTGGCCCACGTCGAGGGTCATCAGCCACGGCTTGCCGGTCGGTTCCAGCACCACGCTGTAGCTGACCCGCTCGCCTTCCCGGCGCCACAGCGGCGCGTCCGGCACCTGCGCCCGCGAGGATTGCGACCAGCGCCTGCCGTCGAATTGCTCCAGGGTCAGCGCGCGCCAGTACAGCTGGTTGCGCGGCGGCAGCGGGCCGTCGAAACTCGCGCGAAACACCAGCTCGGCAGATTTGCTCAACTCGGCAATGTCCCCCGGCGCCATGCTGTCGGACAGCCCGGTCAGCGCCTTGTTGCTCGGTTGCGGCAACGACCACAGCGGCTCAAGGCGCGGGAAAAACAGAAACAGCAACAGCATCAGCGGCACGGCCTGCAACAGCAGTTTGGCCGACAGCCGCAACGTGGCCGCGGGCCTGCTGGAGATGCCGGACTGTTGCAGGCCGATCAACGCCGCCAGCAGTGTGGTGATCGGCAGCAGGGTAAACAGGCCCCAGAGCAGCGAGTCTTCGAACAGGTAACCGACCGCGATGCAGAAGAAGCCGAGAAAGATCAGCACCAGCGCGTCTCGGCGGTTCTGCATTTCCAGCATCTTCAGAATGAACGCCGCGATCAGCAGCGCCGCCCCTGCGTCCAGGCCGATCAAACTGCCCCGGGCCAGATAAATGCCCCCGGCGGTGCCGACCAGCAGACCCGATTTGATCCAGGTGCCGGGCATCCTCACGCGCATGCGGAAGATCTGAATGCGCCAGAACGAGCAGACCAGCCACAGCACGATCAACGCCACCGGCACGTGCAAGGCGAACGGCACGATCACCAGCGCCTGGGCGATCAGCAGCCAGTTGAGGCTGACTCGCGGAATCGGTTTGGCCAGGCTTGAGGAGGTCATCGCGCCGCGCCTTTCATGCCCGCACCCCATACAGCGCCAACTGGCGCAAACAGGCTTCGCGGTGGGCATCGCCACTGTCCACCGCCGAGATAAAACCGGGAAGGCGAAGCGCGAACGGCTGCTGACGTTGCGACAATTCCAGCACCCAGTAACACAGGCGCGACAGCCGCTCTTCGATATCCCCGCCCAGGGCCATGAAGTCCAGACACAGGTCGTGGCCGCTGAGGTCGCTGAACTCCTTGACCATCAACCCCTGCCCTCTCGACCAGGCTTTCCAGTGCATCCGCCGCATCGAATCGCCCGGCTGCCACAGGCGCAGGCCCTGATAATCATCGACGCCGGGGCCTGTCGTCGCGTGGCCGTCGTCCTCGGCATGGGGTTGCACGCCTTGCAGCAGCGGCATGGTGCCAGCCACTGGCTGCGGGTAGATCAGCACGGTCTGTTCCAGATCCAGCCAGCTCCAGGCGCGAAAGATCCCCAGCGGAAACACGCTCTCCACGCGCAAACGCGGGGCCCGCATCCAGCCGCGTTTGAGCGCCGGCAAGGTCAGGCCGACTTCCACCAGACGCTCGGCTTCAACGTCGGTCTGCTCCAGTTGTTCGCTGTCCCAGCCCAGGGCAATCGCCTGATGGCCATGGCCGCTGCTTTCCAGGCGCAGGCGCAGTTGCACCGGCTCGCCAACGAACACCGAACGCGCGTGGCCGCCACTCAGCACCAGCCCGCTGATGTTGCGGTAGGTGTGCAGGATGGCGAGCACACCCACCGACAGCATCAGGAAGGTGAGGCCGTAGGCGAGGCTGTTCTGATAGTTGATCGACACCAGCAGCAACAGAAAAAGAATGAGCGCGTACGTGCCGCCGACCCGGGTTGGCAAGATGAAGATTCGGCGGTGATCCAGTTCGACCCGCGACGCCGGGGGAATGCGGCGTCCCACCCAGCGCTGCCAGACCGGTTTGAAGCGTTCGATCACAGCACCGGCACCTCGCGCAGTAGCCACTGGACCAGCGCGCCGCCGCCATGCCCGGTCGGGTCGGTACGTTCGCGCAGGCGGTGGCTGATGACGGCGGGCAGAATCGCCTGCACGTCTTCGGGAATCACGTAATCGCGTCCGGCCAGTAACGCCCAGGCCCGCGCCGCCGACAGGATTGCCAGGCTCGCGCGGGGCGACAGGCCATAGGCAAATTGCGGCTGGCTGCGCGTGGCATCGACCAGCCTCAGCACGTAATCGACGAGGGCGTCACTGGCCCGCACCTGTCGAGCCTGCTGCTGGAGCAAAGCGAGTTCGGCGTGGTCCAGCAACGGCTCGATGCGCGGCAGCAGATCACGACGGGATTCCCCCAGCAGCAGGGCCTTCTCCGCCGACCGCGCCGGGTAGCCCAGCGACAGGCGCATGAGAAAGCGGTCCAATTGCGATTCCGGCAAGGCGAAGGTGCCGCCCTGGCTGAACGGGTTCTGGGTGGCGATGACGAAAAACGGATCGGGCAGCAGACGGGTCGCGCCTTCGATGGTGACCTGACCCTCTTCCATGGCTTCGAGCAGCGCGCTCTGGCTCTTGGGCGTGGCGCGGTTGATTTCGTCGGCCAGCACCAGCTCGGCGAAGATCGGCCCGGGGTGAAAGGTGAACTGCCCGGTGTCGCGATCAAAAACGGACGTGCCAAGGATGTCGCCCGGCAGCAGATCGGAGGTGAATTGAATACGCTGAAAGCTTAAGCCCAGCACCCGCGCCAGGGTGTGGCTGAGGGTGGTTTTGCCCATGCCGGGCAAATCTTCGATCAACAGGTGACCGCCGCCCAGCAGGCAGGTCAGCGCCAGGCGAACCTGCGGTTCCTTGCCCAGCACCACTTCGTTGATCGCGTTGAGACACGCATCCAGTTTTCTGCCCATCGGAAGGCCTCCCCAGGCGACTGCTCATGGCTTATAGGACTGCAGACAATGCCAGACGTGCAGCCACTGTAAGGTCAGCGTAGGCCTTTTCGCTAGAGCGGGAGGGAGGGATTCATCAGGGTGGAGCGAAACAGGACTGTAGGCGTGAGCTTGCTCGCGATTCGCGTTATCTCAGCCAGCTCGATGGCGACTGACAGCATGCTTCGCGAGCAAGCTCACTCCTACAGGAGTATCGGGTGCGGCCGCAGGCACATTGTGCCCGCGCAGACGTGAGTCGATTTCAGCGACCCGCGCGGGACTCGCGGATATAGAAACGGGCTTTCTCGGCTTTCTCGGAGCAACCCTCGAACGCTTCGAACTGCTGCTGGGTCTTGGCGCCGGTCAGCAGCGACAGGGCCTTGGAGTAGCTGACCGTGCCGGCGAAACCTTCGGCCTTGGCCAGATCGAGCTCGTGCCAGGCTCCGTCAAGATTGGTGGCGCAGCTGTCGCGGTAGGCCGTTTTGCCGGCGCAACCGGTGAGAACCAACGCCAACAGGGGCAGGCAGATCCAGGCTTTCATGGGTGTTACCTCAACTAAGGAAATCGACGATGCGGCTTTGATGGTGCGGCGCTGCAAAAGTGCCACAGCGGGGCGATGCACGATACCCGTTTCGCGCCGTTGGCGTTACGCTGGTGTGTGATGAATCGGCTGCCTGGCTGGCCGCCTGAACGCTGACAACGGGAAACCGCACATGAATAAACGCATCGCGCTGGTCCTGGGCTCCGGGGGCGCCAGGGGTTACGCGCACATCGGCGTCATCGAAGAGCTGGAGCATCGCGGCTACGACATCGCTTGCATCGCCGGTTGTTCCATGGGCGCGGTGATCGGCGGGATCTATGCGGCAGGCAAGCTGCCCGAGTACAAGGCGTGGATTGAAAGTCTGGATTACCTGGACGTGTTGCGGCTGGTGGACGTGAGTTTCCGGCTGGGGGCGATTCGCGGTGAAAAGGTGTTCGGCAAAATTCGCGACATCGTCGGCGAGATCAACATCGAGGACCTGCCGATCCCCTACACCGCAGTGGCCACGGACCTGACCAACCAGCAGGAGATCTGGTTTCAGGAAGGCAATCTGCATTCGGCAATGCGTGCTTCGGCGGCGATCCCCAGCCTGTTTACCCCGGTGGTTCAGGGCAATCGCACGCTGGTCGATGGCGGATTGCTGAACCCTTTGCCGATTGTGCCGGTGGTGTCGAGCCATTGCGATTTGATTGTCGCGGTCAACCTCAACTCCACGACCCAGAAGCATTACACCTTGCCGGTCATCGAGCGTCCTCCGGCGGTGAAGAAGCGTTTCGACGGCTTGATGAGTTCCATCGGCTCGCACCTGCCATTCCGCCGCAAGCTGGACCTGACCGGCCAGGACGGTTTGCGTCTGGCCCAGGAGCGCCTGAAACCCAGCGCTGCGGTGTTGACGGGCAATCCGTGGTTGATGGCCGACATTAAATCCGCCGACCCCCAGGGTCAGCAACCCGCCGCCGCGCCCACCCAGCCCGGCGCGCCGAGATCGGCCAGCGGCTCGATCATCATCGACAACGTCGGCCCGGCCTCACTGCTGGATTTGATCAACCAGAGCTTCGAGGTGATGCAGACCTCCCTGGCGCAATACAAAATCGCCGGCTACCCGCCGGACATCCTGATCAACGTGCCGAAACGCGTGTGCCGGTTCTTCGAATTCTACAAAGCCCCGGAGCTGATCGCGCTGGGGCGGCAGATTGCCAGGGAGACGCTGGATCGGTATGAGCAGGAGCATTGAAGGCGATTGAGGTGAGTCAGGTTTGAAGAGGTCGGCTGACACATCGCATTCGCGGGCAAGCACGCTCCTACAGGTTTTGCAGCGGGTTCGGGCTCAAGGTCGGACCCCGACCTCCTGTAGGAGCCGGCTTGCTGGCGAATGCGGTGAACCAGATGTGAAGATATTGGCTGACACACCGCTTTCGCCAGCAAGCCGGCTCCCACAGCGGATTTGCGTCAGCTCACCAAACGGGAGCGCTGCGGCGCCAATCCCATGGGGAATCTGCGTTTGCGATCCTTCGGTGATCACGCATTCATCAACCGGTACCCAACCCCTGCTTCGGTGACGATGTACTGCGGTGCCGCGGGGTCGTCGCCCAGTTTCTGGCGCAGGTGACCTACCACGATGCGCAGGTAATGGGTGTCTTCGACGTGGGTCGGGCCCCAGATGTCCTTGAGCAGTTGCTGCTGGGTGATGACCCGCCCGGGATGCCGCGCCAGTTGCGCCAGCACCGCGTATTCCTTGCGGGTCAGGGCGACTTCGGCATCGCCCAGCGACACCCGGCGGTAGGCCAGATCGATGTTCAGCGGGCCAATGACCACGGCTGATTCCACCTGACCGCTCTCCGGCGCCTGGCGCAGCAGTGAACGAATCCGCGCCAGAAACTCCTGAATGCCGAACGGCTTGGTCACGTAATCGTTGGCGCCGGCGTCCAGCGCGCGAACCTTCTCGCCCTCGCTGGCACGCACCGACAGCACCAGCACCGGCACCGTCGACCACTCGCGAAACTGGCTGAGCACCTCCTGCCCGTCCATGTCCGGCAGGCCCAGGTCGAGCACCAGCAAATCGGGTTTATTCAGCGCGGCCTGAGTCAAGCCATCGCTGCCGGTTCCTGCTTCCAGCACTTTGTAGCCTTGTGATGCGAGGCTGATGCGCAGGAACTTGCGAATCTGCGGCTCGTCATCGATCACCAGAATGGTTGCCGTCTGGCTCATGGGTGTCCTGTCATGAATGAAAAGGTCGGTAGCAAACGGACATTAGCGTAGCGCAAAGCGGGTTCAGACCGCCTGGTCCATTTCCGCCTCGGGCTGCGCCTGCAATGGCAAGTGCAGGCTGATGCAGGTGCCGCGACCGTCGATGCCGTCGTCCACGCTGATCCGTCCGCCATGGGCGCCGACCATGCCCTGACAGATCGCCAGACCCAGCCCCGTGCCCTGCCCGCCTCGGTCACCCCGCGCGGCGGTGTAGAACATGTCGAAAATCTTTGCGCGCTCATTCTCCGGTATCCCCGGCCCCTCATCACTGACGGCGAAGACGATCTCTTCATTCTGCACACTGACCGCCATCTGCAGACGACCATTGACCGGCGAGAAGCGCGCGGCGTTTTCGATCACGTTGATCAGCGCCTGCTCGATCAGTGCGGCGTGGACATACAGCAGCGGCAGCTCCGCCGGCAACTCGGTCATCACCTGCAGCGGCGCAAGCACCGCGCGCAGGCGATTGAGGGCGCTGCCGACGATGTCACCCGGCGAGACCCAGTCCCGCGCCAGTTTCAGCGCACCGTGACCGAGGCGCGTCATGTCCAGCAGGTTCTGAATGTAACGGTCCAGACGCTCGGCCTCGTCGCGGGTGCCTTCGAGCAACTCGCGACGGTCTTCCAGCGGAATCGCCTCGCCCAGCGCCAGCAGGCTGTCGATGCTGCCGCGCATGGCGGTCAGCGGCGTGCGCAGGTCGTGGGACACCGAGGCCAGCAAGGCGCTGCGCAGTTGTTCGGTCTCGCCGTGCAAACGCGCGGCTTCCAGGTCCTCGGCCAGCCGCGCCCGCGCCAGGGCCTGACCCAGTGGCTGACTCAGCGCCGTGAGCAAACGTCGACGCTGAGGCGTGAAGGTCTGGCCCTGTTTCGCACGAATGCCCAGCAACGCCAGCGGCGCATCGTCGACCCACAACGGCAGCCACCACCAACTCCCCGACGGCAGCGTGCCGGTGCCCTTGCCCGCCGGTTGCCCGTGCTGCCAGGCCCAGTCCGCCGCCGCGCGCTCGAATTCGGAAAACTCCAGCGACCCGCCCACTTCGACCTTCCAGCCCTGTTCGCGATCGTTGTCCAGCACGCACAGCTGCAACTCGCTCCAGCCGGCCAGGTGATGATCGGCGGCGCTGAGCACCGCCTGACGATCCGTGGCGGCGGTCAAACGGCGGGACAGGTCGAGCAGTTCGCTGGTCTCCTCCTGAGTGTCGCGCAGCGCTTGCAACTGGCGGCGCTGGCGAGCGGCGAGGTTGCCGGTCAGCGCGGCCATCAGCAGAAAGAACAGCAGCGTCAGCACGTCTTCTTCGCGCTGGATGCTCAGGGAAAAATTCGGCGGGATGAACAGAAAGTCATAGGCCAGAAACGACAGCACCGAACAGACCATCGCCGGGCCGACGCTGCTGCGCACGGCCACCAGCAGCACGGCGGCAAGAAAGACGAGGGAGATATTCGGCAGCGCCAACCAGCTGGACACTGCCCAGGCCAGGGCGCTGGCGCCGACCGTCGCAACCAGCGCCAGGACGTAATCGAACCAGACCAGATTGCGCGGCGAAGTGGATTGCGGCTGGTCAGGGCGCGACTCGCTGTCGAGGACGTTGATTTCCAGGCCGTGGGCATTACGCAGCAGACGCGACGCCAAGCCGCCCCCCATGACACGACGGCGCATCGAAGGCCGCGACTGGCCGACGAGTACCAGACTGGCGCGGCGTTCGGTGGCGTGTTGAATCAATGTCTTTGCCACTTCCGGCGCCCGAAGCACCACCACTTCCCCGCCGAGGCGTTCGGCCAACTGCTGGGCGTTCTGCAAACGGCTGCGCGCCAGCTCATCGAAAAAGCGCCCGTTGTCGACGTGCACCAGACTCCACGGCAGATGCCGACGTTGGGCGACCCGGCTGGCGTGGCGCACCAAGCGCTCGGCCTGGGCGTCGCCATCGATGCCCACCAGCAGGCGACCGCGCACGGCGGGCGCCGACTGACCCAACTGCCGATAGCCCAGCGCCAGGTCGTTGTCCACTTGGGCAGCGGCGGTCTGCATCGCCATTTCCCGCAGCGCGGTGAGGTTGGTCTGGGTGAAGAACGCATCGATGGCGGCGCGGGCCTGCTCCGGCACGTAGACCTTGCCGTCGCGCAGCCGCTCCAGCAGCTCCCGGGGCGGCAGGTCGATCAGCACCAGTTCGTAGGCTTCCTGCAACACCCAGTCCGGCAGGGTCTCGCGCACCTGCACGCCGGTGATGCCGCGCACCTGATCGTTGAGGCTTTCCAGGTGCTGAACGTTGACCGTGGTGTAAACGTCGATCCCCGCCGAGAGCAGTTCCTGAATGTCCTGCCAGCGTTTGGCGTGGCGACTGCCCGGCGCGTTGGAGTGGGCGAGCTCGTCGACCAGCACCAGTTTGGGTTTCGCCGCGAGCAGACCGTCCAGGTCCATCTCTTCGAGCATGACCCCGCGGTATTCGGAACGGACCAGGGGTTGCTGGGGCAAGCCGCCCAGCAGCGCTTCGGTCTCGGCGCGGCCGTGGGTCTCGACGA
This sequence comes from Pseudomonas sp. NPDC078416, assembly GCF_050268485.1. Taxonomy (NCBI): domain Bacteria; kingdom Pseudomonadati; phylum Pseudomonadota; class Gammaproteobacteria; order Pseudomonadales; family Pseudomonadaceae; genus Pseudomonas; species Pseudomonas sp. NPDC078416. The sequence goes on along the minus strand of NZ_JBNNGV010000029.1, from coordinate 44,275 downwards.
CCCCGGCCAGCAGCGAAACGCCCTGGCGCATCTGCGTGTGCGCGGCCTGGAGCATGGCGTAGGTCTTGCCCACGCCGGGCGCCGCGCCGAGAAACACCTTCAGCCGCCCGCGATCGTCCCGGGCAAGGTTGACCAGCAAAGCATCGGCGCGGGTGGTTGAGTTCACGAAGGTTGTCCTGATCCATTGGATGACGGTTAATCGTTGGTTATCGCCCAATCAGAGAGGCGTCACAGATACATATCCTGGCCGAGGCCAATTGTAGGAGCGCGCTTGCCCGCGAAGGGGCCGGCACATCCGACGTTTCTCTATCGTCCGTGCCAAAGTCTTCGCGGGCAAGCGCGCTCCTACAGTCCGGTGTGCGCCACAGATGTCTGTCCCGGCCGAGATCCAATTGTAGGAGCGCGCTTGCCCGCGAAGGGGCCGGTACATCCGACATCCCTCTATCGTCCGTGCCAAAGTCTTCGCGGGCAAGCGCGCTCCTACAGGTGCGGTGTGCGCCACAGATGTCTGTCCCGGCCGAGATCCAATTGTAGGAGCGGTATGCGCGACAGATGTCTGTCCAGCAGCCTCAGTTCACCACTTTGCCAGACGGTAACCGATTCAGACCCAGATTCAAGTCCAGCACGTTCACCACCGGCGGGCCGATCAGCGAGGTCTGTGTATTGTCCGCCACCAGTTTCTGTACCGATTCGCGCGGCAGGTTACGCGCCGCTGCGATGCGGGCCACCTGGTACTGCGCCGCAGCCGGGGACAGATGCGGGTCCAGGCCGCTGCCGGAGGTGGTCAGCAGGTTCAGCGGCACCGGCCCCTGGCTGTCGACTTTCTCTTTGGCGGCATCATCGGCCACTCGCGTCGCCAGCGCCGGATTACTCGGCGCCAGGTTGCTTGCGCCGCTGGAGACGGTGGCATAGGCCCCGGCAGACGGACGCGGATGAAACCATTCTTCGCCGGTGAAATTCTGGGCGATCAGCTCCGAACCGATCACTTTTTCATGGTCGTCGTACACCAGGCTGCCATTGGCCTGATCCGGGAACGCCAACTGGGCGACGCCGGTCACCACCAGCGGGTAAGCCACGCCGGTGATCAGGGTCATCAGAACGATCAGGCTCACGGCCGGACGCAATACACTGGACATCATTCATTCCTCATTCGAAGTGAGCGCCGCGCGGGATCAGTCACCGCGCAGCGCAATCAGTGCGTTAAACCAGGTGCAAAGCCGTCAACAGGAGGTCGATCGCCTTAATGCCCACGAACGGCACGACAATCCCGCCCAGCCCGTACACCAGCAGGTTGCGGCGCAGCAGATGCGCAGCGCTCGCCGCCTGAACCCTTACGCCCCGCAGCGCCAGCGGAATCAGCACCACAATGATCAGCGCGTTGAACACGATCGCCGAAAGGATCGCGCTCTGCGGACTGGCGAGGTGCATGACATTGAGCACGCCCAGTTGCGGGTAGATCGAAGCAAACAGCGCCGGCAGGATGGCGAAGTACTTGGCCACGTCGTTGGCGATTGAAAAGGTCGTCAGGGCGCCGCGGGTCACCAGCAATTCCTTGCCGATCTGCACCACGTCCAGCAGCTTGGTCGGGTCGCTGTCGAGATCGACCATGTTGGCTGCTTCCCGTGCCGCCTGGGTGCCATCGTTCATCGCCATGCCGACGTCGGCCTGGGCCAGCGCCGGGGCGTCGTTGGCGCCGTCGCCACACATCGCCACCAGACGCCCGTCGTTTTGTTCCTGACGGATGCGCTCCAGTTTCTTCTCGGGGGTGGCTTCGGCCAGCACGTCATCGACGCCCGCTTCTGCCGCGATCGCTGCCGCCGTCAACGGGTTGTCGCCGGTGACCATGACCGTGCGAATGCCCAGCTTGCGCAGTTCTTCAAAACGCTCGCGAATGCCCGGCTTGACCACGTCCTTGAGGTGAATCGCGCCCAGCAGTTTGCCGTCGCCGCAGACCAGCAACGGCGTGCCGCCGGTCTTGGCGATCTTGTCGATTTCCCGCGCCAGTACCGGCGGCAGGTCATTGCGGTCACGGCCGAGGAATTTCAGCAGCGAATCCACGGCGCCCTTGCGATACACGCGGCCCTCGAAGTCGACGCCGGACAAACGGGTTTCCGCCGTGAACGGCACCGGCGTCAGCTGGCTCGGCGCCGGCTCGGTCATCGGGTGCTGCCCGCGCAGGTATTCGACGATGGACTTGCCTTCAGCAGTGTCGTCCGCCAGCGAGGCCAGCAATGTGCCTTCGCTCAGCTCTTTGGCCGTCACGCCCGGCGCCGCATATACCGCCGCGCAACGACGGTTACCGAAGGTGATGGTGCCGGTCTTGTCCAGCAGCAACACGTGCACGTCACCCGCCGCCTCTACGGCACGGCCGGATTTGGCGATCACGTTGAGGCGCACCAGGCGGTCCATGCCGGCGATGCCGATGGCCGAGAGCAGGCCGCCAATGGTGGTCGGAATCAGGGTGACCAGCAGCGCCACGAGGAACACCAGTGGCAGGTTACCGCCGGCAAAATGCGCGAACGGCTGCAGGGTCACGACCACCAGCAGGAAGATCAAAGTAAGGCCGATCAGCAGAATGTCGAGGGCCACTTCGTTGGGGGTTTTCTGGCGCTTGGCACCTTCGACCAGCGCGATCATGCGGTCCAGGGTCGATTCGCCGGGGTTGGCGCTGATGCGCACCAGCAGCCAGTCGGACACCAGTCGGGTGTTGCCGGTGACGGCCGAACGGTCGCCGCCGGACTCACGGATCACCGGCGCAGACTCACCGGTAATCGCCGCTTCGTTGACTGCCGCGATGCCTTCGATCACCTCGCCGTCACCCGGAATCATCTCCCCGGCTTCGACGCGCACCACATCACCCTTGCGCAGGGTGCTGGCGTTGACCATCTGGTAACTGCCGTTTGCGCCCTGGATCCGCGCTTTCAATCCCTCGGTGCCTGCTTTCAGGCTGTCGGCCCGCGCCTTGCCCCGCCCTTCGGCCAGCGCTTCGGCGAAGTTGGCGAACAGCACGGTGAACCATAGCCATACGGCGATCTGCACCGCCACGAAGGTCGGCACGGCCGGGTCGGGGATCAGGCACAGAATCGTGGTCAGGATGGCGGTCAGTTCCACCACCAGCATCACCGGCGCCCGTTGCAACTGGCGCGGGTCGAGCTTGACGAAAGCCTGGACCAGCGCTGGCCGCCAAAGGTCAGCCATCGCTGTCTTCGCCGGTCCGGCCACGGTGGACGGCTGTTCGGGTGTCTTATTTGTCGCAGGGATCTGCATGTTCATGATTCGGTCCTCAGAAGGCCAGGCTCAAATGTTCGGCAATCGGCCCCAGTGCGAGGGTCGGCAGGAACGTCAGGCCACCCACCAGCAAAATGGTCACGGTCAACAGGGTCACAAACAGCGGGCCATGGGTCGGAAAGCTGTTCTGATTGAGCGGCGCGGTTTTCTTTGCCGCCAGACTGCCCGCAAGCGCCAGCACCGGCAGGATGTATCCGTAACGGCCGAGGAACATGCACAAGCCGAGCATCAGGTTGTGATACGTCGTGTTGCCGCTGAAACCGCCGAACGCCGAGCCGTTATTGGCCGTGGCCGAGGTGTAGGCGTAAAGCAACTGACTGAAACCGTGGGCGCCGGGGTTGCTCACCGCCCCCGCCGGGCCGGGTAACGACGCCGCCAGCGCACCGAACACCAGTACCCCGACCGGCATCACGATCAACGTCGCCACCAGCAACTTCACCTCACGAGCCTGCAGCTTCTTGCCAAGGTATTCCGGGGTGCGGCCGATCATCAGCCCGGCGAGGAATACCGCGATCAACACGTTCAGCAACATGCCGTAGAGGCCTGCGCCGACGCCGCCGAAGATCACTTCGCCAACCATCATGTTGGCCAGGGCGATCATCCCGGTGAGCGGGTTGAGGCTGTCATGCATGCCGTTGACCGAACCGTTGGACGCTGCCGTGGTGGTCGCCGCCCAGAGTACGGTGGCCGTGGTGCCGAAGCGGGTTTCCTTGCCTTCCATCGGCGCGGTCTGCTCAACCGAGGCAATATTCAGCGCAGGATTGGGCTGGTACTCGGCCCACATCGCCGTCGCGCCGCCAATCAGGAACAGCGCCAGCATGCAGGCGATGATCGCGCGGCTCTGGCGCATGTCCTTCACGTAATGGCCGAAGGTGAACACCAGCGCCACCGGAATCAGGATGATCGACACCAGCTCGAACAGATTGCTCCAGATGGTCGGGTTCTCGAACGGATGCGCCGAGTTGACGCCGAAGAAGCCACCACCGTTGGTGCCCAGTTGCTTGATCGCAATCTGGCTGGCGGCCGGGCCCAGCGGAAGGGTCTGGTCGGTACCTTGCAGGGTCACGGCGTCCACGTAATGGGCGAAGGTTTGCGGCACGCCCTGCCACACCAGCATCAGTGCCAGTACCAGACACAGCGGCAGCAGGCCGTAGAGGGTCGCGCGGGTCATGTCCGCCCAGAAGTTGCCCAGGTGCTGTGTCGAGCGGCGGCTGATACCGCGGCAGAACGCGACCAGTACGGCGATGCCGGTGGCGGCACTGACGAAGTTTTGCACGGTCAGGCCGGCCATCTGGCTGAGGTAGCTGAGGGACGCTTCGCCGCTGTAGTTCTGCCAGTTGGTGTTGGTGACGAAGCTCATGGTGGTGTTGAACGCCAGCGACCACTCCATGCCCGGCAGACCCTGTGGGTTAAGCGGCAGCGAGCCTTGCAGGAGCAGGATGGCGAACAGCACGACGAACCCGGCCAGGTTGAAGGCCAGCAGGGCAATTGTGTAGGTTTTCCAGTTGTGTTCGATCGCGGGGTCGACGCCGGACAGGCGATAGCAGATGCGCTCGACGGGACCCATGACCGGGGTCAGAAAGGTCCGCTTGCCTTCCATGACGTTGTAGTAGAACCGTCCCAGCAGCGGCGCGGGCAGTAGCACCAAGGCGAAAAACGCCAGTATCAGCAGGTAGTCGTAACCGTGCATGGCCGTTACTCCTCGACCCGGCCGGCGCGCAGGAGCGCAACCAGCAAGTAAACGAATAACCCTGCTGCGAGCAGCAGTGACACCCCATCCAGAACGCTCATGAAAAACTCTCCGTCATACGGCGACTGCCGTGTGGGGCAATTGTCTTCAGTGGGGGTGTAAAGGAACGAGAGCGACGGGGGGTGGGGGGCATAAAGAAAGCGTAAAGAGTGGTTGTTTTCGGGGCTCTGGAGGCTTTACGCGGTGTTTATATCCATTATCTGTGTGTGCAGTTATTAGGGTTCCGCCCTTACGGCGGGTCACTTTTGGCAAAAGCGCCCCAAAAGTAACTAAAAACGCTTTGCTCCTGGTTTGGCCCGACTTCGTCGGGTTCCCTCACTCCGACGACGCTCCGTGGACCCGCGCCGAACGGACATCCATGTCCTGACGGCGCTCTCGCCGCATCCATGCGGCTCGGCCCACTGCGCGTCGTCTACGTTCGGCCTGCACCCAAGTCGCGTTTCGCGGTGTCTGGGCTTTTTGCGTAGGAAGATCAAAAGCAGAGCAACGGCAAACGGCAAACGGCAAACGGCAAACGGCAAACGGCAAAAACGAGTTTTGTTGTGATGACTAGCGTTTGCACATTCTTTCTGACCGGATGCGATGCCCTGTAGGAGCCGGCTTGCTGGCGAACTCGGTCCGTCAGGTATGAATACATCGACTGACAGAATGCATTCGCCAGCAAGCCGGCTCCTACAGTGTGAGCTGGGTACAGTCAGTGGGACCGGCTTCAGCCGGGAAGCCGTTGATCTGCTTTAAAAGCGCTTTTGCGCTTCAAACACAAAAAGACCAGTCACCACCAATCGCGACTTGGGTGCAGGCTGAACGCAGGTCTTGCGCAGTGGGCCGAGCCGCATGGATGCGGCGTGAGCGCCGTCAGGACATGGATGTCCGTTCGGCGCGGGCCCACGGAGCAAGACCGGAGTGAAGGAACCCGACGAAGTCGGGCCCAACCGAGAGCAAGCACCCTTGGTTACTTGGGGATGGTGCGACTTTCGACTTTTCCAAGTAACTCGCCGAAGGCGAAACGGTCTGCCCCCAGGCAGACGCTCTTGATCTTAAGGATCTTGATCTTGATCTCGGCGTACTCAGCCACACCGCAGATGTACCTGACTTGATACATTCAAGACAATCCACCGACACCTGCCCCCTCCACCCTTCCGCCCCGCTCGCCAGCGAAGTAGCATGGCAGCGTCGACTCCTACCCGCGGCCCAATCGGCAGCACCACACGGCGGCAGCACCATGCAGACAACACCCGACAGCACCACCGCCACCGCGCCGAGCGAAGAGCGCCGCTGGAACACCCGCGCCCTGATCGTCGACGACGACATCCCCATCCGCGAACTGCTCTGCGACTACCTCGCCCGCTTCAACATCCACAGCACCGGCGTCACCGACGGCAACGCCATGCGCCTGGCCCTGACCGAAGACACCTACGACGTCGTCGTGCTCGACCTCATGCTCCCCGGCGAAGACGGCCTGTCCCTCTGCCGCTGGCTGCGCAGCACCTCCGACATCCCCATCCTCATGCTCACCGCCCGCTGCGAACCCACCGACCGCATCATCGGCCTGGAACTGGGCGCCGACGACTACATGGCCAAACCCTTCGAGCCCCGCGAACTCGTTGCCCGCATCCAGACCATCCTGCGCCGCGTGCGCGATGACCGCACCGAAGAACGCACCACCCTGCGCTTCGACAACTGGCGCCTGAACAGCGTCCTGCGCCAACTCACCGCGCCGGACGGCCTCGTCGTGCCGCTGTCCAACGCCGAATTCCGCCTGCTGCGGGTGTTTCTCGAACGGCCACGTCGCGTGCTCAACCGCGAACAACTGCTCGACGCTGCCCGGGGCCGCTCCATCGAAGCCTTTGATCGCAGCATCGACCTGCTGGTCTCGCGCCTGCGCCAGAAGCTCGGCGATGACCCGAAATCCCCGCAACTGATCAAAACCGTGCGCGGCGAAGGCTACATGTTCGACGCCCGGGAGATTGGTTGATCCGCTCGGCCGACACCCTGTTTGCCCGGCTGTTTGGCGGGGCGCTGCTGGCGATCGTCCTCGCCCACTTGCTGGCGTTCGTCTGGTTTCACTATTACGGCCCGCGCATGCCGCCTCCGCCCGACTGCGATCGGCCGATGGCCGGCCAGATGCAAGCCTCCCCCGAACGCGACGCTGCCGCCGAGGCAGACCGGAACGACAGACGCCGGCCGCCGTGCCGCCCGCCGATGCTCGGCATTCCGCTGGTGCCATTGCTGTTCCAGCTGATCAGCCTGGTGCTGGCCGCCTGGTTCGGCGCCAAGGCCCTGAGCCGGCCGATCCGCCGATTGAGCGAGGCGGCTGAACGCCTCAGCGAAAACCTCGACAGCCCGCCCCTGGCCGCCAATGGTCCGCGCGAGGCGCGGCAAGCGGCGCAGGCCTTCAACTTGATGCAGGAACGTATCCGCGAACAGGTGCAACAGCGCGGGCGGATGCTCGCCGCCGTGTCCCATGACCTGCGCACGCCGCTCGCGCGACTGAAACTGCGGGTCGAGCAGATCGACGAACCGCGGCTGCACGGGCAGATGACCCAGGACCTCAACGACATGATCGGCATGCTCGACGCGACCCTGACCTACCTGAACGAACAGCGCACCAGCGAAGCGCTGCAGTACTTCGACGTGCAGGCGCTGATCGAATCCCTGGCGGAAAACGCCCAGGACAATGGCGACGACATTCAGGCGAACGGCACCTGCCGGCCGCTGAAATCCCAGCCCATGGCCCTGCGCTCGTGCCTGAACAACCTCATCGACAACGCGCTGCGTTACGCCGGGCATGCCCGCGTGGAGATCGAAGACGCCAGCGATCGCCTGCGGGTCAGCGTCATCGATCACGGCCCGGGCATTCCCGAAGAACTACGGGAAGTGGTGTTCGAGCCCTTCTATCGCGTCGAGAGTTCGCGCAATCGCAACTCGGGCGGCGTCGGCATCGGCATGACCATCGCCCGGGAAGCCGCACGCCGAATGGGCGGCGACCTGCGCCTCGAGCACACCCCCGGCGGCGGCCTGACCGCGGTGCTGGACTTGCCGCGAATCTGACTCGACGCCGTCATCAGCGATGGGCTCGGGTGCGTTCGGTGGTACTGGCGATGGAGCCGATTGTGGGACCGGCTTTAGCCGGGAATTCGTCAGGCGTCACACCGCAAATATGACGGTGTTCGGACTGGCCTCTTCCCGGCTGAAGTCGGTCCCACTGAGCGAAGTCTCACGCAAGCGCCCACGTACGCTCGGCGGTACAAACCCAACACACCCACGACACGCCTTGCCCTGACGCTGCATAAGCCGGAGCACCGCCCCGGCATTATCCATCTGATGGGGAGTCAGTCCGATGATCACAGGCGTCAGCGGCAATAGCAGTTATTCCAGTTACACCAGTGCCAGCACGAGCAGCACCACCAGCACAGCCAACAGCAAGAAGTTCGCCGACGAGTTACTGAAGAAACTCGACGCCAATGGCGACGGCAGTGTCGATAAGGACGAGTTGAGCTCGGCGCTGTCCTCGGACTCCAAAGACGGCATTACCGTCAGCCTGAGCAAGGCGTTCGGCGATCTCGACAGCAATGACGATGACAGCCTCGACGCCGACGAACTGGCCGCCCTGTCCCCTCCGCCGCCGCCACCCATGCAGATGGAAGGCAGCTCTGCGGCGGATGACGCGCAAAACCTGCTGAGTGCGCTGGACAGCGACGGCGACGGTACGGTCAGCAGCGATGAACTCACCACCGCACTGAGCAGTTCGGGCAGCAGCGCCGACAGCAGTAAAGTGTTCGATGCCCTGGACACCAACAAGGACGGCACCGTCAGCCTCGACGAACTGACCGCCACCCTGCAGGCCCAACAACCGCCGCCTCCGCCGCCTGCCGAAAACGCCAGCGATCTGTTTAGCAGCCTGGACAACGACAGTGACGGCAGCATCAGCGCCGCCGAACTGACCAGCGCCTTGCAGGGCGCGACGAATTCCGCCAGTGCCTCGTCCAGCAGCCAGACCGCCTCTGCGCAAACAGCCACTTCGCAAACCACCACCCAGGCCACTGAAGCCCTGAACCGCATGGTCGCGGCCCTCAGTGACCGCTACAACCTCAACGGCAGCGCCACGTCCGGCAAGTACGTGAGCACGTCGGCCTGACGAAAAAAACCGCCGCCGAACCCAGCCCGGCGGCGGTTTTTGCAGGCGTGCCGGTTACTTGACCGGCTGACGCGCGCGACTGTCCGACGTCAGCTATCGTGGCCTCGCCCTGAACGAGCCCACCTCGCAGTGTCGGATCAGCTGATCGAGCCTATTCGACACTGTTTGTAGCGCAAGAAGTCGACGGTGTTTGCCTTACCATCGCTTTCGGTATTTGTGCTGCGCCCAGGTGTAGAGTCCCCGAGCAGTCCCTACATCATGATTGCCCCGAGAGGCAATAATCAGGTAGGCAAATTGAATCAGATCACCTATCGCCCCCCTGCCCGACCTATCCAAATGAAACCCCAGCATCCCCACTGCCCTGGGCCCATCTTGATCACACTTCAACGAATCGCCCACCCTGCGACCTGTTCATTCTGCTCACCGAATAGATGTCCCGGTGCCACTTCCAGCTCCCTCCCTGAGTGCACGATCAGCCCGTGCTCCTGCAGTGCCATAACTAGACCGTCAAACCATTATTCTCAATGGCTCCGTACTGATCGGTTACTTGCATAATCTTGCGCATTTGATCTGCGGGGGACTGGCACGTGACGCTGCAGCGGTTAGGATGTGATTCGAAGACAGACGCTTTACAGCAACTACTGTGCTTTCAAGGATTGAAAGATTTATCTATAACTAGTCGATACTCACTTAGCACTTTTTGAAATTTACATACCCACTATAAGAATGGGTTCACTCTACAGGCGAGGATACCCTCTGAGCGTAACGCTATTTTCTTATCATAGTCATCACCCCGTCCGGGCAAATTATTGATCAAGCGATTCTCTCTCGTGCGAGCCACCTCAACTCATTAAGGAAATATTCGATGCCATCCAGTTACACTAAAAATCTGGATTTATTAACGGTTGGGTTGGCACAGATTTCGCCCATCTGGCTTAACCGCGAAGCAACTCTTGAGAAAATAGTTGACTACATCGGACGTGCTGCAGAACAACAGTGCCACTTCGTCACGTTCGGTGAAGCCCTCTTGCCGGGCTACCCTTTCTGGCTGGAACTGACCGATGGAGCACGCTTCAATTGCTCGATACAAAAGGATATCCACGCTTACTACCTTAAGCAGGCAGTACAGATCGAGGCAGGGCATCTGGATGCCGTCTGTGCTGCTGCTGCCAAAAACAACATCGCTGTCATGCTCGGTTGTATCGAGCGGGCAGCAGATCGTGGTGGCTACAGCGTCTATTGTTCGCGGGTTCATATCGGGGCGGATGGCGTGATTGGTTCGGTGCACCGCAAATTGATGCCGACCTACGAAGAACGCCTGACATGGTCGCCGGGGGACGGACATGGTTTGCAAGTCCACCCGGTTGGATCATTTACTGTCGGCGGCCTCAACTGCTTTGAAAACTGGATGCCCCTGTCGCGTGCTGCACTGTATGCCCAAGGCGAAGATCTGCACGTCGCTCTATGGCCCGGCAATCTGCGCAATACCGACGACATCACGCGCTTCATCGCCAAAGAGGGGCGTTGCTTCACCATCTCCGTATCTGCTCTGATGCGGCGTGAAGACTTTCCATCCGATACGCCGCACTTGGACTTGATACTCGCAAATTGCCCAGAGATCCTGGCAAACGGCGGCTCATGTATTTCTGCGCCAAATGGCGACTGGGTCATTCCGCCAGCCGTCGGTGAAGAGTGCCTGCTGGTCGCGACGCTTGATCGCAATGAAGTGCGCCGTGAGCGGCAGAACCTTGATCAGGCTGGGCATTATTCGCGGCCTGACGTGACGCGGCTTGTCGTCGACCGGCGCCGTCAAAATGTTGTGTCGTTTGAAGATTGATATGACCTGAACGAGCAAGCAGGAGGTCTGTTTAACGGGGCAATGAGTCGGAGGAATGCCGGTTATTCCGGATGATGGGATTGTGCTCGTGCGCAGCGCCGCATCCCATGGAGATAAGACCGTGGAACTGCTGGCGCGCGCGATGCGGCGCTCGTTTCGGTTATGGCCGGAGGACTGCTTACCGTTGCACTGTCCCATATCATTGCATGATTATTTCGCCTAACAGCGCCTATGAGCGCGAGTTAGTCATGCTGTATAGGCATAACACCAGCCGTCCCAAGTTGGTCGCCATCCTGCAGTCAGCGTTGCAAGACGCCCAGGCTCTGTACGAAAAATGATGCTGCACACCCCATGGCGCGAGCCAGCGAGACCATCGCGGTAAGGTGACTTCACTGAACGCTTGCGATGGGATACCCTTCCGAGATGACCAAGGCTGAGCCTCAGAAGCAAACGAGTTTTCCAATCGATTTTAAGGCTCAAGTGCCCTTACAGGCGGGCTAGCGACACCGAAAACAGAGAGGCGCACTTGGACTACCTAGCAGCACTGACCGCTTTCGTAGAGTCTGCCGATGGGAATAGCTTCTCCAAAGCAGCAGAGCGTTTGGGGATAAAAGCTTCTACAGTTTCACGTTACATCAAAGATTTAGAGCAAGACCTCGGCATTGCACTTTTCAATCGATCAACACGAAAACTTGCATTGACGGAAGGTGGGCAAACGTTCTTGTACCATGCCCGAAAAGTTCTCTTTGAACTGTCAGAAGCCAGGGCGGCAACGTCCGCTCTCAATCAAAATCCCCGAGGGAGATTGAAGGTTAGTCTGCCGCCTGCTTTTGCGCGTCATCATATACTCCCTCTAGTAGGCGAGTTTATTGAGCGTTACCCAGACATCACGCTAGATCTCTGTATTGAGGAGTCACAAGTCGATCTGATCGCCACTGGGATCGATCTTGCGATTCGAATTGGCAGGCTAGCCAACTCCAATCTCAAGGCGAGAAAGCTGGCTGAGGTCAAGACTTTCCTATGTGTGAGCCCCGAATTTGCAACGCGTCATCCTCAACCGGATTGCCCTGATCAACTGCCCGTCGACATGATGATCATCGGACCCCAGTGCCCCGATGCGGTGATATTTGCCAACGACAACGGGCAGGTTTCGTTGCCCGTTAGTGCAGTGCTTTGGATAAATGACCTTGACGCTCAGCTCATCGCGGTAAGCAGCGGGTTGGGAATGGCATTGCTCCCAGATTGGCTTGCCAGCGCCAGTTTGCGCGATGGTCGACTGGTGCGTTGGCTGCCTGATTGGGAGGTCAAGGCCTCACATGAATCTGGTGCCATCTGGTTTGTATATCCGCCGAAGCGCATCGTTTCTTCGAAGGTGCGATGCTTCATTGATTTCATTGCTGATCGCGTGGTTGACCCGCCCGTGTGGCAGCGATGATTCCCGGTATGAGCTAGTCATACCGGGAGTCCATTTTAGCTGAACCTAATATCGAGTGATCGCAGATATGTCTGTAGACCTGCATCCTGAATCGGGATCAGAAATGCTTCGCGATCCGACTCGTTGAAGTGAGCATGCCAATAGCCAGGTGGTGTGACGAACGCAAGCCCTGGTGTCCAATCTACGCGTTTTGGATTGCGAATATCGCCATTTTCGTCCAGTTCAGTACCTACAAGCGAATAGCAGCCGGTTGGGCAATCAATGATGAAGTCCAGGGCGATGGATTGGTGCCGGTGGGGTTTTTGGATCGAGCCGCCTGGGAGGATGCCGTACATAGCCCACAGCACATGGGTCACTGTGCGTGTCTGAGGGAATTTGCTGTTACCAAGCAGGATGCTGACGCGGCTGCGATCCTGTGCACGTGGATCATCAGCGGCTTCACGAAGCTTTGCAGATGCGACATCCGCAGGGTAGAGAGTCGGGGTGAAGCGGTCTTCACTTCTGCTCACGCCTAAGTAGCGAAGAAGAGGCTCATCATGTACCCAGTAGAATCGTGCGTCCGCCGACGCCTTGAGGATTGTGCTGTTCATCCCTGGCAGGGCAATAAAACAACCTTTCTTCCATTCAAATGCCTCTTCACCGTACGCAAGGCTGCCGCTACCATCGATTACATACAGAACCTGTGAAGTCGCGTTGGGCGCCAATGTGATGCCATCGCCAGCGTTCAGTCGAATAAAACTAGCGCAAAGACCTGGGCCGGTTGCGGGGCCTTCACACTCCAGTTTTTCGCTCAAATCGAGAGCAACTGTTCGAGATGGGCCCGAATCATAGAGCGAAGCAGGGAAACTCTGGTACGGGATGCGGGTGATCAAGTTTGCGCTGATCGGATTTGCCGCTTTGCTGTATTCGAAGTATTCGGCATCGATCTCATGGGGAGATACTTCCAGGTTTGAATGCGGTTGAATGGCACTGTTCATAATGTGGTCTCGTTTGGGGTCTCATCATCAGCACGCTGCAGGAGCCAGCACGCCACGGTGGATTCAATATACGAGTCTAGTAAGGCGCTATGAAGAACCGCCCCTGCACATCACTTGTGTGCAAAGGGGTGTTTGCCTTGGTATCGATAACCATCAGATCGAACAGCGTCCACGCCCATGAGCTCTTGGACGCAAGAATTGGCTCTCTGTCGGGTCGTTAAGGAGCGCTGATGAGCCTGATCCAATCGGCCAAGCTTAACGGGCATGATCCGTATGCTTATCTCAAAGATGTGCTGATGCGGCTGCCGACGCGACGGGCAAGTAAGATCGACGAGTGCTGCCGCATAACGGGTTGCCATAATTGCTGGGGCAAAAATCAGCAATCCGTCCTGGGTCAGTTTTCAATCAACGTTAGCCGTAGTTTGTAGATTCATTTATAAAAATGAAGTCAGACCCAAATTGTTTTGAACTGTCTGGCCCCTATTCTGCCGCTGACTGCCGCCCAGATCGCGAGATCTGTGTCCAGGTTCTGCCAGAAATAGAGGTAGAGCAATTATGGGCGGAGATCACCGCGTCCAGTGTCATGGCGTTTGGAGTAGGAGGCACCCATCAGATAGAAGCATCCGCCCGCAATGATAAACACCGCGAGCATATAAAACATGAAATGCGCCGACTGCGATGCCAGGGCAAATCCGCACAACACCGGCCCCAGCGCACCGCCTAGGCTGGACAGGTTTTGCGCGCCGTAGTACATGCCGCGCAAATGCTCCGGCGCGATGCGGTCGATGAACATATACTCCGCCGGGAACACGATGACTTCCCCCACAGTAAATATCGCCACTGCCAACGCCCAATGCAGCACACTGGTGGACAACGCAAAACCGACGACGCCCAGCAGAAATAGACTGAAGCCCGCTGTCAGCCACTGATTCAAATGCTCATTGGTAATGCGCTTGCCCACAATGTACTGCAAGCAGATCACCACCGTAGCATTAACCGCTACAACCGTGCTGATGACCTGGTAGGTAAATTCTGGTGTGCTTGTTGTCACTAAGTATTGCGAGATGTAGCCGGTGAACTGGCCGAATGCAACAGCGCTCAACGCCCCGCCAACAGTGAAGCAGACCAGGCGATAGTCCTTGAGCAGAATGCGCCCTACAGCAACGAACGACACCGGGGCATTGGCCGGGTCGGCGGAACTGAGGCTCCTGTCGCCCCAGACCATATAGGTCAGGAAGAAGCCGAGGCCGAATATCGCAGACATCAAGAACGGCAGTTTCATATCCATGTGCGCGAGCCCAGCGCCAATGAACGGCCCCACCGCGTAACCAATGTTGATTAGTGTGTAGCGCACCGAAAATACTTTGCCGCGTTCGGCTTCCGGCAACAGTTTGCCGAACGCGGCCTTGACCACGATATCGATCACAGAATAGGCGAAATTGAAGGACACCAGAAACAGGAAAAATAGCCACAGGTGCGCCGTGACGCACATACCCACGAAGCCTACGGTGAAAAAACCCGTGAAGCTCAGGATCAATCGATAGCTGGAGATTTTGTCAGTCAGATATCCGCCATAAAGGCTTAGCAACGAGCCGACAAGCATCGCACCGCCCACTACCAGACCGATTTCGCTGACGCCCAATGTGAAGGTAGATGACAGATAAATCACCATATACGGCAAGGTAATGGCGCGCCCCAGTGTCAGAAACAATGCAGCCGACAGCAGCAGATTGACCGAAAACGGGTAGTGCCTGAAGGCAGCGAGCATCTGAGTTGCTTCCTGTATTCGGCATTATTAAACGGTAAGCCACAGATAGTTACACATCCAATCTTTACTGGGCAGCGACCTACAAATAATCAGTTCGACCGCCTGAGGGCCCACGGCTGGATCAAGTGTTTTTTGGGTCTACCCCAGGTAGGGCTTAGCAACTCGCGCATCCTGCTCACCACTGTCGGCCAGCGCTTTGGCAACGAGTCCGCTCCGCAGACAGCGATTGATGAAGCCTTGAACATACTCAGCAGCAACCGCTCTCCCTTTCGGAACAGCCATCGCCTGACGAATTTCCGTGAAGTTGTCCCTTAACACCCTCACGCCTGTCGTACTTTGGGCGAAGCGCTCCAGCGGCTGACGAACACCTGCAACTGCATCGAGGCCGAGCTTCAAGAACTCATCAACGGCGGCGGCTGAAGTGGTCGCTCGAACCAACTCGGCATTTTCCAACGTCCGGGACAAGAACAGGTCATAGGCCGCTCCCCTCCCCACTGCGATCCTGCAGCCACCAGCGTCCAAGGCAGACGCGAGCTTAAACTTGCTTTCCGTTCGCACCAGATAGGTTCCATCGATGCAGACGTAAGGGCTGGAGAAGGAGATTTTCTCAGCTCTGACTGGTTCATTGGCGAGGAACGCAAGATCCCAAGCCCCGCCCTCAAGTGCCGCAAAGACCTTGCCGGCGACATCATAGGGCGTCAGGGAGACGGTAATATCAAGCTCATCAGCTAGTGCGTATGCCAATGCCACCGACACACCCGAGAGAACCTCGGTATGTTCATCACGCTTTGCCAAGACAGGATTGCCGAGGTTGATTGCGACCCGCAGCGGTCCCTGTGGAGCGATATCTTTTCGTACGGCGGCAAGATCAAATTCCACGTCTACTCACTCCTCTCTGTTTCTGATTTCTCACCCGCAGCTGCATTCGAACTGACAATGCATTTTCCGATGATCACCACCATTGCCACGCCGACGATGCCGGCACCGTAATGAGCCCAAGCGGGTACCGCCGGCACGCTTATATCGGTGATCGCCATGCTGCCCGCGATCCAACCGAGCAATGCAGCGCCAAGGCTGATGACAATCGGATATCGATCCATGAAATGCAGTACCAACTTGCTGCCCCAGATGATGATCGGGATGCTAATGACGATGCCAAAGATCACCAGCTCAATTTGCCCGCCGGAGGCCCCTGCTACTGCAACCACGTTGTCCAGGCTCATGACCGCGTCGGCAACGATGATGGTCTTGATCGCGCCCCAAAGCTTTGGGCTCGCCGACATGTTGTCATGTGCATCCTCACCCTCAGGAACCATCAGCTTGATACCGATCCAGAGGAGCAATACGGCACCAATCAGCTTGAGGAAAGGCAATTCCAACAGCTGAAGTGCGAAGAAGATCATCCCTATTCGCAATAGGATCGCGCCCAGCGCTCCGCCAATAATGGCGCGATTACGTTGTGCTTCAGGGAGCTTGCGACACGCCAGCGCGATGACAACCGCATTGTCGCCGCCCAGCAAAATATCGATGGCGATGATTTGCATCACGGCCAGCCAAAACCCTGGCGAGTTTATGAGTTCGATCAAAATGCGCTCTCCAGGCCGTCAGAGGACTTCAGGGACTCGTACCCAGCCTTCCATCAGCCGGCGAGCACTGCGGCTCATCACTGCTTTGTCCACACTCCAGCCACCATCTTCCAGGACGGTTTTCGCGCCTACTGCCACGCTGCCGGCGGTATGCCCCATACGAACTTGGCGATCCCCGATTTCGCCTACGATACGATTCACCAGCGTGCCATCCAGAGCAGCCGCGACGGCGACAGCGACAGCACCAGTACCCGTAATCGCGTGGTGCAACTTGCCCATCGACAGAATCCGGGCGATCACATCGATATCAGCTGGCTCGACGAACTTGCCACCGGCAGCCTGATAGCTCTGAGGCCTCGCAACAAAGCACAGCTTGGGCGTATGCGGACGCAGACGAGTTGCCTCTTCGGCGGTCGCGGCCAACCCCATCGCAACGGTGCAATGAGCACGGATAGTTTCACAGCGCGCCAGGAGCTCGGCATCGCCATTGACCTGATCCTGAGTTTCGGTACCGTTAAGACCCACCCGATCAGCCTCAAGGAAAATGGTGGGGTTACCAGCGTTCAACAACGTGACGGGCATAATGCCGATGCCTGGAATGTCCAGTTCATCGACGGCGTTACCGGTGGGCAGAATGCTGCCGTCCGACCCGCCAGGCTTGAGAAACTCCAGCACGATTTCAGCCGCTGGAAACCCCACACCATCGAGTACGAAGTCACCCTCCTCCTGAACCTCACCGTTGCGCATCGGCACGTGGGCGATGATTCGTTTCTGTATATTGGCCTGCCAGATACGGACAACGGCGATGCCATCACGAGGAGCATCCACCAAGCCTTCAGAGATCGCATACGGGCCGACAGCCGAACTCAGGTTGCCGCAGTTACCTGACCAGTCAATAACCGGCGTCTCGATGGCCGGAGCCCCGAACAGGTAATCAACGTCGCAATCTTCACGACTTGACTTACCGATGATCACAACCTTGCTGGTACTGGAGGTCGCACCCCCCATTCCGTCGATCTGCTTGCCGTACACATCCGGACTGCCGATCACACGGAGAAGGACGGCATCTCGCTCTTGGCCAGCAGGCGGCAGATCCTTGTCGAGAAAGAACACGCCCTTACTGGAGCCGCCACGCATGTAAACGGCTGGAATACGTCTTTGAGTCATTTGATATCTCCTGCGACAAATCAGCGGCGCATCAGCTGGCGGATGCGTTCTTCATGCTTTCGATCAGCAACTGCGGCAACAGACCACCGCTTCGGAAGTAACGAACGTCCTCGAAGGTATCCAGACGGCTCACGACACTGACGCGCTCGGTTTCGCCGTTTTCGCGCTCAATCACCAGAGTGACCTTGGCGCCTGGCTGGAAGTCATCAGTGATGCCCTCAACGCTAAAGGTCTCGCGGCCATTCAGACCCAGGCTTTGACGTGAGACGCCCTGCTCGAACTGCAGCGGGAGGATCCCGAGTCCTGCCAGGTTCGTGCGGTGAATACGCTCGAAGCTCTCCGCGACCACGACACGGACACCCAGCAAGCGTGGGCCTTTGGCTGCCCAGTCGCGAGAGGAACCGCTTCCGTATTCCTTACCCGCAACGACGATCAGCGGCTGCTTGCGATCCGCGTAGACCTCAGCGGCCTGGAAGATCGTAGTGACTTCTTTTTCGGGCAGCAGCAGCGTCCATGGGCCTTCGCGGCCATCTACGAGCAGCTCGTTCTTCAGGCGTGGGCTTGCGAAGGTCGCACGCTGTGCAGCCTCGTGGTTACCACGGCGAGTGCCATAGGAGTTGAACTCGGGAACAGCGATACCGTGGGACTGCAGATATTGACCCGCATCACTTTCAGGCAGGATCGCACCCGATGGGGAAATATGGTCGGTTGTGATGTTGTCCGACAGCATAGCGAGGACGCGCATGTTCCTGAGATCTTTGCTGGTATCAGTAGCCGTGACCGCGTCGCTCCAGTACGGAGGCTTACGGATGTAGGTGCTGCTGGTCTGCCAGTCATATTGGTCGCTGACCCCTGCACGCAAGTCGCTGGCAATCAAACCGGCTTCACGTGGGACATCCTCGTATGCCTTGTCGAAAAGGTCTGCGGTCAGGTTGTCCGCTTCGATTCGAGTCAGTTCTTCGTCACTTGGCCACAGCTCGTGCAAGTAAACAGGTACGCCATTCTCATCCAGGCCCAGAGCATCTTTCTCCGGATCGATCAGGTAGGTGCCTGCAATCGCGTAAGCAACGATCAGTGGCGGCGACATGATGAATACTTCGCGAGCCAGTGGATGAACCCGACCTTCGAAGTTACGGTTACCAGAGGTCGCAGCCACAGTTTCCAGCTTACGGGTGCGGATCTCTTCTTCGATCTCAGGGCTGAGCAGCGGGCCGGACATACCGTTACAGGTGGTGCACCCGTAGCCGACCAAGTTGAAGCCCAAGGCGTCGAGATCTTCGTTGAGCCCGGAGCGTTCGAGGTAATCAGTGACAACCATCGAGCCTGGTGCAAAGGACGTCTTGACCCAAGGAGCACGCTTCAAGCCGCGTTTGCGTGCGTTCCGCGCGACCAAGCCGGCGGCGATCACACCGCGTGGGTTAGAAGTGTTAGTGCAGCTGGTGATCGCCGCGAGCACTACCGAGCCGTTGTCCAAGCCAACTGGGAGGTTGGTCGCGGGGGCTTTTTGACCCAATACAATTCGTTGGTGTGGTTGCTTCGGCCCCGCAATTGAACGCGCCACAGAGCTGAGATTCAGCGTTACGACGCGGTTGTACTCAGCCTCTCCTAAGCTGTCATGCCACAGGCCTTGAGCGCGAGCATAAGCCTCAGTCAGGCCGGAAATCTGACCGCCACGACCCGTCATGCGCAGGTAATGCAGAGTGCGATCATCAATCGCGAACATCGCTGCAGTCGCACCAAACTCAGGCGCCATATTGGACAAAGTGCCACGATCAGCCAGCGACAGTTGTGGTACGCCAGGGCCGAAGAATTCCAGGAATGAACCGATTACGCCAGCCTTGCGCAGTTGCTCGGTCAGCGCCAGTGCGATGTCCGTTGCCAAGTAGCCTTGAGGCAGCGTGCCTTCCAGACGTACGCCGACAATTTCCGGCAGACGCAGCATCAACGATTTACCCAGCATTGCCGCTTCAGCTTCGATACCGCCTACACCCCAGCCCAACACGCCAATGGCATTGATCATAGTGGTGTGGCTGTCGGTACCGACCAGCGTATCCGGGAATGCCCACAGCTCGCCGTCACGACGCTGAGTTCCCACGACTGTGGTCAGGCGCTCCAGGTTGATCTGGTGAAGGATGCCTTTGCCCGAAGGGATGATCGACAGGTTGCTGAATGCCCTATTGCACCAGTCCAGAAACTGGAAACGTTCAGCATTGCGCTCACGCTCGATGGCTTCGTTATCGGCAAGCGCGCTCGCATCCCCCCAGCGCTCGACGTTGAGCGAGTGATCGACGACCAGGTGAGTTGGAGTGACCGGGTTAACCAAGCGTGGGTTGCCGCCCCTCTCGGCAACAGCATCACGCAGCCCGGCGAGGTCGACCAACGCAGGCGTACCGAGCAGATCCTGCAGGACGACACGGGCTGGTCGGAAAGGGATATCGAATTCTTTGGAGCGGGCGCAGATGACTTTGAGCGCGGCTTCAGGGTCAGCCTCCCCGCGCAAAACGTTCTCGGCGAGGATTCGCAGGCTGTAGGGCAGCTTTGCGTAATCACCGCCCAGGTCAGTCACGACCCCACGAATGTCGCTGACACGGTACTGGATCCCGTTGGCGGAAACGGTTTGACCCTTTGACTCAGGCATTGGCTAATCCTCAGAGGCTGCACAGGCAATGTTTTTGTGGCCCGATATTGCACTTTGTAACGATATAGGTCAATGTTGATTCATCCGATTTACTCAGCCACCGAAGTCGGACGTACCTCATCAGGCACCCAGCCAGGCAGGTACGGTAAAAAATAAACATAAGAAAATGAGGCCATCCATGATCCAGCTCCCGCACTTCAAATCCATTCGACCTCCCTCCCGCGTCGAGCCTGTCTCGACCTGAATCACGCCGGCTGACTTGCAGCCGCCAGGCTGATAGGCGCCCTACAAATTCAAGAACAAAGGGAGTTCGACCGTGCTGACAATCCTCGGCTTTTCGATGGTCATATGTTTCATGTACCTGATCATGACCAAGCGCCTTTCGGCGTTGATCGCTCTGATCCTGATCCCCAGCCTGTTCGCGCTGATTGGCGGGCACTACGCTGGTTTGGGCGGGATGATGCTCGACGGCGTGAAAACGTTGGCCCCTACGGGTGTCATGTTGACCTTCTCGATCCTGTACTTCGGGATCATGATTGACGCAGGGCTTTTCGATGGTTTGGTACGCTTCATTTTGAAGCTGGTTAAAGGCGACCCTTTGAAGGTACTGGTCGGTACCGCCGTGCTGACCATGTTGGTGTCGCTGGACGGTGATAGCTCGACGACCTACATGATTGCGTGTGCAGCCTTTTTGCCGCTTTATCAGCGTCTAGGCATGAGCGTTCTGGGCATGACGTGCCTGGTCAACATCGCCAGCGGGATCATGAACATCTCGCCATGGGGCGGGCCTACGGCCCGTGCAGCCGCAGCGCTTCATGTCGATGCAATGGACATCTTCGTGCCGATGATTCCGGGGATGCTCATCGGCGCTGCCTGCCTGGTGTTCACCGCGGTGATTTTGGGACGCAAAGAGCGCACTCGTCTGGGCATCATTCATCTGGATGACTTTCACAACGGATCAATTACGCTGGGTAACGGTTCTGCTGAGGAGTGTGACGATAACCGTCGTCCCAAGATGTTCTGGCCAAACCTCATTCTGACGCTGGTTTTAATCACCTGCCTGGTACTCGGCGCTATGCCAATCCAGATACTGTTCATGGTCGGATTTGCTATCGCGATCATGTTCAACTATCCAAAAATCGAGGATCAGAAAGCCCGTATTGCGGCTCATGCGGCCAACGTGCTCGCAGTCACAGGAGTCATCTTCGCTGCAGGCATCTTCACCGGGATTCTATCGGGTACCGGTATGGTTGATTCAATGGCAAAGAGTTTGCTGCACGTCATCCCTCCCAGCTTTGGGCCTTTCCTTGCGGTATTTACTGCTGTCGTCAGCCTGCCGTTCACTTTTTTCATGTCCAACGATGCGTTTTACTTCGGCATCCTTCCGGTAATAGCTCAAACCGCTGCCCAGTACGGCATCACGCCGCTGGAAATAGCCCGCGCGTCGGTTGTTGGCCAGCCGGTACACCTTTTGAGCCCCCTCGTGCCCTCGCTTTACTTGCTGGTTGCGTTAGCTAAAGTCGACTTGGGTGATCATCAGCGATTCGCGCTGAAGTGGGCGATTCTCGCAAGTTTTGGATTGTTTGTAGGGGGCGTGCTCTTCGGAGCTTTCCCGTTCTATCAGGTTCGCTAAGCAGATAGTGCGCGCTCAAGACGCACCGGCGGAGATCAGAAGAGTGTCTCTGCCGCTGCATAGCACGACGCGCTAGAATGGCAGCCCTCTGGTTCAGCACTTTCTGGTTCCCGATCCAATGCCTCTAAGCCCTCTCCAAGCACGCATTGCGCGTGACATCGTTTCTTACGTACGTCGTGAACGCTTCGCCATTGGTCATCACCTGGTCGAATCCCAACTGGCTACGACACTTAACGTGTCACGCACGCCGGTCAAGTTCGCCATGGGCCATCTGGTCGAAAAAGGCATGCTGACCTATGACCGCAACAGAGGTTTTTTCCTGGCGCGCGCAAGCGATGATCTGAGTGATCTCGTCTTAGAGGTCATGGAAAAGAGCGACGATCCTCTATACCTGAAACTTGCAGAGCTGCGACTAAGCAGACAGCTTCCCGAGCTGTTTACTGAGATCGAATTTATGCGCCAGTTTGACGTCTCCAGGGCAGCGCTGCGAGCCGTATTGTCCCGTATCCAGCAAGAAGGCTGGGTCGAACAGCGTGCTGGTCAGGGATGGCGTCTGCTCCCGATGATCGACTCTGTCGAGGCCTATGAAGAAAGCTACTCCTTCCGCGCTACCATTGAGCCTTCCGGCCTTCTGTCACCGACATTTCAGATTGATCGCGAAACCCTGGCTGCCTGTCGTCGGCAGCAGGAGTTCATTGCCAATGGTGGATATTTGACGATGACGCCGCAGGAGTTGTTTGAGGCCAACTCTCAGTTCCACGAGACTCTGGCGGCATGTTCAGGCAATCGCTTCCTGCAGCAGACCGTACGTCGCCTCGATCAACTGCGCCGGCTTGTTGAATACCGGCAGGCAAGCGCACGTGCACCCCGTAAAGGCCAAGCCGAAGAACACTTGGCGATTCTGGAGTGCCTGGAACGGGGTGACAGATTGGCAGCCGCTGATCAAATGCGACGCCATCTGGAACAGGCTAGACGCCACAAAGTCGACCCAGCTCTCTTCGAATAAGCCCCAACGCCTCCCTTGGAGCTGGCACGCGATCTGTCTCGGTCACGTGCGCTCTTCCCTGCCTGTCGATCCTGTACCGACCCTTCAAGTTAGTCGTCGGCTTATCCTGCTTTTCACAACGCATGGATTGACCTATATCGCCACAAAGTTCATTCTTGCACTCCACCACAAAGCAAGCTTTGGCAACGTGTCCGCCTGAACACACTCCCATCGCCAGAGACTTGATCGCACACACCACAATCAAAATAATGGCGAACATCGGGTGCGGCATCCAGCTTTCTTCGGCGGTCTCGAACAGGTTGTAAAGTTGAGCGCTAGCCTTCGCGCCTTTAACAACCAGTTCTTTGTTCCAATCACCAAGGGGCGGCTCGCACGTTCGGTGACATCGTTGTCAATCGGCAAATAGCCGTCCTCGACGTACCGCTCCAGTTTGTTCCCGGCATGACGAAACCGCCACCGAGTCCAGCCCGGCAGCGGATTTTTATGCGTGCTCACTACTTGACCGGCTGCCGCGCGCGACTGTCCCCGACCCAGTCCAGCAGTAAACTGTAGGCCACCGCCAGCAATGTCGGGCCGATGAACAGGCCGATGAAGCCGAACGCCAGCAGCCCGCCAAACACCCCGAGCAAGACAATCACCAACGGCAAATTGCCGCCGCGACTGATCAGGTACGGCTTGAGCACGTTATCGACGCCACTGACGATGAACGTGCCCCACAAGCCGAGAAAAATCGCCATCCCGTAATCGCCTCGCCAGGCCAGCCACGCCGTGGCCGGTATCCAGATCAGCGGTGGGCCCATGGGCACAAGGCTCAGCAGGAAGGTGCCGATGCCCAATACCAACGCGCCCGGCACACCGGCAATCAGGAAACCGATCAGCGCCAGCACTGCCTGCGCCGCTGCGGTGCCGATCACACCGTTGACAACCCGCTGAACCGTGCCGGCCACCAGATCGAGGTAATACTGCGCGCGATCGCCGATCAGCCGTTCCAGCAGACTCAGCACGAACGCTGCCACGCGCGGCCCGTCACGGTAGAAAAAGAACACGAAGATGATGCTCAGGGTCAGCTCGAGAATGCCGCCGCCGATCTGCGCACTGCGCGCCAGCAGCCAGTTGCCGACCTGACCCAGATAAGGCCGGACGCTGACCAGCAGCGCCGCGCCCTGTTGGTCGATGGTGTTCCAGTAGCCCACCAGCCGCTCGCCCACCAGCGGAATGCCCGCCAGCCAGGTGGGTGGATCCGGCAGGCCGTCCACTTGCACGTCCTTGACGAACGCCGTTGCGTCGCGCACGTGGTCCGCCAAATTGAAGCCCAGCCAGACCAGCGGCGCGAGCACCAGCACCATCCAGCCCAGGGTCAGAATCGCCGCCGCGAGGGATTCCCGCCCCTTGAGCGCGCGTGTCAGCAGACGCATCAGCGGCCAGCTGGCGAACGCCAGCACGGCACCCCAGAACAGCGCCGACCAGAACGGCACCATCACCCACAGACAGGCGCCGAATAGCGCGAGCAGGATAATCTGCACCAACAGGCGATCGTTATTGAACATCGGTCATTCCGCAAAGGAGGGGGTTGAATCCGAGAAGCATACCGGCGAACCACGTGGCTCGCCTCATGCTGACAACCCGATCAGTTTTTCAGGACAAGAACAGCGTTCGCTTCAGCGAATGAGTTCGAGGGTCAGACCGGGATTTTTCCGATCGCCCGCTTCCAGGCGTGCGGCGCGCACGCCTTTGGCCACCAGCGCCTGACGCCACGCTTCGCGCTGATCCCCGGAAAGAGTCACGCGCAAGGTGCTGTCCAGATTCAGGCCTCGGGACAGCAAGGTGATCCAGGGTTCCTGGGGCTCTGCCGTCAGCATCGGCAGCTCCAGCTCACCGGTGCTTTTCAGCTCGCGCAACAGGGTCGCGGACGTCGGCAGCAAATCCCCCAGCTGCGTGCTCGATTGAAATTGCTCGACGTGGAGGAACGCGCGGCGGTTGCCGCGGGTGATGCCGTACAACGCCACGAGGGTGTTGTCCGCCGGGGCGGCCAGGCGCAGCAACAGATAGGACTGACCGTTATCGGCGCCATACAGCTTGGCGTTGCCGAACACCTCGTTGGCCCACAGACTGCTTTCGCCACAATCCCGCGCCTGGCACCAGAACAGCAATTGCGCGCCCTGCTGCTGCAACGCTTCGCGGGCGGCGGTGAACGCCTCGTCGGCGCTGTGCTCGACCGGCAATTGGTAAGTAATGGCCGTCACGTTGCCCCGCCCGGACACCTGCCCGTCGAAGCGCAACTGGCCGCTGATCTTTCGGATCGAGCCCAACGGATAGATACGCTCCAGCTCAACAGCAGGCCGATAATCGACGATTTCCGCGTCTGCCAGTCGCGGCAGATTGGGCAAGTCCTGACTGCCGGGGACGTCGGCGGCATGGACGATGGCGCTGAACCCGGTGAGCAGCAGCGTGAGCGCGAGCGTGCGGGTGAAGGTGTGGGTGAACGTCATGGATGCGCTCATGGCAGGGCAATCGGCGAGGCAGCCATTGAAGCGGCAGGCAAGGCAATCGGCAGGCAAAACAAAGCCGCGACAACGCGCGGCGTGCTGGAAAATAAAATGTCGGGGCGTGGGCAGTGGTCCATCGTGCAGTCTCCTGTTTCAACTGCTCCAGCCTCGGCAGTTGCAGGTCGCAAGTCAAGGCGCGGCGAAGAAGCGATTGAAACAGTCTGCAACAGAGCGCGCACCCGCCTCATCGTTGAGGTGCAGATGGTGCCCGCCTGGCAAGGACGTCACCGTAAAAGGAACGCTGGCGAGCAGCTCCCGGTTCTGCGCAAGCATCCCCTCCTCGGCGACGATCAACTGCGCCGAACAGCGCACCGCCGTGACGAAAGACAGCGCCTGCGCTCGCGTCAGACGAATCGACGAGGGCAAGGTCAGCCGGCTGTCGCTGCGCCAGGTGTAGCCACCCGGCACCGGCATCAGGCCACGCTGGGCCAACAGTTCGGCCGCCTCACGACTGACCGCCACCATGCCTTTCATCCGCGCCTCCACTGCCCTATCCATGTCCGGGTAGACCGGCTTGCGCTTGCTCGGCTGGGTCAGTTGCGCCTGCAGCGCCGCGCCCATGCGCTCGACGACAGACTCGGGCTCGCCCACCGGCGGCACCAGGCCGTCGATCAAGGCCAGACGATTGACTCGCTGGGGGACGGCGGCCGCAACGATCACCGAAATGATTGCCCCCAGCGAGTGACCCAGCAGAGAGAAGCGCTCCCAGCCCATCTGTCCCGCCACCTGCAACACATCGTGGGCGTAGTCCGGCAAGCCGTAGGCGGAACCTGGCGGACGGTGGTCGGAGTGACCATGCCCGGCCATGTCCAGCGCCAGTATCCGCAGCCCTTCAAGCTTGGGCGCCAGCCGCGCGAAGCTGTTGGCGTTGTCCAGCCAGCCATGCAGGGCAATCACCGGAATGCCGTCCTGGGGACCAAACAGATGGGCGGCCAGCTCGATATGGGGCAGGCTCAGGCGGATTTCTTCCACCGAGCAGGTCATGCGCGGGCTCGTTGCAGGGCGGCATCGGCGTGCTCGCCGTTGGCTCTGGCCGACCAGCGGGAAAACAGCGTTCTGAGCATGTGGGCGGTGTCCTCGGGGTGTTCGAGCGGGAACATATGCCCGCCGGGCACGGAAAGATACACGCCCTCGCGCATGCTTTTGACTGACAGCGCATGGTGGCGCCGCACCACATCGCTGTTTTCGCCCCGCACCATTGCCAGCGGCACCCGCAACTGGCGGGCAAGGCCGGGGCTCGTATGGGGGACGCTGCGGTAGATGCTGATTTCGGTCGCAGGGTCGAAGCGCAAGCGCACCCCGTCGCCATCGGCTTGCAGCCCATGACGCAGATACGCCTCGAAGCAATCGGGATCGAAACGCCGGAACAGCGACTTGCCGGCAAAGTACTCCCGCGCCGCCTGGACACTGCTGAACACCTCCCGGCGCCCCAGCGTCCGGCCTGCGGGCGTGATGCGATCGATGAACCCAAAGCGCTTGGCCGCCCGAATCATCCACTGATCGAACCGCGTCAGCACCGGCGAATCCAGCATGACCACGCCCCGATACAACTCCGGATGACGCAACGCCGCATGGTAATGCAGCACGCCGCCCAGCGAATGCCCGACGCCCCACACCGGCTGCGGCTGCTCGCGCAAATGGTGGATCAACTCATCCACCAGCTCCGGCCAGTTGTCCGTCACCGGAAATTGCGGGTTATGGGCATGCTGCTCCAGATGGCGAATCTCGAACTCAGGCCCAAGCGCCGCGAACAACTTGCCGTACGTGCCCGACGGGAAGCCATTGGCGTGAGCGAAAAACAGAAGTTGAGACATGCCGACGCACCCAGAGCAACCAGAACAAGCCGCGATTGTGCGCACCGCCCGACGGGCCGGCAATGACCGGAACTGCCATCGATGAGGCCACTCCGGTCATGGGGGTGTTTATCGGGTTGTTTTGAGCGATCAAGTGGGAACGGCTTTAGCCGGGAAGGCGTCAGGGGTCACACCGCAAAATGGATGGCGTACACGCGGGCCTCTTCGCGGGCAAGCGCGCTCCTACAGGGGTGCGCTTACACTCGTAGGACCGGCTTCAGCCGGGAAGCCTGCGATCTCAAACGGGGACAGATTAATTTACGGTGAAACGCTAAGAATAAATCAGTCGCTTTTAAAGAGCAGCCTCTCCAGGCAGCTTCTTCAAGTGGCTTATTCAAGTGGCTTATTCAAGTGGCTCAGAGCATCTGTGTGAAACGGTCCAGACACGCCTGAATGTAAGCAACTTGAAAAGCGTAGGCCTCCTGAATGTTCGCCTTTGCCTCCTTGGGCAAATGCTTCTTTTTGAAACTCAAAATTCCCACCTGCATCTGCTGCACGGCGTCATCGGCGGCTTTCTGAAAAGTGCCCAGACCATCACTTTCCGGATACAGCTCCTTCAACGCATTCAGCCTGCGATCAGCCTCGTCACGCAACTGCTGAAACTCGACATTGTTGAGCGACTGGTCGTCGTAGATACGTGTCAGCCATTGACTCAAGGGGGTTTGACTCTTTGCGACCCTGGTCTCTTCGAGCGTCAAGATTTCGCTGGCGAGTTTTGCTATCTCGGCTGTCTTGCTGATGATGTGCTCACTGATCACTGCAGTTTTGCTGTCCATGGCCTAACTCCTTGATGTGCGGCATACCGACATGGGGAAGCTCAAGACTGAGGGCAAATACCCGCAGGAACAACTGTCACAAATGACAGTTGCCCAGCCTCCTGCGAATTGCCCCGCCCCTGGAATTCGGGACGCGGAGCGTCTGAGGCGGCATTACCACGCGGAGCGTGGGAACGATCAGATTTTTCTGTAGGAGCCGGCTTGCTGGCGAACGCGGTCCGTCAGGTATGAATACATCGACTGACAGAATGCATTCGCCAGCAAGCCGGCTCCTACAGTGTGAGCTGGGTACAGTCAGTGGGACCGGCTTCAGCCGGGAAGCCGTTGATCTGCTTTAAAAGCGCTTTTGATCTTCAAACGCAAATGGCTCAAACACCACAAATCGCGACTTGGGTGCAGGCTGAACGCAGGTCTCGCGGAGTGGGCCGAGCGGCATGGATGCCGCGAGAGCACCGTCAGGACATGGATGTCCGTTCGGCGCGGGCCCACGGAGCGAGGCCGGAGTGAAGGAGCCCTGACGAAGGAAGGGCCAAACCAGGAGCACAAGCCCTTGGTTACTTGGGGCTTTATCAAGTAACTCGCCGAAGGCGAAACCCGAGGCCGTTAGGCCGACGCTCTTGATCTTCGCTCAACGCCCGGGCGGCTGCTCACCATGCGGCACCACCGCCACCGTCAACCGGGAAATACAGCAGGCCTTGCCATCCTCCGTCGTCAGACGAATATCCCAGACATGGGTCGTGCGCCCGATATGCACCGGGTGCGCCACCGCCGTCACCCGCCCACTGCGCACCCCGCGCAAATGGTTCGCGTTGACCTCGATCCCCACACAAAAAAACCGATCGGTATCAATCACCAGATAACTGGCCGTGGAGCCCACCGTCTCCGCCAGCACCACCGACGCGCCTCCGTGCAACAAACCGTAAGGCTGATGAGTACGCTCATCCACCGCCATGCTCGCCGTCAAAGACTGGTCGTCGACGGCTTCAAACCGGATATCCAGCACCTCACCGATGGTGTTCTTCTGCTTCGCATTAAGCGCGTCGAGGTCCGGGGGGCTACGCCATACACTCATGGTTCTTCCTTGTTATTTCAGGGTTTGCACCACTGCTGTCATTCAACGCGGGGAGCGCAGACAACCGCTCACCGCTTCATCATCAAGCGTGCCGAACATCCACCAGTTCCATCGCGCCAGCAAGGGGTAAATCCGCCTCAAGCTGAGCCAGACTGGCAGTGTGCATCGGCTGCGCCTGCTGCAAGGAGCCATGCACCGCCAGCCCGATCAACGTGCCCACCAGAGGCTGATGACTGACCAGCAACACATTCTCCGCGCTGTACGCATCCAGCTGCTCCAGCACCTTGTGCGGGTTGCAGTCCGGCGTCAGCCACGGCACGGTCACGATGGTCCCCG
The DNA here is from genome assembly GCF_050268485.1 of Pseudomonas sp. NPDC078416. Lineage (NCBI taxonomy): Bacteria > Pseudomonadati > Pseudomonadota > Gammaproteobacteria > Pseudomonadales > Pseudomonadaceae > Pseudomonas > Pseudomonas sp. NPDC078416. Next base: position 14,469 of record NZ_JBNNGV010000029.1, on the reverse strand, counting down.
TAAACCCAAGCGCCTGTCGGACCAGCTCGGCGGTCTGTTGGGCGCGCACATACGGGCTGGCAATGATCCGCTGCAGCGGCTGACCCATCAGGTGAGCGGCACTGCGCAAGACCTCTTCGCGGCCATTGGCAGTCAGCTCCCGCTCGGCATCCGTACGGGCCTGAGGTTTCGCCTCGCCGTGGCGCAGAATCCAGACCTTCACGGTTTTGGCTCCTCGCCGGGCGTGGACGGCGGCGTGACCGGCGCAGAGGGCGATGTGTCGACAACAGGATGCGGAGTGTCGGCAACCACCGGCGGCGTTTCGGGAACCGGTGGCGGCGTGGCGGGAACCGGTGGCGGCGTGGCTGCGGCAGGTTGCGCAGCAGCCGGCGCCGGTTGCGGCTTGGCTGCCACAACGTGCGGCGCCTCGCCCTCGGGCGCACGCGGCGTCGGCCAGTCGGCGAATGGCCATGGCTTCTGATCGGTGTGGAAGGTGCCAAAGCGGCCGATCTGCGCCAGGTACTGGCTCAGGCTGTCGCCGAATGACATCACGCTGAGGCTCGGCGCGCCGTTGAACAGGCGGTAAACCAGCTGCACCAGGACAGCCACCGCCAGCACCACCTCCGCCACTTGCCAGACCAGCACAAACAGCACCATCCACAGGATGCGCAGCAGGATCGATTCGTGTTGCTTGAGTTTTGATTCGTTCAAGAGCTTCTCCGTGCGGGGATCAGTTGAAACCGCTGGTTGAAATAAAATCGACGTCGGTCTTGGGCTCGGCGCGCATCAGCAGCTCGATGACCTGCTCCAGGGTGCGGCCCTCGAACAGAATGGCGTGAAGCCCGGCCACCAGTGGCATGTAAACCTGCAGTTCCTGCGCCTTGACCTTCAGCACCTTGAGCGTGTTGACGCCCTCCGCGACTTCACCCAGTCGGGTGACCGCTTCGTCCAGGCTCAGGCCCTGCCCCAGGGCAAAACCCACCTGGTAATTGCGGCTCTTCGGCGAGGAACAGGTGACGATCAGATCGCCGACCCCGGCCAGGCCCAGAAAGGTCATCGGATTGGCGCCCTGACTGACCGCAAAACGGGTCATCTCCGCCAGCGCGCGGGTGATCAGCATGCTCTTGGTGTTCTCGCCCATGTTCAACGCCACCGCCATCCCGGCAATGATGGCGTAAACGTTTTTCAGCGCGCCGCCCAGCTCCACACCAAAACGGTCGGCGCTGGCGTACACGCGGAAGGTGCGGCCATGCAGTGCGGCCTGGACCTGCTGACAGAGGTCCTCATCTTCGCTGGCGACGACCGTGGCGGTGAGGGCGTGTTCGGCGATTTCGCGGGCCAGGTTGGGCCCGGACAGCACGCCGATCCGCGCAGCAGGGGCGATATCCTGAAGGATCTCGCTCATGAGCTTGAAGGTGTCGGCCTCGATGCCCTTGGTCAGGCTGACCAGCATCTTTCCGGCGAGCAGCTCGACATGCGGGGTCAGTACGCCACGCAGCGCGCTGGACGGCAGTGCGACGAAGACCAGTTGGCTGTCTTGCAACGTGGCGTGCAGGTCGGTGACCGGCTCGACGCCCTCGAGCACCTTGATGCCCTTGAGGTAGCGCGGGTTCTCGCGATTGACGCGGATTGACTCGGCCTGCTCCGGATCGCGCATCCATTGTGTCACGCGATGACCGTTGCCGGCCAACAGATTGGCCACTGCGGTCCCGAAGCTGCCGCCGCCAAGGACCGCTATTGGTTGCTGTTGGGTCATAAAACAATCCATTCAGGGCCATCACATCTGGCGATGCGGGCATTATACGGGCCGTCAGGCTCGCGGCCAGCGGCAAAAGGTGCCCCCACGAACTTATAGCCGATCCCCCACTCTTGCCGAGGAAATTGCCCACAGCTCGGTTAAGATGCGCCCCCGAGATGAAAATTCCTCAACGGCGCCGATGAGCTATCGTCAGGTCGCTCCCGAAGAGATCCGTCACATGACACCAAGCGTCCACCTCCCCTGCCCCGTCAGGCGTCGCCATGCCTGAACATCGGCAAACCCTCCGGGACCAGACAGCCGGAACCGCCTCGTGACGGCTCAGCGCGGCTGGAACATCAGCACCCGCACGCAGATCCTCAGCCTCGGTCCGGCGTTGCTGCTGACCTTGCTGCTGATCAGCTTCTTTACCGTGGTGCGGATTCAGGACCTGCGACAGGAACTCAATCACACCGGGCAACTCATTGCCAACCAGCTGGCGCCCGCATCGGAGTACGGCGTCATCGTCGGCAATAACGCCGTGCTTGAAAACCTCATGAACGCCACGATGAACACGCCCCATGTGCGTTTTCTCGAAGTGCGCAACAGTGCCGGCAAGGTGCTGGTCCATGTCGAGCCCGCAGAGGAACAAGGGCATTCGCGGCAGATGGAAGTGTTCCAGGCGCCCATCCGCCTGCAGCCGGACAGGTCCGCGCAGCTGTTCGACAATGCTGACGAGGCCAGTTCCGCTGACGACCCCAGCGTTCCGGTCGAGGGCTATCTGGGTCGGGTCCTGGTGGGCATGTCCAGTGATGCATTCAATCAGCGAGAACAGGAAATACTGCTGAAGGCCGGCGTGCTGGCGATGTTCGCCCTGCTGTTTACCTACATGCTGGCGAGGCGGCTGTCGCTGAGCCTGTCCCAGCCCATCAGCGCTATGAGCGCCGCAGTCAAGGCTATCCAGCAGGGTGACTATTCTGCACCGCTGCCCGTTGCGGACGATGCCGAGCTGGGTGATCTCGCGCGGCACATCAACAATCTGGCCATGGGCCTTGAGAAGGCCAGCCGTGAGCAGAAGCAGGCCATGGATGAACTCATTCGGACCCGTGAAGAAGCCGAACGCGCCAACAACGCGAAGTCAGAATTCCTGGCCATGATGAGCCACGAGCTGCGCACGCCCATGAACGGCGTACTGGGCATGCTGCAGTTGATGGAAACCACGAAAATGACCGATGAGCAGGCCGAATACGCTGCGCTGGCCATGGAATCCACCGAGCATCTGCTGCGCGTCATCAACGACATTCTCGATTTCTCCCGCTTCGAGCGCGATGCGCTGGAACTGGAAAGCATTTCATTCAACCTCGCCGACCTGATCAGCACTTCGGTTCAGGCGTTTGCCCACAATGCACAGCAGCGCGGTCTGGCACTGGAACTGGATCTGCCGCCTTCGATGCAGGCGTTGCAGGTAAAAGGCGACCCGACGCGCATCCGGCAGATTCTGGTCAACCTGATCGGCAATGCGCTGAAATTCACCGAATTTGGCAGCGTGCGCGTTGAGGCAGGCTTTACCCTCGACCACCCGCAGCACGTTCTGTTTACCTGCGCGGTGCGCGACAGCGGCATCGGTATCTCTCCGGACCGGCTGGAATCGATGTTCGACGCGTTTCAGCAAGCGGACAACTCCATCTCCCGCCGCTACGGCGGCACCGGCCTGGGCCTGCCCATTGCGCGCAATCTGGCCGAGCGCATGGGCGGTTCACTGCAGGCGCGGAGCAGCGAAGGACTTGGCTCCGTGTTCCAATTGCAAATCCCGCTGCAGCGGGTTCAACAGCTGGTGATCGCACCCGCGCCCGGCGCCGTGGGTGAACTGCCCCAGAGCCGCGACGCCTGTGTGCTGCTGGTCGAAGACAACCCGGTAAACCGCACGGTGGTCGAGGCGATGCTGCGCAGCCTGGGTTTGCAGGTGAGCGTGGCGGCGGACGGGCTTGAAGCAGTGAACATGGCCAGTCGCGAAAGCTTCGCACTGATCCTGATGGACTGCCGACTTCCGGTCATGGACGGCTACGAAGCGACGCGCCGAATTCGCTTGCTGCCGGGGTTGGCGACGTTGCCCATTATTGCCCTGACCGCGAACGCCCAGCACGGCGACCGGGATATTTGTCTGCAAGCGGGAATGAACGATTACCTGGCCAAGCCGTTCAAACGTACTGATTTACAGCAGGTTTTGCAGCGCTGGTTGACCATTAAGGCATCTGCGACTGGCGGTAAATGATAAATTGCGGCAGTCTTGTGTGCCGATTCGACCCACGCCAACGCGCGGACGAAAAATTTCAGTGCACAGGTGTACATTCATTTCACCCGTGCTGTGACTTTCACTACAACGCAATAGTCTATGAGTAGGCTGCCAGCAGAGGGATGACCCGCTGGCCAGACTGGGTACGTAACGCCACACCCTGCCGCACAGGATTATCGAGGAGCTCGCATGACCAAACAAAACGCCTTTACCCGGGAAGATCTGCTGCGCTGCAGTCGCGGCGAGCTGTTCGGCCCAGGTAACGCGCAATTGCCCGCCCCCAATATGCTGATGGTTGATCGCATCACCCACATCAGTGAAGAAGGCGGCAAGTTCGGCAAAGGTGAATTGGTCGCCGAACTCGATATCACCCCGGACCTGTGGTTCTTCGCCTGTCACTTCGAAGGTGACCCGGTGATGCCAGGTTGCCTGGGCCTCGACGCCATGTGGCAGCTGGTCGGCTTCTTCCTGGGCTGGCAAGGCCTGCCGGGCCGCGGTCGCGCACTGGGCTCGGGCGAAGTGAAATTCTTCGGTCAGGTCCTGCCGACCGCCAAGAAGGTCACCTACAACATTCACATCAAGCGCGTCCTCAAAGGCAAGCTGAACCTGGCGATCGCCGACGGTTCGGTCAGCGTGGACGGCCGTGAAATCTATACCGCTGAAGGCCTGCGTGTCGGCGTCTTCACTTCCACTGAAAATTTCTAAGGGTATTCGCATGCGCCGCGTCGTTATCACTGGTCTGGGCATTGTTTCCTGCTTGGGCAATGACAAAGACACCGTCTCCGCCAACTTGCGTGCAAGTCGCCCTGGCATCCGTTTCAATCCGGAATACGCCGAAATGGGTCTGCGCAGCCAGGTCTCGGGCTCTATCGATCCAAACCTGCCGCTCAAGGAATTGGTCGACCGCAAAACCCTGCGTTTCGTCGGTCAGGCGGCGGCTTATGCCTACGTGGCCATGAAGAGCGCCGTGGAAGACTCCGGGCTGACTGAAGAGATGGTATCCAACCCGCGTACCGGTCTGATTGCCGGCTCTGGCGGTGCTTCGACTCTAAACCAGATGGAAGCGCTGGACATCCTGCGCGAGAAAGGCATCAAAAAGGTTCTGCCGTATTACGTCACCCGCACCATGAGCAGCACGGTGTCGGCGTGCCTGGCGACGCCATTCAAGATCAAGGGCCTGAACTACTCCATCGCTTCTGCCTGCGCCACCAGTGCTCACTGCATCGGTACCGCCATGGAGCAGATTCAGATGGGCAAGCAGGACATCGTCTTTGCCGGCGGTGGCGAAGAGGAGCACTGGAGCCAGTCGTTCCTGTTCGACGCCATGGGCGCGCTGTCGAGCAAACGCAACGACACGCCGGAACAGGCTTCCCGTGCCTACGACGCTGACCGTGACGGTTTCGTCATCGCTGGCGGCGGCGGCATGGTCGTGGTCGAGGAGCTGGAACACGCTCTGGCCCGTGGCGCGAAAATCTACGCCGAGCTGGTGGGCTACGGCGCCACGTCCGACGGTTATGACATGGTCGCTCCAAGCGGCGAAGGCGCCATCCGATGCATGCAGCAGGCGCTGTCCACCGTTGACGGCACCATCGACTACCTGAACACCCACGGCACCTCCACGCCGGTCGGCGACGTCAAGGAAATGGAAGGCGTGCGTGAAGTGTTCGGCGACAAGGCCCCAGCGATCAGCTCCACCAAGAGCCTGTCGGGTCACTCCCTGGGCGCCGCCGGCGTTCACGAAGCGATCTACTGCATGCTGATGATGGAAGGCAACTTCATGGCCGGTTCGGCGAACATCGACGAGCTGGACCCAGCCGTTGCCGACATGCCGATCCTGACCAAGACCCGCGAGAACACCGAGCTGAATCTGGTGATGAGCAACAGCTTCGGCTTCGGCGGCACCAACGCCACCCTGGTGATGAAGCGCTGGACTGGCAAGTAATCGAGTCAGTTACAGACAAAAAGGCGCCCCTCGGGGGCGCCTTTTTTGTGGGCAGTTGAAATGCATTGGGTCGGCCCCCTGTTTTATGGCACCGGCTTTAGCCGGGAAGACGTCAGGTGTAAGGCCGCGGTATTGATGGTGCACAAGCTGGCCTCTTCCCGGCTGAAGCCGGTCCCACAACAGCATCGCGTGCATTCCGTGGAACCCGGCCGGGGTCACACCGAGAACGCTGCAACCATGCCGTTCAGGTCGGTTGCCAGTCGCGACAGCTCGTGGCTGGCGGCGCTGGTCTGGTTGGCGCCTGCCGAGCTCTGCAGGGAGATGTCGCGGATGTTGGTGAGGTTGCGGTCCACCTCCCGCGCGACCTGGGCCTGTTCCTCCGACGCACTGGCAATGACCTCGTTGCGTTCGGTAATCAGCGTGATTGCCGCGGCGATGTCATCCAGCGCCACCCCGGCGGATTGCGCCAGCTCCAGAGTGGTCTGCGCACGACTGTTGCTGCCTTGCATGGCGGCCACGGCCTGATCGGTGCCCTGACGGATGTCGCCCACCAGCTGTTCGATTTCCTGGGTCGATGACTGTGTCCGGTGGGCCAACGCGCGCACCTCATCCGCCACCACGGCAAAGCCGCGTCCCGCCTCCCCTGCCCGCGCTGCCTCAATGGCTGCGTTCAACGCCAGGAGATTGGTCTGCTCGGCAACCGAGCGAATCACGTCAAGTACCTTGCTGATGCCATACACCTTCTGCGCCAGGGTCTGGACCTGCTCGCCGGCGTCGGTCACGTCTTCGGCCAGATGGGCGATGGACGCCACGGTCTGCTGAACCTGCTGACGACCGTGCTGGGCAATCCGGTCAGACTCACCGGATGCTTCGGACGTGGCGACGGCATTGCGCGCCACTTCCTCGACCGCCGCGGTCATCTCGTTGACCGCCGTCGCCGCCTGATCGATCTCAAGACTTTGCTGGTGCAGGCCGCGAGTGGCGTCTTCGGTGACGGTGCTGAGTTCTTCCGAAGCCGACGCCAGCTGGTTCGAGGAATCGGCGATGCGCATGATCGTGCTGCGCAAATTCTGTTGCATGGTCTTCAGCGCTTCCAGCAATCGGGCCGGTTCATCTCGACCCTCCACGACGATCTGTGCGGTGAGGTCACCCGCTGCAACTACCTGAGCAATGCCCAACGCCTGGGCGATCGGCCTGACGATGCTGTGGGTCAATCCCCACGCCAGCAACAACGTGATCAACGCCGTCAGGAGCATAATGCCAATGACCCACGCAAACGCACTGGAGAACACTGCCCGAGCCAGATCGCTCGCTTGTCCGGCACCTTGCTTATTCAACGCCGTCAACTCATTCAGGGCGACGGTCATCTGGTCGGCAAACTGGTTCATTTCGCCGTTGACCAGCTGCAGTGCGTCGTCCACCTGATTGGCTGCGGACAGCTCCATCACCCGGTTCTGGCGCTGGAAATAAGCCTGTTTCGCCACTGCAAACGCTTCGTACAACTCCCGCTCGCGGGCGGTTCCGATCAAGGTAACGTAGTTCTGCTGGGTGGTCTGCAGCCCCGCCTTGAGCTGATCAAGCTTGGCAGTATTGTCACGCAGGGCATCCGGGTTGCGGTTGAGCATCAGACGCAGCGTCAGGGTGCGAATCCGCATCAGGTCCTGACCCATGGTGCCAAGCTCCATGACGCTGGGCAGCCACTTGTTCTCGACCTGGTCCGACTCCTTGCGCATGCTCGACATCTGCAGCAATGCGAAGGCCCCAAGACCGAACACCAGCAGGGCCAGCACGCCGAAACCGAGGGCGGCCCGGGGTGCGATATTCATATTTCTGATGCTCATACCTGATCCCTTCCCAAAGACGCTGCTCTGAAAAGAACAGTTGCCCGTGGTGTCGGCTTACAGATGACGCTCTGTAGGACAATTCCCAAAGCATTTCGTAATAATTCATTTCAGAGGTTCTGGCACAGCTGTCCCAGCCAATTGCACGATTGATCTATATGCTGTGTCCATGTCCAGAGGGAGCGCCATCATGCTGACCATCATTCCCCGCGCCGAAGACGTCGAAGGCCAACCGATCCTGCGCCCCCTTCCCGCTGCGCAATGCCGGAGCGTGGGGCCCTTCGTGTTTTTCGATCACATGCTGGAAACCACGTATGCGCCCGGCACCGGCATGGACATCCGCCAGCACCCGCACATCGGCCTGTCGACGCTGACCTACCTCTTCGAAGGCGAGATCCGACACAAGGACAGCCTCGGCAGCGATCAGCACGTCAGACCGGGCGAAGTCAGCTGGATGACCGCCGGCAGCGCCATCGCCCACATTGAGCGCACACCCGCAGCCCTTTACGCCAGCGGCTCTCGCCTGCATGGCCTGCAAGTCTGGCTGGCGTCGCCCAAATCCCATGAGCAAGGCGAAGGTCATTACAGCCATCACCCCGTCGCCACACTGCCGGTCAGCGACGCCATGGGCATTCGGATCCGCTTGATCGCAGGCGAAGGCTTTTGCCTGAAGTCGCCGGTGCCGGTGCTGTCACCCACGCTCTACGCCGAACTGAACCTGCAGACGGCGACGACGCTGTGTGTGCCCGCCGAGCACGAACAGCGAGCGCTGTACGTCATCGAAGGCGACCTGCTACTGGACGGCGAGCCGGTGCAGCCCCGCAGCCTGGTGGTGCTGGATGCAGGCAGTGAGCCGATGCTTTGCGCGGAGAGTGAATGCCACGCGGTGCTCATCGGCGGCGCGCCCCTGGACGGGCCGAGACGGATGAACTGGAATTTCGTGGCCAGTGACCCGGCGCTGATCGAACAGGCCAGGGCGAGATGGGCGGCCGGGGACTGGCCGACCGTGCCGGGGGAAGTGGAGCGGATTGAATTGCCAGCGCCCCGAAGATAGCTCCAGGGTCACACACCCTTTAGCCGGCTTGCTGGCGAACCCTTTCAGGGGAGGCAACTGCTGACAGTGAAAATCCAGGCGAGTCAGCAGTCACCCGCTTCACATGCTCAGCCCGCGAACACCTCGTCCAGCAGGTTGTGCATCGAAGTAAACGCACGCTTTGAAACGGTCGGGTTGTACATCTGCACGCCCGGGTTGTTGGCGTGCGGGTCGGTGAAGGAATGGAACGCCCCACCGTAGCTCAGCAGTTGCCAGTCGACGCTGGCGGCGTTCATCTCGGCTTCAAACGCGGGAAGTTGCTCTTTCGGCACCAGAGGGTCGGACGCGCCGTGCATCACCAGCACTTTGCCCTTGATGTTCTTGGCGTCGGCCGGGTTCGGCGTGTCGAGGGTGCCGTGAAAGGACACCGCAGCCTTCAACGGCGCACCGGTGCGCGCCAGTTCCAGTGCGCAGCAACCGCCGAAGCAGAAGCCGAACGCCGCCAGTCGGGACGTATCGACGGCGGCAATGGTCTGCGCAGTCAACTGATCCAGTGCGGCCTTCATGCGGGTGTTCAACAGCACACGATCATTCTTCAACGGCATCATGGCAGCCGCCGCTTCATCGCCATTGGTCGGGCGCACCTGCTGGCCATACAGATCCGCCAACAAGACCACATAGCCCTTCGCTGCCACCTCTTTGGCAATCTGCTCGGCGTCTTCGCTGACACCCATCCAGTTAGGCGCCATCACCAGACCCGGTGCGGCCTGAGCCCCTGCGCCGAAGGCCAGACGACTCTCGTAGCTCACGCCGTCGATGTCATACACGACGGACTGCACGGTCACATTGCTCATAGCGAACTCCTGCTGATAAGGATGGAGGGAGATTAAATGACAAAACCCGCCGGAGCGGGTTCTGCCGTGACGCGGATGTTAAACCGAGAGCTCGACCAACAACTTGTTCAAACGGCGCACGTAGGCAGCCGGATCTTTCAAGCTGTCGCCGGCCGCCAGCGCAGCCTGGTCGAACAGGATGTGCGACAGATCGCCGAAGCGGTCTTCATTCTGCTCGTGGTCCAGTTTGCCGATCAGCGGGTGCGACGGGTTGAATTCGAAGATTGGCTTGGAGTCCGGCACCTTCTGACCGCTCGCTTCGAGGATCTGACGCATCTGCAGACCCAGGTCCTGCTCGCCAATCGCCAGAATCGCCGGCGAATCGGTCAGGCGATGGGAAACCCGCACTTCACTGACGGCATCACCCAGCGCGGTTTTAAGGCGCTCGATCAAGCCTTCCTTGTCCTTGGCGACTTCTTCCTGGGCTTTCTTGTCCTCTTCGGAATCAAGCTTGCCCAGGTCCAGGTCACCGCGTGCCACGTCGACGAAACCCTTGCCGTCGAAGTCGCTCAGGTAGCTCATCAGCCACTCGTCGATACGGTCGGTCAGCAGCAGCACTTCAATGCCTTTCTTGCGGAAGACCTCGAGGTGCGGGCTGTTCTTGACCTGCGCGTAGCTTTCGCCGGTAAGGAAGTAGATCTTGTCCTGAGCTTCCTTGGCGCGCGACAGGTAGTCGGCCAACGAAACACTCTGCTCGCCGCTGTCGTCGGAGGTCGATGCGAAGCGCAGCAGGCCGGCGATTTTCTCTTTGTTGGCGAAGTCTTCGGCCGGGCCTTCTTTCAGCACCTGACCAAAGTTTTTCCAGAAGCCTTTGTATTCTTCCGGCTGGTTTTTCGCCAGCTTCTCCAGCATGTCCAGCACGCGCTTGGTCAGCGCGGACTTCATCGAATCGATGATCGGGTCTTTCTGCAGGATTTCACGGGACACGTTCAGCGACAGGTCGTTGGAATCGACCACGCCCTTGATGAAGCGCAGGTACAGCGGCAGGAAGGATTCAGCCTGGTCCATGACGAACACGCGCTGCACGTACAGCTTCAGGCCGCGCGGTGCTTCGCGCTGGTACAGGTCGAACGGCGCGCGGGCCGGCACGTACAGCAGCGAGCTGTATTCCAGCTTGCCTTCGACCTTGTTGTGGCTCCAGCTCAGCGGGTTCTCGAAATCATGGGCGATGTGCTTGTAGAACTCCTGGTATTCCTCGTCCTTGACCTCGGTACGAGGACGGGTCCACAGCGCGCTGGCGCGGTTGACGGTTTCCCACTCTTCAACCGGCTCGGCGTCGCCTTCGACCGGGGCCTGCTCTTTCGGCAACTGGATCGGCAGAGCGATGTGGTCGGAGTACTTCTTGATGATGTTGCGCAGACGATAGCCGTCAGCGAACTCATCTTCGGCGCTCTTGAGGTGCAGCACGATGCGGGTGCCGCGATCGGCTTTCTCGAGGGTAGCGACTTCGAACTCGCCCTCGCCTTTCGAGGACCAGTGCACACCTTCGCTGGCGGGCAGGCCGGCGCGACGGGTGAACACTTCGACCTGATCGGCCACGATGAACGCGGAATAGAAACCGACACCGAACTGACCGATCAGGTGGGAATCCTTCTTCTGATCGCCGGACAGGTTCTTCATGAAGTCGGCGGTGCCGGACTTGGCGATGGTGCCCAGATGAGTGATGACATCTTCGCGGCTCATGCCGATGCCGTTGTCTTCCAGGGTGACGGTCTTGGCATCCTTGTCGTAGCTGACACGGATCTTCAGCTCGGCGCCGCCTTCCAGCAGCTCAGGCTTAGACAGCGCCTCGAAGCGCAGCTTGTCCACCGCGTCGGACGCGTTGGAGATCAGCTCGCGAAGGAAGATTTCCTTGTTCGAGTACAGCGAATGGATCATGAGGTGCAGCAGCTGCTTCACCTCGGTCTGGAAGCCCAGGGTTTCCTTTTGAGTTTCCACACTCATGGTCATCAAACTCCAATCAGTCCACACAAATAGGGGCAGTTGCTCGAAACGCCGTGGGCGGCTCCGAGCAACGGGTTGTCATCAAGGTGGGGGCTGGAGAGGCGATTTCAAGGGACGAGCTTGCTGTCGGTGAAGAATCTTCATCCTCGGAAAATCTTCCGGCCGCCGATGTGTTGCCTGACGACGGCACATAAATGGGTGAACACCTCTGCTCGGCTGAGTAGTTACACCGCTGAGACGCTTATGTATTTATCCCGCCGGTACATGGAACTAACCTTATAAGCGAATGCTCGAAGGCACGTTGATGACCAATAAGGAGAAACACCCCATGCGTAAATCTTTAGCTATTGCCCTCATGCTTTCTGCCACTCTGGGCCTCGCCGCCTGTGACAAGAAATCCGAAGATAAACAGCAAGATGCAAACAAGGCTGCCGAGCAGTCGCAAGAATCGATGCAAAAAGCGCAAGACAAAGTGAACGACGCTGCCAAAGAAAGTCAGGAAGCCGCTCAAAAGAACGCTGAAGCCGCTCAAGAGCGCGCGAAAGAAGCGAATCAGGCAGCACCTGCAACTAAGCAGTAAGTTTCCAGAGTTTCAAAAAAACAAAGCCCGCATTAAGCGGGCTTTGTTTTGTCTGCTTGAAAAAGATCGGCGCGTTTATGCTGCGACGCGCCGACCTGCCCCTCAGGCCAGCGCTTCGCTGCGCTTGCCCAGCGTGCGATCCACCACGAACGCGATGAACAGCGTGATCAGCGACGGGATCAGCCAGGCCAGGCCTTGTTCGCTCAACGGCAGATGAGCCAGCCCATCCGGCAGGTACACACCCAGCGCAGACCCCTTCACCGCATCCACCGCACCGATCAGGAACGCGACCAGCATGACCGGTGCGACGATCCGCCCTTGCTCGTGCCAGAAGTCCTTGCAGAAGCTCAACGCCACCAGCGCAATGCACGGCGGGTAGATGGCGGTCAGCACCGGAATCGAGAACTGGATCAGCTTGGTCAGACCCAGGTTGGATACCAGCAGGGAAAATACTGCCAGCAGAATCACCAGCGTCTTGTAGGACAGCGGCAGCACGCGGCTGAAGTATTCAGCGCAGGCGCAGGTCAGACCGACCGCCGTCACCAGACAGGCCAGCGAGATCAGCACGGCGAGAAAGCTGCTGCCCAGGGTACCGAAAGTGTGCTGGACGTAAGCGTGCAACACGGCGGCGCCATTGGTTGCACCGGCAGCGATGGCGTGGCTGTCGGAGCCCAGGCGGAACAGGCTGATGTAGACCAGCGCCAGACCGACACCGGCGATCAGGCCGGCGATGATGGCGTAGCGAGTGATCAACCGAGGCGACTCGACACCCCGTGAGCGAATCGCGTTGACGATGACGATGCCGAAAACCAGCGCCCCCAGGGTGTCCATGGTCAGGTAGCCATTGATAAACCCCTGGGAAAACGGCGCCGCGACATAGGCAGGTTCTGCGATGCCGACCTCCCCCGCTGGCAGGACAAACGCGGCGATCCCGAGAATAGCCAGAGCGATGATCTTCAGCGGCGCGAGGAAACGGCCCACGGTGTCGAGCAGTCGACCCGGATAAAGGGAGATCCAGAACACCAGCACGAAATAAACCAGGCTGTAGAGGAACAGCGCGAGCGGGCTTTCACCGGTCAGCGGCGCCAGACCGACTTCGAAGGACACCGTCGCGGTGCGCGGCGTGGCGAACAGCGGGCCCACGGACAGGTAGCAGACGGCGGCAAGAACAGTCCCGGCGACCTTGCCGATCGGGCTGCTCAACGCGTCCATCGCGCCGCCGACCTTGGCCAGCGCGATGACGGTCACCACCGGAAGGCCGACCGCCGTGACCAGAAAGCCCAGGGCGGCCATCCATACATTGGGGCCGGCCTGAAGGCCTACGATCGGGGGGAAGATGATATTGCCGGCGCCCACGAACAGCGCAAACGTCATGAAACCCAGTGCCAGAATGTCCTGGCCTTTCAACACTTTCATTAAGGAAACCACACTGCAGAATCGGAATTGAGAAGAGGATTTCCCTGAGGGTGGGGGAAATGCTGCCCGCCCTTTTAAGACAGACCCTGAGCGCGCCGCCGCTCCTTGTGGGAGCCGGTTGCACAAAACGGCGGGTAGCCTACCCTATTTGGCGCACCGATACAGGGCGGTGCGACCGCTGAACGCACGTTCGTGTCGCATATCAGAAATGTCTTACAGGATCAGGGCCTTCGATCTCCGCCCAGAGCATCGGGTCAGGTCTCTGCACGGTCCATTGTAGGAGCGCGCTTGCCCGCGAACTGCGCTGGGTCATCCAACGGGTGTGATGCTGACCCTCCGCGTTCGCCAGCAAGCCGGCTCCTACGGGTTTTTACCGCGGCTGGACTTAGCGCCAACATTGAAATCGCCTGCCCACTTGCAAATGCCAGAAACGCAAAAGCCACCCGAAGGTGGCTTTTGTTGATCAGGCAGCGAATAGAGGGCGATTACGCCTTCTTCACTTCCCAACCGGTCAGCTCAGCCAGGGCTTTGCCGATGTCTGCCAGCGAACGCACGGTTTTGACGCCTGCGTCTTGCAGCGCAGCGAATTTCTCGTCTGCAGTGCCTTTGCCGCCAGAGATGATCGCGCCCGCATGGCCCATGCGCTTGCCCGGAGGAGCAGTCACACCCGCGATGTAGGAAACGACTGGCTTGGTCACGTGTGCCTTGATGTAGGCAGCCGCTTCTTCTTCAGCCGAACCGCCGATCTCGCCGATCATGACGATCGCTTCGGTCTTCGGGTCTTCCGGGAACAGCTTCGTGATGTCGATGAAG
>NZ_JBNNGV010000028.1:0-69033 GCF_050268485.1 Pseudomonas sp. NPDC078416 | reverse complement strand
CCCCACAGCTACAACGGCTACAGGTCGCCTGTGGCTGCAGAGGGAGCGGCTGCTTGAAAACCTAAACGGGTGTCCAGAATTACTTGACCAGTTCAAGCCGGCTCCTACAATTTTCGACAATACCCATCCTCTGCGGTGAACAGGATTCCGTAGGAGCCGGCTTGCTGGCGAATGCAGCGTGTCAGTCGATCACGATGTTGAATGTGCCGACCTCTTCGCGGGCAAGCGCGCTCCTACAGGTCTTGCACACGACGCCAGTTGTGCGGGGTGCGGAAGTCCATTGTAGGAGCGCGCTTGCCCGCGAATACGTTTTCCCGGACGGCCCTGCCTGCACTGACGAAACGCGGTTTACTTACGCCCCAAATCCTGCAACCAGTCATTCATGTTCCCCGGCAGCAGCAGTTCGTGCCGGGCGCGGGAGCTGGCGGTGTAGAGCAGCGAGCAGACGCTGGCCAGTGAATGCGTCGAGCCTGCACGCGGGGGGCGCATGAGGTCGCGGGAGAGCAGCACCGAGTCGAATTCCTGGTTCTTCACGTCTTCGACTTTTGCCAGCTTGAGGATGGCGGCGGGGTCGTTGCAGAACCGCTGGGTGGTGTCGACGAAGTCCTGCAACCGGTTGCCCTGGCCGAGCCACTCATGCATCGCCTTGAATTCATGGCTGCCGCCCATGGCCGAGGCCAGCGCGTCCCAATAGGCGTAGCGGAAGATCAGCCGGTGTTGCGGCCGCAGGTCTTCGCGGTAGAGCAGGTCCAGGCCTTTGACGAACAGGGTGAGGTTTTCAAGGGTGCGCGGCGGCATTTGAAAGCGCGCGCCCGCTTCGGTCAGGCGCTTGAACCAGGCAAACAGGCCCCATTCGTTGGCGACCAGAATCGTCGTGGGTTTTTCCGGAATCGGCATGACGCCGTGGCCGATGATCCGCGTCGGATGAGGCGCGCGGCCGACAAAGCCTTCTTTTATATCGCTGGGGTGCAACTGAATCATCGGGTTGAGCACATCGGCCATTTGCTTGCCGGCGCGGATCGACTGGGTCATGAAGCGCTGGCGAATGAAGCCGCCATGGCGCGGGGTCTTGCCGCTGAGCTGCTGGAATTCGTCGCCCAGCGTGATGACCGCCTGGGGACTGCGGTCGAGGATCTGCACCATCGGCGCCGTCAGTTCATGGCTTTCGTCGATGATGATATGGCTGTAGTTCTCGGGGATCACTTCACTGGTCAGCGCCAGAAACTTGATCCGGTGGCTGTTGCGGATCGGCAGACGAATCTGCGGCGCCGACGGCCTGACCGTCTCGCGCCAGAGCAAACGGCTGTATTCCAGCAGCAGGGCGATGTCCGCCTGACTCGCTGCATGCCCCAGTGACGGCAAATGCCGCGCCTCGATATTCGCCAGCGGCGACAGGCTGAAACTGTGCACGGTGCTGCGGCAGACCCGCGCCACGTCCCGCGGCTGCAGTTTGCCCACCGCTTGCAGGTTCAGCCACTGCGCCACTTGCCGGTCATCGACCAGTGAGCTGGCGCCGGTGCGCTGAATGTCGGTGTTGCGCCAGCCGCGCGCCGTGAGATCGCGGTTAAGCAGCAGGTTGGCCATGTGACCGAAGGTGCACGCGTTGATCCGCGCGTCGGGGTTGGCCTGACGCACCCGCGCCTGAAGCGCAGCCACTTGCCCCGGAAACGTCGCCATGAGCAGTGTCTTTTCCGGGACCAGAACCTCGAAAAACTTCGCCAGCAGGTACGTCTTGCCCACCCCGGCATAGGCCTGCAGATGGAACGACTCTTCGTTGCAGACCTTGAACTCGTCGAAGATCCGGCTCTGCTGATCGCTCAGGTGCAGCACGTCGCCGGACGGCATCACCAGCTCGCGGGTCAGTGGCTCCAGTTTGACGCGGTGACGCAGGCCGAAACCGAAGTCCCACTGCCCTTCCCCGTCGAGGTAATCCTGCTGCTCGATGTCAGCGTCTTCGAGCAGGCTGACGCCGGCAATTTCAAGCACCGAGAGTCCTGCGGCCAGATGGTCGGCGGTGAACCTGCCGCGCACCAGATCGGCAAATCGGCCGCCGGCTTGTTCAACGGAAGCGGCCGCGCGCAGGACATCATCGAGCATGCGTTCGAGCTGTTCGACGGCTGTGTTTTGCGCGACCAGTGCGTGGAGATTGAGCAGCAGCATCAGTGCAGCGAGTTGCGGCCGGCCCGCCTCACTCAGGAAATCGTCCAGCGATTCGCCGGCGGCCAGGCCTTTGCACACCTCTTCGGTCAGGGGCAGAAACAGTGACGGCGGTGGCGCGAAGGCAGCGGGTGATCTCATTGCGGGCGAAGGGTCCTGTTCGGCGCGTGGGCGCGGGCAGTCAAAAAGGAGCACAGCTTACTCCTGCCGCCCGATCACCGCCCACTTGCGTGTCGCCGTTACCATGGACGGTCCAAGAGACCGCCGTCTACCCTCTCCCTCAGACCCGGCTCTGCCGATCTCCGGCCATGCCGGCGCGGGTGTGTTCGGAGCCGCCTTCGGCGACCATCTGCCCACGGCTTTCGATCCACATCACCAGCGGCGTTTTGTCGGAGCCATTTTCGGCGACTTTCGGCGCAAGCTGGAAGCAGGCGCTGTCGTCAGCGCCGGTGTGCTGCACGGCTGCGTTGGCGTGCACGGCGAAACCCGCGAGTGCGAAAGCAACGGCGGACAGGGTGGTCTTGATCGGTGTCATGGTGTGATCCTCACGTAATCTTCAACGGTAACAAGCGAGCCGGGCGGCCGGTGACACGTCACCAGACCGAGCCTGGACTCAGTTGTCCTGCGGGCAGTTCTGGGCAACGGTCTGGTAGTTCAGGGTCTGTTGCTGGCCTTGAGAATCGAGGTAGCGCAGGTGGGCATTGACCACGCCGCAGGTCGGGGTTGAATCGACTTCGGTGGACAGGGCCTTGGCGATGTCCAGATGATCGCCGTACATGTAAGTGTGCCCTTGAGCAACGGGTTGGGCCTGGGCAGTCAGCGCGCCGAGGCTCAGGGCGGCAAACAGGGTGGCGATGCTGAGGTTCTTCCAGTTCATGATGTTCTCCGGTATTCAATGGGTCGTTCGGTTGGGGTTCGAGGCGGTGAGTGTCTGTCGTCTCGATGGGTCCCATTGAACGCCCCGCAGGTATCTCGCTTGTGTCGCGAACCGCCGGAAAATCATCCTTACGTGTCAGAGCCCGCTGCAGATACACAGCGATACATTCGCGCCGATAAACCCGCCTTTTGCATGCCCATGTATGCCCGGCAGCGCCAGATACAGTGGAATACAAACCCCGGCAGGCAAGTCACGCGCGACTGGTTAAGATGCGCCACACACACATGAATACGGGAGCTGCGGCAATGGAGCACGTCGATCACATTCTGATTGTCGATGACGATCGCGAGATTCGAGAGCTGGTGGGCAACTACCTGAAGAAGAACGGCCTGCGCACCACCGTGGTGGCGGATGGCAGGCAGATGCGTTCGTTTCTGGAATCGACCCCCGTCGACCTGATCGTGCTCGACATCATGATGCCGGGCGACGACGGCCTGCAGCTGTGCCGCGAGCTGCGCACCGGCAAGCACAAGACCACGCCCGTGCTGATGCTCACCGCCCGCAGCGACGAAACCGATCGCATCATCGGCCTGGAAATGGGCGCCGACGATTATCTGGTGAAACCCTTCGCCGCCCGGGAACTGCTGGCGCGGATCAACGCCGTGCTGCGCCGCACCCGTATGCTGCCGCCAAACCTGATCGTCACCGAAGCCGGTCGTTTGCTGGCCTTCGGCAAATGGAAGCTGGACACCACCGCCCGCCATTTGCTCGACGCCCAGGGCACGGTGGTCACCCTCAGCGGCGCGGAATACCGCCTGCTGCGCACCTTCCTCGATCACCCGCAGCGGGTGTTGAGTCGCGATCAACTGCTGAACCTGACCCAGGGCCGCGACGCCGATCTGTTTGACCGCTCCATCGACTTGCTGGTCAGCCGCCTGCGTCAGCGCCTGGCCGACGACGCCCGCGACCCGGCCTACATCAAGACCGTGCGCAACGAGGGTTACGTGTTCACCTACGCCGTGGAAATCCTCGGGGACAACCCATGAAGCTGAGCTTCGGATGGCCGCGCACCCTGGCGTCACGGCTTTCGCTGATTTTTCTGATCAGCCTGGTGCTGGCCCACGGGCTGTCGTTTGGCCTGCAATTCTATGAGCGTTACCAAAGCGCGATGACGCTGATGCTGGGCAACCTTGAGCAGGACCTGAGCACTGCCGTGGCCGTCTTCGAACGCTTGCCGGCCAACGAACGCGAAGCCTGGCTGCCACGATTCGAGCGCTCCAACTGCCGCTACATCCTCGGCACCGGTGACACGGGCACGCCGATGGACATGAGTAAAGCGCCGATGTCTGTGCACTCGATGCAGGAAAGCCTCGGCCGTGATTACGCACTGACCTTCAACACCATCCCCGACAGCCGCCCGCACTATCAGGCCCATTTGACGCTGAAGGACGGCAGCCCGCTGACGATTGATATGCGTCCGCGCATCACGCCGCTGTCGCCGTGGCTGCCGGTCTTGCTGATCGGCCAACTGGTGCTGCTGTTTGTCTGCACCTGGCTGGCGGTGCGCACAGCGATTCGTCCGCTGACCCGGCTGTCCCAAGCGGTCGACAACCTCGACCCGAACGGCGAAGGCATTCGCCTGGATGAAAGCGGCCCGACCGAAGTGGCCTTCGCCGCCGTGGCGTTCAACACCATGCAGCAACGGATTTCGACCTACGTGAAAGAGCGCATGCAACTGCTGGCGGCGATCTCCCACGACCTGCAAACCCCGATCACCCGCATGAAACTGCGCGCCGAGTTCATGGACGACGGCATCGAGAAAGACAAGCTGTGGAGCGACCTGAGCGAGATGCAGCACCTGGTCCAGGAAGGCGTCGCGTATGCGCGCAGCATGGACACCTCGACCGAGACCGCGCGGCGCGTGGACATGGATTCATTCCTCGACAGCCTGGTGTTCGACTATCAAGACGTCGGCCGCGACGTGCAGCTGAACGGCAAGACCGGCGCCGTCATCGACACCCGCCCCCACGCCCTGCGCCGGGTGCTGGTGAACCTGACTGACAACGCGTTGAAGTTCGGTGGAGCGGCAGAGATTCAAGTGGTCACCCATGCCGACCAGAGCCTGTCGCTGCACGTGCTGGACCGCGGACCGGGAATTGCCGAAGCAGAATTGTCCGAAGTGATCAAACCCTTCTACCGCGTCGAAAGCTCGCGCAACCGCGACACCGGCGGCACCGGGCTGGGCCTGGCGATTGCGCAACAATTGACGATTGCACTGGGCGGCACCTTGACGCTCACCAACCGCGAAGGGGGTGGGTTGTGCGCGCAATTGAAACTGCCTGCGCGGATAACAACGGGCTCAGTGAAGATCACGGATCTCTAAGGGGTGGTGACGAGGATCATCCCTCGTGGGACCGGCTTCAGCCGGGAAGACGCCGGTGTGAGCACCGAACATTCTGCAGTGTGACGCCTGACGCCTTCCCGGCTAAAGCCGGTCCCACTAAAGGCGACGCGTGCAGTCAGTGGGACCGGCTTGAGCCGGGACTGGACGCCGAGCGTCCGGGGCGGCATTACCACGCGGAGCGTGGGAACGATCAGCACAGAAGCAATGCCCGCAGTCAGTGGGACCGGCTTCAGCCGGGAAGCCGTTGATCTGCTCTTGATCTTGATCTTCAAACACAAAAGGTCCAGACACCGCCAATCGCGACTTGGGTGCAGGCTGAACGCAGGTCTCGCGGAGTGGGCCGAGCGGCATGGATGCCGCGAGAGCCGTCCCCCGCCATGGATGGCGGATGGCGGCGGGCCCACGGAGCGGGACCGGAGTGAAGGAACCCTGACGAAGGAAGGGCCTAACCAGGAGCAGGCACTTTTGCTTACTTTTGGTGCTTTTCAAAAGTAAGTCGCCGAAGGCGAAACAGTCTGCCCCCCGGCAGACGCTCTTGATCTTAAGGATCTTGATCTTGATCTTGATCTTCAAACGCCCCGCGAAACACCCTGTATCATTCGCCCTCCTCCTACGTAGCGAAATCAAGGACTGTTCATGCGTATCCGCTCCCTGACTCCTCTTGCTTTGATCATTGGCGCGACGATGGGCGGCCAGGCCCAGGCCAGCAGTGACGATTCCTGCTACCCCACCTGGTCGCTGTTGCGCGATTCGCTGGACGTCTGCAACAACCTGCCCTTCCTCACCCCCGGCAACGACAGCCGGGTCAACCTGCGTCTGCTGCTGGCCGATCGCAAGGCGCTGACGCTCAAGCCCAACGCGCTGACCGAGCAAGAGCTGGCCGAGGGCTATGGCCCGGTGCCGTTTGCGGCGTTCAGGTTGGCCAACGAAGAGATCGAGGGCGACGAAAGCGAGGAATCAGGTGCCGCCGCCATGGCCGACCTGCTGGGCAAACTCAGCCTCAGCCGCGACAGCACCGACACCGCCGGCCAGGCCTTCCTGCAGGGCGAAGGCAGCCGCTGCCGCAGTAACCGCGACGAGAGCGCCGCTGATTTCATCGGCCAGTTGCTCGACACCGAAGGGCTGTCCGCCACCGAGCGCCAATCCCTGGCCCGCGCCCGCCTGCAACTGCTGGACGCGTGCACCTGGGAGGCGGACAAACAGGCCAGCCTGTTGCCGACCGATGTTCAGTCGCCCGAGGCCAAAGCTTTCGTCACCTACCTTCGTGCGGCATCGGATTTTTACAGCGGGCGCTTCAGCGACGCGGAGAACGGGTTCAACACCCTCGCCGACAGCCCCCAGCCGTGGCTCAAGGAAACGGCGCTCTACATGGTCGCCCGCACCCGGCTCAATGCCGCGCAACAGGACGCGTTCGACGAATACGGCAGCCTGAAGGAAGACCACGATCGCGCCGCTTATGCCGGCGTCGGTCAAGCCATCGAGCATTACCTCAGCGCTTACCCCGATGGCCGCTATAGCCGCTCCGCCAGCGGATTGCTGCGACGGGTCCACTGGCTGGCAGGAGACACCGACAAACTGGCGGCCGATTACACCTGGCAACTGACGCAAGCCAGCGACGCCCGCGCGTCTGCCTCGCCGGAATCCTTGATTCAGGAAGCCGACAACAAGCTGCTGACCGCCCTGACCGACGCCACGTCATCGCCGTTGATGACGGCGACCCATGACCTGATGATCATGCGCCCGGACCTGCCAAACCGGCTGACCCGCGAACAGCTCGACGGGCAAAAAGCCCTGTTCGCGGATCAACCGGCGATGTTCGATTACTTGCAGGCGGCTTTTGCGTTCTACGTCGACAAGAAACCGGCCGAAGCACTGAAACGTCTGCCGAACGACGTCCCCGAAAAACTGGATTACCTCGCTTTCAGCCAGCAGACCCTGCGCGGCCTGGCCCTGGAAGCGAGCAACGATGTACCTGCCGCCCAAGCACTGTGGCTGAAACTGCTGCCTCTGGCACAGCAACCCTTGCAGCGCGAACAGCTGGAGCTGGCGCTGGCGATGAACTATGAGCGCAGTGGGCAACTGGCCAAAGTCTTCGCCAGCGATTCGCCGATCACGTCCGCACAAGTGCGGCTGATTCTGCTGGGCAAGGTGGCCGACGCGGCGCTGCTTCGCCAGCAGATCGGTCAGGGCATCAGCGACGTCGAGAAAGCCACCGCGCAGTTCGTCCTGCTCTACAAAGAACTGCTCCACAGCCAGTACGCCACGTTCGCCGATGACGTGAAAGCCCTGCCGGATCAGCCTGCCGGCACAAAGCTTGGCACCAGCCTGGGTTATGTCTATGACGCCGGGCAGACGCTGCAGTTGTTCCGCTGGAACGGCGCCAAGGCCGAGTCGGGCTACGCCTGCCCGAGCATCGGCGAGATCGCCGCCGCGTTGCAGGTCAATGCCAAGGACGCCAAAGGGTTGAATTGCCTGGGTGAGTTCATCCTGCGCAACGGCTTGGACGGCATGCCGCTGGACAGAAAGCCCGACGCGGGTGAGTTGGGCAGCAGCGAACCCGGCTTCAAGGGCGAGGTGTTCTCGCGCCTGAACGGCTACCAGACGGTGATCGCCGACAGCAAGGCGGCCCGTGACGACAAGGCTTACGCGCTGTTCCGGGCGATCAACTGCTACGCGCCGTCTGGCTATAACAGTTGCGGCGGCAAGGACGTTGCACCGGCCGTGCGCAAGGGCTGGTTCAAACAACTGAAAACCACGTATGGCACCACCAGTTGGGGCAAGTCGCTGCAGTATTACTGGTGATTAGGAAGCGGCTTCGCTGGCAGGTGCTTGCCAGCTTGTTCATCACAGGCTTGAGCAGCGGCATGGCGTGGGCGGCGGTGGACGCTGGCGAACACGATGCCTTCTGGTTGTGGAGCGGTGTGGCGACGCAGCCGGTGCTGGATCGGGCTCAGACGCTGTACGTGCTGCAAGGCCAGATCAGCGCGACCCGTCGTGATCGGCACACGCCGGCGCTGATTGCTCAAGGCATGAGCGTGACGCATCTGCCCCAGCAGGAGGTGTGGATCGTCTACCGCGCCCACACCCTGCGTTGGCCGGAGCCGGTCTACAAACAGCTGTTGGGCCAAGTGCAACGCTGGCGGGATACGGGCACGGCGGTCGCCGGCGTGCAGATCGACTTCGATGCGCGCACCCGTTATCTGCAGGACTACGCGGCGCTTCTCAAGGACCTGCGCCAGCGCCTGCCGCCTGAGTTGAAACTGAGCATTACCGGGCTGATGGACTGGAGCAGCAATGCGGATTCCCAGTCGATCGGCGAGTTAAAGGGCGTGGTCGATGAAGTGGTGGTGCAGACCTACCAGGGCCGCCACAGCATCCCCGACTACGCCGCCTACCTGCCGCGCATCAGCCGGATGGGGCTGCCGTTCAAAATTGGCTTGGTGCAGGGCGGCGAATGGCAGCCGCCCGGGTATCTGCAGGACAGCCCGTGGTTTCGGGGCTATGTGGTGTTTTTGCTGAATCAGCAGTAACTAAAATCCGCGTCATAACGCAAATCCCTGCAGGAGCGCGCTTGCCCGCGAAAGCGTTCTGCCTGTCACGAATCGCACGCCTGACACACCGCCTTCGCGGGCAAGCGCGCTCCTACAGTTGATCGGGGTACACCGGAAATTTGCGTTGGACGCAAGACCTGTTGGAGCTTGCTCGCGAAAGCGGTATGTCGGTAGACACGTCGTTTCAGATCCAACGCTTTCGCCAGCAAGCCGGCTCCTACGGGTTTTTGTATGAGCCGACGATTGTGTGCGTTGCCACACTCCACTGTAGGAGCGCGCTTGCCCGCGAAAGCGTTCAGCCTGTGACGAATCGATTGCCTGACACACCGCTTTCGCGGGCAAGCGCGCTCCTACAGGTGGATTTCATCCAACCGAGATATTGCGTCGAGCGCCATTCATTGACCATGGGGCCATGCCGCCAATGCGCCGTGATCAATGGCCTCTTCCCGGCTAAAGCCGGTCCTGCAAAAATTGCGGTTCGCGCCGGCACCATTGGCACACCGCGCACCCTGTGGGACCGGCTTCAGCCGGGAAGGCGTTGGTCGCCGCACCGTAAAACCATCTGCCTTAAACCTCAATATCCAGCAACGCCGCACCCAGCGCCTTGCCGTGGGCGTCCAGCGCCAGTGACCGTGTAACCCCACCCTTCAAAATCCCCGGCAACACAAAATTCAGCGCGTGCACCTTCGGCAGTTCATACCGAAGCACCTGCGAGGCATCGTCCCCCAGCAGCTCGGCGAAATGCGCAGCCACCCGCTCGGCCGTCAGCGCCTGCAGCAATCGTGGGTAGTCTTCGGGATTGAAGGCGATCACCGAAATATTCGAGGTGTCGCCCTTGTCGCCGGTCCGGGAATGGGCCAGTTCGCGCAATTTCACGGTGCTCACGATGCGTCCTCCAGATGAACCTGCGCCTTGATGGCATCCCGCGGCATCAGCAGCGACGCCACCGCCACCACCTGGCGCACGCCCTTGGTCGCGCCGCCGCCGCCATAGGGTCCGTTGGTGTAGAGGGTTTCCACTTCATTGCCGATGCGCACGGCTTCGGCCTTGTCAGCGCAGCGAGCGGCGACCCGCAGGCGCACTTCCCACGGCTCGGCCGCTGCCCGCGAACCCAGTGCCATACCGTGCAACGCGTCCACGCCGATCAGCTCGGCGCGCACGTCATCGAAGACCACACAGGTCAGCTGCAAACGTTCCAGCACCACGTCCCGCGCCAGTTGCGCGCGGGCCAGTGCACCGGGGCCGCCGTAGGAAATCTGCCCTTCGCCGATCCAGCCGTCGAGATATCCCACCGAGATCTTGAGCGTCTCGGGTCGAGCGCGGCCATCCGCCCCCTCGGCCCGCACTTCGTTAGTGGCGAGTGGATGGAACGACACGCCAGAAAAATCCGCCGTCACGTCCGGGGTCAGGTACGCCGCCGGGTCGTGCACTTCATACATCATCTGCTCGGTGCAGGTGGCCGTGTCGATCCGCCCGCCGGAGCTGGCGACCTTGCTGATCACCGCCCTGCCCTCGGCATCGACTTCAGCCAGCGGAAACCCGAGCCGCGCCAGATTCGGCACCTCTTTAACGCCCGGATCTGCAAAGTAGCCGCCGGTAATCTGCCCGGCACATTCCAGAAGATGGCCGATCAACGTGCCGCGTCCCAGCCGCGTCCAGTCGTCTTCTGCCCAGCCAAACGCAAAAAGCTGCGGCGCGAGAAACAACGAAGGGTCGGCAACCCGGCCGGTAATCACCACATCGGCATCGGCCTTCAGCGCCTCGACAATTCCCTCGGCGCCCAGGTAAGCATTCGCCGAGATCAAGCGATCACCCAACGAAGCAATCGTCGCGCCGTTATCCAGCATCTGCTCAGGACTCGCCTTGAGAACAGCAAGCGCGTCATCCCCCGTCACCGCGGCGACCGTCAGCCCGTGCAAACCCAGCTCGACCGCGATGCGCCGCACTTCCCGCGCCGCCGCCAAGGGGTTGGCCGCGCCCATGTTGCTGATCAGCCGCAGCCGACGCTGCCCCGCTTCTCGCCCAAGCCCCACGAAGGGCAGCACGCGACGCATGCGCTCGCTCAGCAGCGGGTCGAAACCGGCTTCGGGATCGCTAAGCCGCGCCTGTTGCGCCAAGGCAATGGTGCGTTCGGCCAGGCATTCGAAAACCAGGTAATCAAGGTCGCCCTTCTCGGCCAGTTCCACTGCAGGCTCGATACGGTCACCGGAATAACCGGCGCCAGAGCCGATACGTAAGGTCTTCATTTAAAACACTCCCAGCAGCAGTGCGGTCAGGGTCATCAGCACCGATGCGGCAAACAGAAACGGAATGGTGAAGCGCTGGTGGTCGGCCAGCTCGACCTTGCACAGCCCGACCAGCAGAAAGGTCGCCGGCGTCAGCGGGCTGACCGGGAAGCCGGTGGTGTGCACGCCCAGCAGTGACGCCTGTGCCACTTGCAGCGGATCGACGCCCAGAGAGCGGCCGACTTCAGCGATCACCGGCATCACGCCGAAATAGAAGGAATCGGGATCGAACAGCAGGCTCAGGGGCATCGACACGAAGCCCACCACCATCGGAATCAATTTGCCGTGACCGGCCGGGATCTGCGCCACCGCCACTTCGGCCATGGCCTTGAGCATGCCGGTGCCCTGCATGATGCCGGTGAACACCCCGGCCGCCAGAAGAATGCTGGCCATGGTCAGGGCGGTCTTGGCGTGGGCATCGATGCGCGCGCGCTGGGCGTCGACGTTGGGGTAATTGATGCACAGCGCCAGCACCGTGCCGACCATGAACATCACCACCGGATCGACCCAGCCGGAGATCATGATCCCCATGACTGCGAGGGTCAGCAGCAGGTTGAGCCAGAACAGGCGCGGCCGGCGCAGCACCGCTTCCTGCTCGGTCAGCGTGCGCTGCGGCACCACATCGATGTGCTCGGCCGTGGTCTGAAAACGGCCCAGCCCCAGGCGCTTTTCCTCGCGCCGCCCGAGCATCCAGGCGCAGAAGAAGACAAACGCCAGGCCGACGATCTGCACCGGAATCAGCGGCTGAAACAGCTCGGACACCGGCACGTGCAGCGCCGCAGACGAGCGCAGCACCGGCCCGGTCCACGGCAGGAAATTCACCCCCGCCGCCATCGCCGCGACGCAGGCCAGAATCCGCCGGTCGATGCCCAGCCGTGTGTACAGCGGCAGCATCGCCGGGATCGTCACCAGAAAGGTCACCGCGCCGGAACCGTCGAGGTGCACCAGCAACGCCAGCAGCGCGGTGCCGACGACAATCCGCGTAGGACGCGTGCCCACGGTGCGCAGGATGCGGTCGATGATCGGGTCGAGCATGCCGGCGTCGGTCATCACCCCGAAGAACAGAATGGCGAACACGAACATGCCGACCACCGGGGCGACGTTCTTGATACCGGTGATGATGAAGCCGCTGGTTTGCAGACCGAATCCGCCGATCAGCGCAGCGATGATGGGCAAGGCGATCAGGGCGACCAAGGGCGAGAGGCGCTTGCTCATGACGGCAGCGAGCAGGCAGAGGATGGTAATGACACCGAGGGTGGCGAGCATGGTTTGATCCTTCGTCGTCCCTGACCGGCGTGCGGCGGGACGAGCTGTTGTTGTTTTCAGCGAGTATCGAAACGGGGGTAAGCTTTGTAAATTGAAATGTTCGGCGCCCTGCGTTCGGAAAAACCGAATGACGCCCGTGGGGCAACTTCTTCGGAAAACCAAGCCATGAAGAACTCGATTCAGCACATCCGCGCCTTCCTGGCCGTCGCCCACACCGGCAGCTTTGCCAAAGCCGCGCTGGAGCTGAATCTGTCACCGTCCGCCCTGACGGTGCAGATCCAGCAGTTGGAAGAATGGCTCGGCGTCGCGTTACTGGAGCGCAGCCCGCGCCAGGTCAGCCTGACCGCGGCGGGTCAGAACAATCGCGGGCCCATGGAGAAACTGCTGCTGGACCTGGACAACATTGTCAGCGGCTCGCGGGACCTGGCCGCGCTGCGTCGGGGCGTGGTGACGATCGCCGCCCTGCCCTCGATGTGTTCCGGCACGCTGCCGCCCATTCTGAAATCCTTTCGCGAGCAATTCCCCGGCGTCGAAGTGCGCCTGCGGGACGTGGTGGCGCAGCGGATCGATGCGCTGGTGCGTGAGGGCGAAGTGGATTTCGGGCTGGGCGTGCGGGCGCGAATGGGCCACGGACTGGCGTTCGGCGTGGTGATGGTCGACCGGCTGAGCCTGTTCGTCCCTGCCGATCATCCGCTGGCACGGGAACGCTCGATCACGCTGCAGGCGCTGACCGGACAGTCGATCATCCTTACCGGCCGCGACAGCAGCGTGCGTGAGCGGGTGGAACAGTTATTTGCCGAAGAAGGGCTTGTGCTGACGCCCGGGCTGGAAGCGAACTACATGTCGACGGTCATGGCGCTGGTGCGGCAAGGGCTGGGGATGACGTTGCTGCCGGAATCCGCCGACGAAGGCCGCGGCGATTTGACGCAGGTGCGGGTCGAGCATCCTGGGGTGTGTCGGGAGATAGGGCTGATCACCCGAACGGGTGTGGGCCTGAGCCCCGCCGCCCAGAGATTCGTCGAAATCATGAAGGACGCCCTGTCACCGCAACTACCGTAGGAGCCGGCTTGCTGGCGAAAGCGTCCGTGTTCAGACATCGCCCTCTTCTGACGTGCCGGGTTCGCCAGCAAGCCGGCTCCTACAGTAGATCTCGACTATTCCCATCATCTGCGGCGGACAAGATTCCGTAGGCCGTCAACCGCCCCAGCTGAACGCGAGCTGAACACCTACACACCAAGCAGCTTTTTGCAAAAAAACCAGTACACCCATTCAATAATGAGTATCATTATGTTACACAATGGCTGAATGCGAATGGCTACCTGACGCATTCACGTCGCACACCCTATCAGATCTGCACCGGTGATAAATGCTCGTTCCTTTTTTGATCATGCTGCGCGAAGGGATTGAAGCCGCGCTTATCGTTGGCATCATTGCCAGCTACCTGAGACAGACCGGCCGTGGCGAGTGGATGCCCGCGGTGTGGATCGGCGTGTTTCTGGCTGTCGCCCTGGCGCTGTTCGTCGGCGGTGGCCTGGAGATGGTCAGCGCCGAATTCCCGCAAAAGCAGCAGGAACTGTTCGAAGGCATCGTCGGCCTCGTCGCCGTGGTGATCCTCAGTTCCATGGTCGTGTGGATGCGCAAGGTCGCCCGCTCGGTCAAACATGACCTGCACCAGTCCCTGGACGCCGCTTTGGCCGGGTCGAGAAACCAGACTTACGCGCTGATCGGCATGGTGTTCTTCGCCGTCGCCCGTGAAAGCCTTGAAACCGTGTTCTTCCTGCTCGCCGTGTTTCAGCAGAGTGAAGGCATGTCCGGCCCGCTGGGTGCGCTGTTCGGCCTGATCATCGCGGTGTGCATCGGCGTCGCCATCTACAAAGGCAGCATGCGCCTGAACCTGAGCAAGTTCTTCCGCTACACCGGCCTGTTCATCCTCGTCGTCGCGGCGGGCATTCTGGCCAATTCGGTGCGCTCGCTGCACGAAGCCGGGGTCTGGAACCACTTCCAGGACGTGGTCTTCGACATCAGCGCGATCCTGCCGATGGATGGCCCGACCGGTTCGGTGCTGGCCGGCATGTTCGGTTATCAGGATGCGCCCACCGTCAGCGTGCTGGTGGCGTACCTGGCGTACCTGGTCTTTGCGCTGTTCCTGTTCTTCAAGCCCCAGGCGCGGGTGGTGAGTCTGCCCACCCGTCCGGCCCATGAACACGGCCACACTTCTTCCGTTACGAATTCAGTTACGAACAAATAAGGGCACTCATGAACTCCACTGCCAACGGCCTTCCTCCCAAGAAAGCCAAGCCATCTCGCGCCCTGCAGTTCGCCGTTGCGGGCTCGGTGGTGCTAATGATCGCCGCCGGCGCGATGTTCTATTTCGCCTCCCAGGCCGCGCAAAAAAAGCGCATCGCCAACAGTGGCAATGAGACCGTCGTGACCATCAACGCGAAAAACTGCGAGCCGAATGCGATCACCGTGCCGGCCGGCAAGAACGCCTTCCGCATCGTTAACGCCTCGGACCGCGCCGTGGAGTGGGAAATCCTCGATGGCGTGTTCGTGGTGGAAGAACGCGAAAACATCGTTCCGGGCCTGAGCCAGGTCATCAATGCCAACCTGCAGCCGGGCGATTACGCCATCACCTGCGGCCTGCTGAGCAACCCGCGCGGCACCCTGCACGTAACGCCGACCGCTGAATCGGATGCCGCCGCCAAAGCGCGTCCGTCGATGGTCGCTTTCATCGGTCCGCTGTCCGAATACCGCGTCTACCTGAGCACCCAGAGCAGCGCGCTGATCCGCGCGGTCAATGATCTGCAACAAGCCATCGACAGCGGCGATCTGGCCCAGGCGCAGAAAGCCTACGCGCCGGCCCGTGCTGCCTATCAGCGCATCGCCCCTGCGGCCCAGCGCCTGTCCGAGCTGGACAACGCCATCAACGCCCGCGCCGATTACTACGAAAAACGCGAGCAGGACCCGGGCTTCGGCGGCTTCCATCGCATCGAATTCGGCCTGTTCTCGCAGAAATCCGTCGACGGCCTGACGCCGGTCGTGCAGAAGCTGCAAACCGACATCGCCAGCCTGAAACAGCAACTGCTGGCTCAGAGCATCGCCCCGGAACAGCTGGCGAGCATGGTCGTGCGCAACATGCGCAGCATCGCCGAGGTCCGCAGCAACGGCGAAGAAGAACGCTACAGCCACCTCGACGTGAACGGCTTCGCCGCCAACCTGGAGGGGACACGCAAGGTCATCGAGCTGCTGCGTCCGCTGCTGGCCAAGTCCTCCGGCGAGGTGCTGAAAAAGATCGACACCGCGAGCACCGCGCTGGATGACCAGTTGCTGATGCTCAAGACCGCCGACGGCTTCACGCCGTACGACCAGGTCAGCACCGAACAACGAAAACAAATAGCAGACAAGGCCAAGGCACTGGCCGATGCACTCGATGGAATCGATCCGGCCCTCGGCCTCTCAGGCCTGTGAGCGTGCCCGGGCGGGTGCCCCATGCGCCCGCCTGGCCTTGAAACCAGAGCGAAGACAGCATTCACATGAAAGACTCCGATTCAAAAAACGCGCCGATCTCCACGGACCGTCGCCGCGTCCTGCTGGGCCTTGGCGCTGCGGGCGCAGCGGTGGCCGGTGCAAGCCTGACCGGCAACGCGTTCGCCGCCACCGCGCCGGCGCAGGTCACCGAAGCACCGAAAAGTGAAAAGACCCAGGACCACAACGAGTTCCATGGTCCGCATCAGAGCGGCATCGTCACCCCCCGCCCTACCGCCGGGATGATGGTTTCGTTTGACGTGCTGGCCCAGGACCGCGAAGACCTCGAGCGCATGTTCCGCACGTTGAACGAGCGCATTGCGTTTCTGATGACCGGCGGCCCCGTGCCCAAGGTCGATCCGAAACTGCCACCACTGGATTCCGGCATCCTCGGCCCGGTGGTCACGCCGGACAACCTGACCATCACC
The DNA here is from genome assembly GCF_050268485.1 of Pseudomonas sp. NPDC078416. Lineage (NCBI taxonomy): Bacteria > Pseudomonadati > Pseudomonadota > Gammaproteobacteria > Pseudomonadales > Pseudomonadaceae > Pseudomonas > Pseudomonas sp. NPDC078416. The sequence goes on along the minus strand of NZ_JBNNGV010000028.1, from coordinate 52,540 downwards.
GTGTCGGTGGGTGACTCGCTGTTCGACGACCGCTTTGGTCTGGAATCCGTCAAACCCAAGCGTTTGCAGCGCATGGTCGGTTTCCCCAATGACGCGCTGGAGGCCGATTGCTGCCATGGCGACTTGAGCATTCAGTTCTGCTCGAACGCCCCGGACAGCAACATTCACGCCCTGCGCGACATCGTGAAAAACCTGCCGGACCTGCTGCTGGTGCGCTGGAAACAGGAAGGCACCGTGCCCGCCCAGGCCCCGCTGAAACCGGGCCAGGCGCCGGAAAGCGCGCGCAACTTCCTGGGTTTCCGCGACGGCTCGGCCAACCCCGATTCGAACAACCAGAAAACCATGAACGAGCTGGTCTGGGTGCAACCGGGCAGCGACGAACCGGCCTGGGCCGCCAACGGCAGCTACCAGGCAGTGCGCATCATCCGCAACTTCGTCGAGCGCTGGGACCGTACCCCGCTGCAGGAGCAGGAGTCGATCATCGGTCGGGTCAAAACCACGGGCGCGCCGATGCATGGCAAGACCGAAGCCGATGTCCCGGATTACGCGACAGACCCCGAAGGCAAGGTCACCAAGCTGGATGCGCACATCCGCCTGGCCAACCCGCGTACGGCCGAAACCCAACGCAACCTGATCCTGCGTCGCCCGTTCAACTACTCGAACGGCGTGAACAAAAACGGTCAGCTGGACATGGGCCTGCTGTTCATCTGCTATCAGGCGGATCTGGAGAAAGGCTTCATCACCGTGCAGACGCGCCTCAACGGCGAGCCACTTGAGGAGTACCTCAAGCCGGTGGGCGGCGGGTATTTCTTTACCCTGCCGGGCGTGGTCGACAACAACGACTTCATTGGCCGGTCGCTGCTGGCCGCCTCTGCCCAGACAACAAAAACTGCCTGACACCCCTTACCTCACAGGAAGAGCTCTATGAAAAAGTCGCCCCTCGCGTTATTGCTGACCTTTGGCGTGTTGCAGACATCGATGTCCGCGTTCGCTGCCACCGCGCCGCTGGACCTGGTCACGCCGGTTTCGGATTACAAGATCTACGTGACGGAAAACGTCGACACTCTGGCCGCCGACACCCAGAAGTTCACCGACGCGATCAAGAAAGGCGACCTGGCGACGGCGAAGAAGCTGTTCCCGACCACGCGTCTGTCCTATGAGTCGATCGAGCCGATCGCCGAACTGTTCAGCGACCTGGACGCGTCGATCGACTCCCGCGAGGACGACCACGAAAACGGCGTGAAGGCCGATGATTTCACCGGTTTCCACCGTCTGGAATATGCGTTGTTCTCGCAGAACAGCACCAAGGATCAGGGCGTGTTCGCGGACAAGCTGTTGGCTGACGTGAAAGAGCTGCAGTCGCGTATCGCCGGCATCACTTTCCCGCCGGAGAAGGTCGTGGGCGGTGCTGCTGCGCTGATGGAAGAAGTGGCGGCGACCAAGCTGTCGGGCGAGGAAGATCGTTACAGCCATACCGATCTGTATGATTTCCAGGGCAACGTTGACGGTTCGAAGAAGATCGTCGATCTGTTCAAGCCGCAGCTGGAGCAGTCGGACAAGGCGTTCGTGGCGAAAGTCGAGAAGAACTTTGCGACGGTGGACAAGATCCTGGCGAAGTACAAGACCAAGGACGGTGGCTATGAGACGTACGATAAGGTGAAGGAGCAGGATCGCAAGGCGCTGGCGGGTCCGGTCAATACGTTGGCTGAAGATCTGTCGCAGATGCGCGGGAAATTGGGTCTGAACTGATTTCGATGCGATGAAAAGCCCGTTTGCCGAGAGATGGCAGGCGGGCTTTTTTGTTTTTAGGCTGTAGAAGCCAGATCAAGTGCGTCGGCCTAACGGCCTCAGTTTCGCCTCCGGCGAGTTACTTGGAAAAGCACCCCAAGTAACCAAGGGTGCCTGCTCCTGGTTTGGCCCCTCCTCCGTCGGGGTTCCTTCACTCCGGTCTCGCTCCGTGGGCCCGCGCCGAACGGGCATCCATGCCCTGACGGCGCTCTCGCCGCATCCATGCGGCTCGGCCCACTCCGCGAAACCTGCGTTCAGCCTGCACCCAAGTCGCGATTGGCGGTGTTTGAGCTTTTTGCATATGAAGATCAAGAGCAGATCAAAAGCGCGTTAAGCAGATCAAGTGATTCCCGGCTGAAGCCGGTCCTGCGGGAAGCGCGGTCATTGTGGGACTGGCTTTAGCCGGGAAGAGGCCGGATCGCTCGCCATCCGTTTTGCGGCTTGACGATCAGACTATTACAACGGTGATTGTGAAATGAATACTACAAGAAACACTACAAAGGCCTATGTTGTGGAAGCCTCGCCATCAGAAATAACAGTGAAAGTCATAGATGATGGTGTGATTGACCTACTCGTAGCGTTAGGTTTCGTCCCCACGCCAGACAAAGAACAGAAAGTGATGTCTTTGGTAACACTAAATCAACGCTCAAAAATAATTGTTTTTGAAAAATTGCGAGATGCGGGAGTTTGCTTTTCCGCAGGTCCAGGTTGGTGTCCTGCCGACGTATTTGAATTTCTGAGAGAGAATAAGATGCTAAGCGGGCCGTACCGCAGAATAGTGTGGCGTGGGCCGGGTGAGTCGCAAATAATCGAAAACAGCTAGTGAATACTTCAAGGTATCTGGGAACCATCGTTTTTTGCGGTGTAACTATCGACGCTTTCCCGGCTAAAGCCGGTCCCACTAAAACACCGCGTCCCCCAGTGGGACCGGCTTTAGCCGGGAATGGACGCGGAGCGTCCTCAGATGCATACCCACGCGGAGCGTGGGCACGATCAGAGGGAATGAATGCGGTGTCAGTAGGACCGGCTTCAGCCGGGAAGCCTTTGATCTGCTTCTGATCTGCTTTTGATCTTCATACGCAAAAAGCCCAGACACCGCCAATCGCGACTTGGGTGCAGGCCGAACGCAGACGACGCGGAGTGGGCCGAGCGGCATGGATGCCGCGAGAGCGCCGCCAGGACATGGATGTCCGTTCGGCGCGGGCCCACGGAGCGTCGTCGGAGTGAGGGAACCCGACGAAGTCGGGCCAAACCGAGAGCAAGCACCCTTGGTTACTTGGGGTGCTTTTCCAAGTAACTCGCCGAAGGCGAAACAGTCTGCCCCCAGGCAGACGCTCTAGATCTTGATTTTGCTTCAAAGATCTCAAGCCAGACTAGATCCCGCTGAACCAGTTGTACCCCTGATCTTCCCAATACCCCCCGGGATTCTCATTGCTCACCACAATCTCCACGATATGCTTCGGATTCTTGAACCCCAGCTTCGTCGGCACCCTCACCCGCAACGGATAACCATACTCCGGCGGCAGCGCCACCTCGGCAAAATCCAGCGCCAGCAACGTCTGCGGATGCAACGCCGTCGGCATATCCAGACTCGAGTAATACCGATCCGCGCACTTGAACCCGACAAACTTCGCCGTCGTGTCCGCGCCCACATGCTCCAGGAACGTCCGCAACGGCACACCGCCCCACTGCCCGATCGCGCTCCAGCCCTCCACACAGATCAAGCGCGTGATATCGCTGCGCTGGGGCAACTTGCGCAGTCCCTCCAGCGTCCACGGCGCCTTGTCGCGGACCAGCCCCGACACACCCAGCTTCCAGTCCGCCGTGTCCAGCTCCGGAATATCGTCCTCGCTGTAAAACGCATTGAACGGAAACGGATTACGGACCTGATCCTTGCTGAACGTCGGCGCCAGCTTCTGCCCGCTGAACAGCCAGGCCTGAACCCGGTCGTTCCAGCGCGACATGCTCCACAGCACCTTATCCACCTGATCGCCATCCTGCAGGTTACAACCGGTGAGCATCGCCATCGCGCCCACGGTCAGCCCGCCTTTGAGGAAATGCCGACGCTGCAGGCTCTCCAGCTGGATCTGCTGGGCCGGCTCCAGCTTGATGCGCGCAATGGCGCGTTTTTTAGGCTCAATCATGCTCAACCTTCCCGCTTTCAATCCCACGCGTACCGCCGGTGATCATCGGCATCAGGGTTTTCGGCACCATCAGCACCAGGGCCAGATGCACCACCACGAACGCGCCAATGAACGCCATCGCCGCAAAATGCACATACCGGGCGAAGTCGTATCCGCCGAACACTGCAGTCAATTCCTGCAACTGAATCGGCTTCCAGATCGCCAGCCCCGTCAGCACGATCAACACACCGGCGGCCAGCACCAGCCAGTACATCAACCGCTGCACGGCGTTGTAGACGCCCTTCTCGTGCTTGAGACGAAAGCGCAACGCATCGAGCATGTCGCGCTTGACCGCTGTGGGGGTGACCGGCAAAAAATCGCGCTTGAAATGCCGACTGAACAGGCCATACAGCACGTAGATCAGGCCGTTGATCACCAACAGCCACATCACTGCGAAGTGCCACGCCAGCGCGCCGCCCAGCCAGCCGCCCAGGGTGAAATCCCGGGGGAAGGAGAAGCTGAACAGCGGCGACGCGTTATAGATGCCCCACCCGCTCATGAACATGCAGACCATGCCGAAAGCATTGATCCAGTGCGTCAGGCGGATGGGCCATGGATGAATTCTGGTTTTTTTCATGGTGCGAGACTCATCACGGATTCGGTGAAAGCGGCGCCGTGAGACGCCGCAACCCGCTTACATCGGCGGCTGGAAGCCGTCTTTGCCGACCGCGACACCGCGTGCGGTCTTGCCGTCTTCGCCCGGGAACACGACGATCTTCGCGCCCTTGACCAGCTCATCGACCTTGCCTGGCTGCACGTAGGCGATTGGCACGTCTTCCGGCACGACCAGCTGCTTCTCGCCGCCTTTGTAGCCGACGCTCAAGGTGCGGCCGTTGGCCTTGCTGAGCTTGCCGACGGTGCCGTTGGTCATGGTGCCGGTGCTGCCGTCAGCGTTTTCCCAACCGTAGTGGCCTTCGCCGCTGCCTTTGAGGCTCGGTTCAAACACGGTCACTTCCAGGGCTTTCAGCGTGCCGTCGGCCTGGGGGATAGCGGCCGAACCGATGAAGCTGTCCGCTTTGATCGACTCGATGTCGGTCTTGGAGACCAGACGGATGCCGGTCTTGTCGGTCAGGCCGATGCTCTGATGGGCGCCGGAACGGGTGGTGAAATTCAGGGTGTTGCTGTCGACGCTGTCGACCGTCCCGCGCAGTGGCTTGACCACCGGCATGTCACCCGCAGCCATGCCGGCGGCAGAGGCCATGACGGCGGCGCTGAGCATCAGCATGCCGAACGTGGTGGTCAGGGCTGTCTTCATCTTCATCGGTGAATTCCTTCTGGCAGTTAGGGAAAGTTGAAGCTGAGGGTCATGTGTGTTGCATGACGGCCATCCTGTACCCGCAACCGGCACCCGACAATGACCGCCCGATTACATTTTTGTCATTCAAGCACACCGCCGCTAAGCGTGTCGGCCAAGGCGGCAATCAATGACAAAAATGTAACCGACCACGCGCCATCCGTTCGTTACACTCCACATCCGGCCAGGCCTGCAGCCCTGCGCGCCTGTTCTGACCCAATCTGATGAATCATCCGACACCCCACGCCGGCGACGCTGCCAACGACGTGAAGCGAGCCTGACAGACGATGCACATTCTGCTTATCGAAGACGACACCAAGACCGGCGAGTACCTGAAGAAGGGCCTCACCGAGTCCGGTTACAAAGTCGACTGGACCCAGCACGGCACCGACGGCCTGCACATGGCCCTTGAGCACAGCTACGATTTGCTGGTGCTCGACGTCATGCTGCCGGGCATCGACGGCTGGCAGATCATCGAAATCCTGCGGGCGAAACAGGATGTGCCGGTGCTGTTTCTCACCGCCCGCGATCAGTTGCAAGACCGCATTCGTGGCCTGGAACTGGGCGCCGACGATTACTTGGTCAAGCCGTTTTCCTTCACCGAATTGCTCCTGCGCATCCGCACCATCCTGCGTCGGGGGGTGGTGCGCGAGGCCGATCATTTCCATCTGGCCGATCTGGAACTGGACCTGCTGCGCCGTCGGGTCACGCGCCAGCAACAGGTCATTACCTTGACCAACAAGGAGTTCGCGCTGCTGCATCTGTTTCTGCGCCGCGAGGGCGACGTGCTGTCCAGGGCGCAGATCGCTTCGGAAGTCTGGGACATGAATTTCGACAGTGACACCAACGTTGTCGACGTGGCGATCAAGCGCCTGCGCAGCAAGGTCGACACGCCCTACCCGAGCAAACTCATCCACACCGTGCGCGGCATCGGTTACGTCTGCGAGGTGCGGCCATGCGAGCCCGACGCCAACCATCCCTGACCCTGCGCGCGACCCTGGCGTTTTCGGTGGTGGCCATGCTCGCGGTCGCCAGCGCCGGCATGTACCTCTACGAGACCATGAAAGGCGCGGTGATGACCCGCAGCGACCATGCGGTGCTGGCGCGGCTGGATCACTTTCGCAAACTGCTGCAATACGACCTGACCCTGACCACGCTGCAAAGCAGCCCGCAGCTGTTCGAGAACATGCTCGACAGCGAGGACGACATTTTTATCATTGCCGAGCCGGGCAAGCCTGCGGTGATCATGGTCAACCCGCTGCACGCGCCGCTGCCGCCGATGCCGGTGGTGCCGGCCAACATGCCGCTGAGCGTGGCCGACATGCGCAGCGGCATGCTGGATTCAGGCGTGCCGATGCGCGCGGCGACGGTCGAAGCAGTGTCCGGCGGCAAGGTTGTGCACCTGACGGCGGCGCACATCGCGGTCAAGGAGATGGCCACCCTGGCGGGTTTCCGTAACCGCATCCTCTTTGCCGTGGCGGTAGCCTTCATGGTGACCGCGCTGCTGGGTTACGTGTTGCTGCGCCGGGGTCTGCGGCCGCTGCGCAGGATGGCCAGCCACGCGGCGGCCATCACCCCGGCGCAGCTGGACAGCCGCATGGACAACCGCGACACGCCGGTGGAGCTTCAACAACTGGGCGAGGCCTACAACGCGATGCTCGACCGGCTTGCCGATGGCTATCAGCGGCTGACGCAGTTTTCCGCCGACCTGGCCCATGAAATCCGCACGCCGGTGGGTTCGTTGATGGGGCATTGTCAGGTGGCACTGCGCCAACCGCGCACCGAGGATGAATATCAGGCGTTGCTGGCCTCGAATCTGGAGGAGCTGGAACGCATCTCGCGGATGGTCGAAAGCATCCTGTTCCTGGCGCGGGCCGATGAAGCCCAAGCCGCGCTCAACCGCCAGACGCTGGATCTGGCGGACGAGATGCAACGGGTGGCCGGGTATTTCGAAGGGCTGGCGGAGGAACGTGAAATCACCCTGCTGACCAAAGGCGACGCGCAAATCGACGCCGATCCCTTGTTGCTGCGCAGGGCGCTGAGCAACTTGGTGGCGAACGCGATTCGGTACGCCGATGAAGGCAGCGTGATCGACATTCGTGTAATCGAAAGCCGAGTGGTTGAGGGCAGCAGGCACTGCCGCATCGAAGTGGAGAACCAGGGCCCGACGCTGGACGACGCCACCCTGGGCAAACTGTTCGACCGCTTCTATCGCGGCGACGCCTCACGTCACCAGAGCTCCGACTCCAACGGACTGGGCCTGGCGATCGTCGCCGCGATCATGCAGCTGCATGGCGGCGAAGTGACGGTCAACCAGCCTGCGCCGGGGCGGATCTGTTTCGGGTTGGTGTTTCCTTCGCGGCGCTGACGGAGCAACTGAGGGAGTGGGTATGTCCGGCCAACACAGGACATGTAGGAGCGCGCTTGCCCGCGAAAGCGGTGGGTCAGGCAAGATTGATGGCACAGGCATATCGCCTTCGCGGGCAAGCGCGCTCCTACACGGTTTTTTGTATCGGCCAATATTCCGGGCTGTGACGCTCACTGATCACTGCCGCATCCGCATCGAAATGCCTCACGCCTTCTTGTCGTGGGTCGCCTGCAGTTTGTAGAACGTCGCCGCGCCGCCCTCGGTGGCGTATCCGGTGTTGTCCTGGGTGTACACGCCGGCCTTGAAGTACAGCGGCTTGCCGCTCCACGACGGGTCGAGTTTGGCGCCCCATTGCATTTCATGGGCGTTGACCGTGAGGTTGCCGGCGGCGGTCAGGTGGATGGTGTAGGTGAAGCGCTCCTTGAGCAGCACGCCGGTCGCGACCTGGATCACCGCTGGCTCGGAGGTCGGCGTCAGGCGAAACTTGACGACGATGTTGCCGCTTTTGAGTTTTTCCTTGTACTGATACTCAAGCTTGATCAGCGGCTCGGTGCTGCCATAGCAGTGGATCTGGCCGATGACGATCTTGCCCGTCGAAGGCACCTGATCCACGGTCAGCGCCGCGCGCAGGAAATTGTCCGCCTGGGAGTAGACCCAGTTGTGCACCGCACCGTTGGCGTAGGTCTCGCGCAATTCGGTACGGGGATAGATCGCGTTGTCAGTCCTTGACCCGGTGACCGGTGCCCAGAAGAACAAAGTGTCCCCTGAACGGAAGTAACCATCCTTGTAGCCGGCCACCAGTTTTGGCGTGTCGATGGTGGCGGCGGGGATACCGACCGGTACAGAAAGATTCCAGATGGCGAGATCAATCATGGTGCACTCATGGTGCGCGATGCGCACAGCAAAGAAGGTGTCTGGAACAGGCCTGTCACTGCCGTTCCCGTCATCTTTGCTATCGGCTGAACCGTTTGATCTTTAGTCGTCCCCGGAGTCAAGAAACCGCCGAGCCGCCTGGAGACGTGAGCAAGGCCAGTACAGTGCCACTACAGAATGAAAGTGGCCCATTGCCCTCTCGATTTGCACAGCCAGCGTAAACCGGGGAATGAGGGCTAATAATTTGGCGCCATTTTTTTGGAATCCGCTTAGACGGCGCTGAAAAAATTAGTTCAGGCAGCGAGGTGCTGGCCGACAGACGGTAGGAGAAAATTCCTGCCCGATACTGTTTTCCTTCCCGATTGGCGGTCGTAGGCGTCTGGCACGCCCCTCGCGTTCAAGACCCGATTCAGACAACCCCTCCTGCGACAATCTGCCAGACCTGCCCCATCAGATTCCATTTGACGCCACCACAGTGTTACAAGATATTATTAGTTAGCAGCCTAATAATGCAGCGCCTAATCATTCAGCTCCTAACCAAATCCACGTACCGTTTCAATGGCCTTTTCATGAACCCTGACACCCTGCAAATGCGCGTCACCGGCGGCGTCGTCGCGGCCTCCCGGCAGTGGCGTCGCGTCTGCCAGACCACGCTGATCAACGTCGGCGTCTCCGAAGCCTGCGCCGGCCCGTTGCTGATGATCGCGCGCCTGGGTGAAGGCGTGCGTCAGGTCACGGTGGCCCAGGCCTGCGGGCTGGAAAGCCCGTCACTGGTGCGCCTGCTTGATCAACTGTGCAAAGCCGGGCTGGTGCAGCGCACTGAAGACCCCACCGACCGCCGCGCCAAGGCCTTGAGCCTGACCGACGAGGGCCGCGCGCTGGCCAATTCCATCGAGGAGGAGCTGATCCGCCTGCGTCGCGACATCTTCAGCCACGTCGACCCCGCCGATCTGGAAGCAACGCTGCGCGTGTTCAACGCCATCGCCGAAGCCACGCCGACGGCGCCGGAGTCGTCATCTTGAGCAGCATGTTCAAAGGCTTTTTCGACGGCGTACCGCCGGGGCGCGACTGGTTCTACGGCGTGCGCACGTTCGCAGCGTCGATGCTGGCGCTGTACATCGCGCTGATGATGGAACTGCCCCGTCCCTACTGGGCGATGGCGACGGTCTACATCGTCTCGAGCCCGTTCGTGGCGCCGACCAGTTCCAAGGCGCTGTACCGCGCGGCCGGCACATTGCTCGGCGCTGCGGCGTCCGTGGTGCTGGTGCCGATGTTTGTGCAGACGCCTTTTTTGCTGGCGGTGGTCATCGCGCTGTGGACCGGCACCCTGCTCTTTCTGTCCCTGCATCTGCGCACGGCCAACAGCTACGCGCTGATGCTGGCGGGCTACACCATGCCGCTGATTTCCTTCCCGGTGGTCGACAACCCGCAAGCGGTGTTCGATATCGCCGTCTCGCGTACCGAGGAAATCTTCCTCGGCATCGTCTGCGCCGCAGTGGTCGGCGCAATGTTCTGGCCACGTCGGCTGGCGCCGGTGCTGGTCGATGCCATGGGCAAGTGGTTCAAGGACGCCTCGGCCTACAGCGACCTGTTCCTCTCCCGCAGCGCCACGCCGGAAGCGGTCGGCGGCCTGCGCACGGCCATGGTCGGCACGTTCAACAGCCTGGAGCTGATGATTGGCCAGTTGCCCCACGAAGGCGCCCATCGCCAGACCGTGCGCAACGCCAAGGAGCTGCGCGGCCGGATGATTCACCTGCTGCCGGTGATCGATGCCCTGGACGATGCCCTCTGGGCGCTGGAACGACGTTCGCCCGAGCACGTCGCCGACCTCGCGCCGCTGTTGATCGAGTGCCGCGACTGGGTCGAGCAGACCGCCGAAGGCGCGCCGATCAAATACTGGAAGGCGCTGCACACCGAGCTCGACCGGCTGCAACCCACGCCTGCGCAGATCGACGATCGCCGGCAACTGTTGCTGTCGAACGCGCTGTATCGGCTGCGCGAATGGATCGACCTGTGGCAGGACTGCCGCAGCCTGCAGCACGCCATCGAAACCGACGATCACTCGGCATGGCGCGCGGTGTATCGCCACTGGCGGCTGGGGCGGCTGTCGCCGTTTCTCGATCGGGGCATGATGCTGTATTCGGTGGCGACCTCGGTCAGCGCCATCATCGTCGCGTCGGTGCTGTGGATCATGCTCGGCTGGCAGGACGGCGCGAGCGCGGTGGCACTGGCGGCCGTGTCGTGCAGCTTCTTCGCGGCGATGGACGACCCCGCGCCACAGATCTACCGCTTCTTCTTCTGGACCATGATGTCGGTGATCTTCGCCAGCCTCTATCTGTTTGTGGTGCTGCCCAACCTGCACGACTTCCCGATGCTGGTGCTGGCGTTTTCGGTGCCGTTTATCTGCGTCGGCACCCTGACCGTGCAGCCGAAGTTCTACCTCGGCACGCTGCTGACCATCGTCAACACTTCGTCCTTCATCAGTATCCAGAGCGCCTACGACGCCGACTTCGTCAACTTCGTCAATTCAAACCTGGCCGGGCCGGCGGGTCTAGCATTCGCCTTCGTCTGGACGCTGATCGTCAGGCCATTCGGCACTGAAGTGGCAGCCAGGCGCATGACCCGCTTCAGTTGGCGGGACATCGTCTCCCTCAGCGAAGACGCCACCCTGGCCGAGCACCGGCACATGGGCGTGCGCATGCTCGACCGTTTGATGCAGCACCTGCCGCGCCTGGCGATCACCGCGCAGGATTCCACCAGTGCGCTGCGCGAGGCGCGCGTTGCCCTGAACATGCTGGATCTACTGGCGTACATGCCCCGGGTCGAGCCGGCGCCGCGTCAGTTGCTGCGCCAGGTCGCCACCGAAGTCGGCGCGCACTTCCGCGCCTGCCTGAAAGCCCGGGAGCGTTTGCCGGCCCCTAAAGGTCTGTTGATGACCATGGACCGCGCACGCCGCGCGCTGACATTCAACGGCACTGGTGATGACGCAGCGCGAATGAATCTGCTGCACGCCCTCAGTGGCTTGCGCCTGGCGCTGCTGCCGGGTGTGGAGATCGTCGATGTGCTCGCCGAGCAGGAAGAACAACCGCCCTATGGCATCGATGGAGCGCCGTTATGATCGGTGATGTGGACATCAGCGGGATCTTCCTGCCGACCTTTCTGGTGCTGATGGGCATCGCTTACCTGATTTTTCTGGTGGTGCACGCCGTGTTGACGCGCGCCCGCTTCTACCGCCTGGTCTGGCACCGGGCTTTGTTCAACGTCGGTCTATACGCTCTGCTGCTCGGCGTCGTGGATACCCTAAGTCGATACCTGATGAAATGAAAAAACCTCTTCTGACGCTGGGCCGCGTGGTCCTGACCCTGCTGGTTGTCACCCTCGCCGCGATCGTTGTGTGGCGCATGGTGATGTATTACATGTACGCGCCGTGGACCCGCGACGGACACATCCGCGCCGACGTGATCCAGATCGCCCCCGACGTTTCGGGGCTGATCGAGAAGGTCGCGGTGAGCGACAACCAACCGGTCAAGAAAGGCCAGTTGCTGTTCACCATCGACCAGGACCGCTTCCGCCTCGCCTTGCGCCAGGCCCAGGCCACCGTCGCCGAGCGCAAGGAAACCTGGGAACAGGCCCAGCGCGAGAACCGCCGTAACCGCAGCCTCGGCAATCTGGTCGCCCGCGAACAGCTGGAAGAAAGCCAGTCCAGGGAAGCCCGCGCGCTGTCGGCGTTGAACGAAGCGCAGGTGGCCGTCGATTCGGCGCAATTGAACCTGGACCGCTCGGTGATCCGCAGCCCGGTGGACGGCTACCTCAACGACCGCGCGCCCCGCGACCGCGAATTCGTCAGCGCCGGGCGTCCGGTGCTGTCGGTGGTGGACAGCAACTCGTTCCACATCGATGGCTACTTCGAAGAAACCAAGCTGGACGGCATTCACATCGGCTCCGGCGTGGACATCCGCGTGATCGGCGACAACGCGCGCCTGCGCGGCCATGTGGTAAGCATCGTCGCCGCCATCGAAGACCGCGACCGCAGCAGCGGCTCGAACCTGCTGCCCAACGTGAATCCGGCCTTCAGCTGGGTGCGACTGGCCCAGCGGATTCCGGTACGCATTGCGTTCGATGACGTGCCGGCGGACTTCCGCATGATTGCCGGGCGCACGGCGACGGTGTCGATCATCGATGACGCCCGCACAGATGCTCAGGGAAATGACCAACCCGTCCAGCCAGGAGCGCCGAAATGAAACACCGCGCACGCCTGCTGACCGTGGGCATGGGCTTGCTGTTGTCGGCTTGCACCGTGGTCGGCCCGGATTACAAGTTGCCCGATGAAGCCGCCGTCAATCGCCCCGATCTGCAAGGCGAACTGGCGGGTTCGTCGACCAATGTGGTGTCGGCGCCTGTGCCGGCTGACTGGTGGCGCCTGTATCACGATCCGAAGCTCGACGAGTTGGTGGGTCAGGCGCTGGTGTCGAGCACTGACCTGCGCGTCGCTGCGGCGAACCTGCAACGGGCGCGCTTTCAGATGAGCGAAGCGGACGCGGCCGGCGGCTGGAGCGGCACGGCCAAAGCCGGCGCGCAGCGCTTGCAGGAAGCCGGGCAGGCCTATCTGCTGCCGGAAAAAGTGCCGGTGTCCAATGTCGGTGATGTCGGCCTGACCACTTCTTACCAGTTCGATCTGTTTGGCGTGTTGCAGCGCGGCATCGAAGCCGCCCAGGCCAACGCCGACGCGACCCAGGCGGCTGCCGACACGGCGCGCATCACGTTGGTGGCTGATGTGGTTCGCGCGTACACGCAGGTCTGTGCCGCCAACGAAGAACGCAACATCGCCCTGCACTCCCTGGACCTACAGCAGCAGAGCCTGAGCCTGACCCAACGCCTGCGCGACGCCGGCCGTGGCGATGAAACCCAGGTGACGCGCTCGCAAACCCAGTTCCGTTCGCTGCGGGCCGAGTTGCCGCGTTACGAAGCGGCGCAGAAGTCGGCGCTGTATCGCCTGTCGATGCTCCTCGCCCGTCCGCTGAACCAGTTGCCCAACGGGGTGGCGGAATGCGCCGAGCTGCCGCACATCGCCCAAGTGATGCCGGTGGGCGATGGCGCCGCGCTGCTCAAGCGCCGCCCCGATGTGCGCCAGGCAGAACGGCGGCTGGCGATGTCGACGGCGGCCATTGGTGTGGCGACGGGCGAGCTGTATCCCGACATCAGCATCGGCGCGACGGTGGGTACTGTGGGGATTCTGGACGAACTGGGCGATCCGTCGACCAACCGCTGGGGCTTTGGCGGGGTGATCAATTGGACCATCCCGTCCAATGGCGCCCGGGCGCGGATTCATATCGCCGAAGCGTCAAATCAGGTAGCGCTGGCGCGCTTTGACGGCGTGGTGCTGAACGCCATCCGCGAGGCCCAGACCGGCTTGTCGCAGTACACCGCCCTGCTGGAACGCCGCGATGCGCTGGTTGAAACCGAAGAGTCGGCGCGCCAGGCGGCGGACCAGACCCATCGGTTCTTCCTGGCCGGCCGTGAATCCTTCCTCGCCGACCTGCAAGCCACCCGCACCTACACCGACATCACCGCGCAACTGGCGGCGGCCAACACACAGGTGGCGATGGGGCAGATCGACCTGTTCCTGGCGCTGGGCGGGGGTTGGGAGAACGGGCATAAGTAAGTTCTCGCAGGTTGGCGCGCACTCTTTGTTGTGGGACCGGCTTTAGCCGGGAAGGCGTCGGTCGCCACACCGCAAAATTGATGTCGCTCAAACGGGCCTCTTCCCGGCTGAAGCCGGTCCCACTATGGGTACGCAGTCCCACTCACTCGCCGCGTATTCGCTTGGAATTGAACCCCTGCCGGCCGGTACTGCCTGATTCTTAATCATTGAGTCCTATCCGCCCGGAGGCACCCCCGATGCGCACGCTTGAACTGGCAGACAAAACCGTCCCCGTTATCGGTCAGGGCACCTGGCACATGGGTGAGGACCGCCATCAGTTCGAGGCGGAAGTCTCGGCGCTGCAACTGGGCATCGACCTGGGCCTGACGCTGATCGACACCGCCGAGATGTACGGCGAAGGCGGCGCCGAGCAAGTGGTCGGCGAGGCAATCGCCGGGCGTCGCGACGAGGTCATGCTGGTGAGCAAGGTCTACCCGCACAACGCCAGCCGCGCGGGCATTCCGGCGGCGTGCGAGCGCAGCCTCAAGCGCATGAACACCGACTACATCGACCTGTATTTGCTCCACTGGGCCGGTCAGTACCCGCTGGAAGAAACCGTTGAGGCTTTCGAGCGCCTGCGTGAAGCCGGCAAGATCGGCCGCTGGGGCGTGTCAAATTTTGACGTGTCCGACCTGCTCGAGCTCGACTCGCTGGGCCTTGGCGGCGGGTGTGCCACCAACCAGGTGCTGTACAACCCGGAAGAGCGCGGCATCGAATACGACCTGCTGCCCTGGATGCAAACCGCGCGGATGCCGCTGATGGCGTACTGCCCGATTGGCCAGGCGGGCAACTTGCTGATGAACCCTGCCATTCTTGAAGTCGCCGAACGCCACGACGCCACCCCGGCGCAGATCAGCCTGGCGTGGGTGCTTCGGCAGGACGGCGTAATCGCCATTCCCAAGGCCGTCACCCCTCATCATCTGGAATTGAACGCTGCGGCAGTTGATATCGAGCTGTCCATCGAGGATGAATTGCTGATTGATTTGTCATGGCCGGCACCACTGCGCAAGACCTCGCTGTCGATGGTCTGAAGACGCCCGTTTTTGTAGGAGCGCGCTTGCCCGCGAATGCAGACTGCCAGCCAACATCGATTTCGCTGGCTGACCCGTTTCGCGGGCAAGCGCGCTCCTACAATGACCGCGATCAAATCGTAACCATCTGATACAAACCGTCACAAAACTGTCAAAACCCCTTGCGATGATGCCGCTTTCGATTTCGTGCCCTGCGGGGCACTTCCCGTCTGCGAGCCTTCATGAATCAACGCATCGCCCACCATCTGGATTCCGATCTGTTTGGCTTGCTGTACGGCTACCGTTTTCGTCCCGGCGAGCCTGGCCGCGAGCTGGATTCGACGGCCGCGCTGGAATGCCTGCGCCAGCCAACCGCGCCGGACGAGTTTGTCTGGCTGCACCTGAACCTCGCCCACGCCAGTTGCGAACGCTGGCTGAAAACCAACCTCGACCTGCCCGACGAGTTTCTCGAAGCGCTGCACGAAGGTTCACGCTCCACGCGCATCGAACACGTCGACTCCGCCCTGCTCGCGGTGGTCAACGACGTGGTGTTCGACTTCAACCGCGTCTCTACCGACATCGCCACGTTGTGGGTCTGCGTGCGCAGCAACCTGATGATCTCCGCGCGCCATCAGCCGTTGCGCTCGGTGGACCGGCTGCGCTCTTCAGTGAAACAGGGCGAAACCTTCCGCTCCCCCCTCGAACTGCTTGCCCACCTGCTGCGCGACCAGAGCGACGTGCTGAGCCAGTTCATGCGCAAGACCAGCCTCAGCGTCGACAAAATCGAAGACCAGCTCCTCTCCCAACGCCTGAGCAACAACCGCACGGAACTGGGCGCCATGCGTCGGGTGCTGGTGCGCCTGCAACGGCTGCTGGCGCTGGAGCCCGGCTCGCTGATGCGCCTGCTGCACCGACCGCCGCAATGGCTGTTGGAGGAAGATTTGCAAGAACTGCGGCAATCCACCGAAGAGTCGGCGTTGGTGATCAGCGACCTCACGGCCCTCGGCGAACGGATCAAACTGCTGCAGGAAGAAATCGCCGCCAACCTCAACGAACAGAGCAGCCGCACGCTGTTCACCCTGACGGTGGTCACGGTGCTGGCGCTGCCCATCAATATCGTGGCTGGTTTTTTCGGGATGAATGTCGGGGGCATTCCACTGGCCAGTGATCCTCACGGGTTCTGGGTACTGGTGGCGCTGGTAGCGACCTTTACGTTTATCGCCGGACGTTGGGCATTTCGAAAAAGTCGGGAGTATTAAACGCCGTTAATCATAAATCTGACGACCCGCCCCGACCGTCATGGGTAAGGGCGGGAAATCAGGCTTATGTTGAGTGGGGCGAACTTATGCCGCAGGAATTGAGGTTCTAAGCAGGCTACTATCTACTCGACAATGTAGACGTCACCCTTAAAGTTCTTTCCTGAATTAAATGTTCTGAGATCTTTGCCTTGTTTGATGAAATCTTGAAGTTCATGCTCAGCGCCCTTGGTGTTCTGGATAAAAATAAAGTAAGCCGTCACCTCGCCGGGTTTGACGTCGGACCGTAGCTGGATGGATTTGGATTTGAGTGGCTCGTCAGGACTAACGGCCGTTTCCGGCGCAGTCAGTATCGGATCGGTGGAAGCAGCACGACCATTTTCGTCAAACAAGCAAAGTACATACTTGTAGATCTGAATTTGCTTGGTAAATACTTCAACCGTGAACTCAACGCCTCGTTCAATAACATCTCTCGGGTTCTTCCCTGTCACGTAGGGCTTATCGTATGGGTGTTGGGTTTTATCGTTAGCGACCATGATTGCATTCCTTAGCAAGTAACATCACTGGATAAATTGAGTGAGGACCGAACCTCGATTTCACACTAGCCTATTCAGCCCCTGAGGCTTCAGATTTCCCGTCATCATGGACGAATGGTTAGAACGATTCGCGATGACTTAAATAGCCAAACTTTAAAACCTGGCGAGTTTAAATACTGGCGGTATCCGTCTGCGGAACCGAGAGCCGGTCTAGACAACGCATCCGTTGGTCTGGATCTCGATCTATCCACGCATCAATTGATCCACGTCGCATTTTTGTCACATTTTGAAATGATCATGTCTGCCATCCCCCTCAACAGGATCGCAACCCATGGCAACCCCCTCACTGGCTCAACGCCCTCTGCAACAGGGGCCCGGACTGAGTGCTCAATTCGGCCGCAAGCCTGGCGTGATGACGATGGTGATTTTCTTCGTCGTGCTGGTATTGGGCCTGTTTTACACCGGCTACAGCCTCAAGCAGGACATGGATGATCTGGGCACTGTGGTCCTGACCTGGACCCCGTTCATTCTGCTGGGCGTGGCGCTGGTCATTGCGCTGGGCTTTGAGTTCGTCAACGGTTTCCACGACACCGCCAACGCTGTCGCCACCGTGATCTACACCCACTCCCTGCCGCCGAACTTTGCCGTGGTCTGGTCGGGAGCGTTCAACTTCCTGGGTGTGCTGTTTTCCAGCGGTGCAGTGGCCTTCGGCATCATTGCGCTGCTGCCGGTCGAGCTGATCCTGCAAGTCGGCTCGTCGGCGGGCTACGCGATGATCTTCGCCCTGCTGATCGCGGCGATCCTGTGGAACCTCGGCACCTGGTGGCTGGGTCTGCCGGCCTCGTCTTCCCACACGCTGATCGGCTCGATCATCGGCGTCGGTATCGCCAACGCGCTAATGCATGGCCGCGACGGCACCAGCGGTGTCGACTGGTCCCAGGCGACCAAAGTCGGTTATTCGCTGCTCCTCTCGCCGCTGGTGGGCTTCACCTGCGCCGCGCTGTTGCTGATGGCGCTGCGCATGTTCGTGAAGAACCGCGCGCTGTACAAAGCGCCAGAAGGCAACAAGCCGCCGCCGATCTGGATTCGCGGTCTGTTGATCCTGACCTGCACCGGCGTGTCCTTCGCCCACGGCTCGAACGACGGCCAGAAAGGCATGGGCCTGATCATGCTGATTCTGGTGGGTACGCTGCCAATGGCCTACGCGCTGAACCGCGCCATGCCGGCCGATCAGTCGGTGCAGTTCGCGGCGGTCGCTCAAGTCACGCAACAGGCCCTGAGCAAAGCGTCGCCGCTGCCTGCGCCGGCCGACTCGCGCCAGACGCTGTCGGTCTACATCCGCGACAAGCAGGCGACCCCGGAGCTGGTGCCCGCGCTGGCGGTGATGGCCGGCAAGATCGGCGATCAGGTCGCCAGTTACGGCTCACTGGCCAAGGTGCCGGCCGAGGCCACCGCCAACGTGCGGAACGACATGTACCTGACCTCCGAAGCCATCCGCGTGATGGACAAGAACAAGGTGGGCAACTTTGACGCCGACACCCAGGCCAAGGTCGACACGTTCAAGCAGCAGATCGATACCGCCACACGCTTCATCCCGCTGTGGGTCAAGGTGGCTGTCGCCATCGCGTTGGGCCTGGGCACCATGGTGGGCTGGAAGCGGATCGTGATCACCGTCGGTGAGAAGATCGGCAAAACCCACCTGACCTACGCCCAGGGCGCATCGGCCGAAGTCGTCGCGATGCTGACCATTGGCGCGGCGGACATGTATGGATTGCCGGTTTCAACCACCCACGTCTTGTCTTCCGGGGTGGCCGGGGCCATGGTCGCCAACGGCTCCGGCCTGCAGATGCGCACCCTGCGCAATCTGGCAATGGCATGGGTACTGACCCTGCCTGCCGCGATTCTGTTGTCGGGCAGCCTGTACTGGCTGTTCACCCAGATTTTCTGATTTTCAAGAGTCTCCCGTACTCTCCTTCAGGCGCCTCGGCGCCTGTTTTTTTGCCCGGTGCTTTTTAGTGGGACCGGCTTCAGCCGGGAAGAGGCCTGTGTAAAGACCCTCAATCCTCCGGCGTGACGCGCAACGCCTTCCCGGCTAAAGCCGGTCCCACAAAGCGCGCTCCTACAGGGTTCTTCACCACCCAGGCATTCGCATCCAGCCCTCGGATCCGTACAAACCGGGCATATCTCTAACGGTTATAAAAATATGGAATTCAGTTCTTTTACGGAATAAATGGGAGCCTTTATAACGGGTGCACTTGTCACAAGCCCACCGATTCCGCTCGAAGGATTTCTCATGGATGTTTTCTGGTTTCTACCGACACACGGCGACGGCCATTACCTGGGCACGACCAAGGGCGCGCGCCCGGTCACGCTCAATTACCTCAAGCAGGTCGCCCAGGCCGCCGATGATCTGGGTTACCACGGTGTACTGATTCCGACCGGCCGTTCCTGCGAAGACTCCTGGGTGATCGCATCGGCCCTCGTGCCGTTGACCGAGCGTCTGCGCTACCTGGTGGCGATTCGTCCAGGGATCATCTCTCCGACCGTTTCCGCACGCATGGCCGCGACCCTGGATCGTCTGTCTGGCGGACGCCTGCTGATCAACGTCGTGACCGGTGGCGATCCCGATGAAAACCGTGGCGATGGCAGTTTCCTCGATCACAGCGAACGTTACGAAGTCACCGACGAGTTCCTGAAGATCTGGCGCCGCGTGTTGCAGGGCGAAGCCGTGGACTTCGAAGGCAAGCACCTTAGGGTGCAGAACGCCAAAGCCCTGTACCCGCCGATCCAGAAGCCCTATCCGCCACTGTATTTCGGTGGCTCCTCCGAGGCGGCCCATGAACTCGCCGCCGAGCAGGTTGACGTTTATCTCACCTGGGGCGAGCCCCCTGCGGCCGTGGCCGAGAAGCTGGCGGACGTGCGTGAGCGGGCCGCGCGTAACGGTCGCACCGTCAAGTTCGGTATCCGTCTGCACGTGATCGTCCGCGAGACCAGCGAAGAAGCCTGGAAAGCCGCCGATACCCTGATCGAGCACATCAGCGATGACACCATCGCCGCCGCGCAGAAATCCTTCTCGCGTTTCGACTCCGAAGGCCAGCGCCGCATGGCAGCCCTGCACGACGGTCGCCGGGACAACCTGGAAATAGCCCCCAACCTGTGGGCCGGCGTCGGCTTGGTGCGGGGCGGCGCGGGCACGGCGCTGGTGGGCAATCCCCAGGAAGTCGCCGCACGCATCAAGGAATATGCGGACCTGGGCATCGAAAGCTTCATCTTCTCCGGCTACCCGCATCTGGAAGAAGCCTACCGCTTCGCCGAACTGGTGTTCCCGCTGCTGCCCGAGCCGTATCGCAGCCTGGCAGGCCGCGGCATCACCAACCTCACCGGCCCGTTCGGCGAGATGATTGCCAACGACTTGCCGCCGCAGAAGTAAGTTTCAGCGCCGCCCCCTGTAGGAGGGACCGGGGTGGCGCTCCACCTTGCCCGCGATAGCAGATCCATCCGCACCCCCTGCTTCAAGTGACCCATCGCGAGCAAGCTCACTCCTACACACCCGTTTGCCGCGCGGCCGCGCTGCGCCTGGGAACCGGTTGATCTGCCAGCGCGACAACGGCCATCGCGACAAGGAGTCCTCCATGACAGCCCGCTTACCGTTCCAACCACAAGTGACCCCCATGCAGCTATTGACGCTACCACCCTCGCCGGCCCTGGCCACTTCGATCCGCGCCACCGCGCAGGTGTTCGAGGACCCGAGGTCCCAGGCGCTGCTGGCCCACATCGAACAAGTCGCGCCCAGCGATGCCAGCGTGCTGATCATCGGCGAAACCGGCACCGGCAAAGAGCTGGTGGCGCGCCACATCCACAACCTGAGCAGCCGCCGTCACCAGCCGTTTGTGGCGGTCAACTGCGGCGCATTTTCTGAGTCGCTGGTGGAAGCCGAGCTGTTCGGCCAGGAAAAAGGCGCGTTCACCGGTGCCCTCACCGCCAAAGCCGGCTGGTTTGAAGAAGCCAACGGCGGCACCCTGTTTCTTGACGAAATCGGCGATCTGCCCCTGGCGATCCAGGTCAAGCTGCTGCGCGTCTTGCAGGAGCGCGAAGTAGTGCGGCTGGGCTCGCGCAAGAGCACGCCGATCAACGTGCGGGTGCTGGCCGCCACCAACGTGCAACTGGAACGCGCCATTAACGCCGGGCACTTTCGCGAAGACCTGTTCTATCGCCTGAACGTCGTCAATCTGGAGCTGAGCACGCTGCGCGAACGGCCCGGCGACATCATGCCGCTGAGCCGGCACTTCATCGACGTCTACAGCCAGCGTCTGGGTTGCGGGCCGATCCAGATCAGTGCCGATGCCGAGCACAAGCTGCGCACCTACGGCTGGCCGGGGAATATTCGCGAGCTGGAAAACGTCATTCACCACACCCTGCTGATCTGCCGCAATGGCGTGATTCAGTCCAGCGATCTGCGCCTGTCCAACCTGCGCCTTGAGCGTCAGGAGGATTCAGCCCCCGCCGTCGACGATTCGACCGAAGCGCTGCTGGCCCGGGCGTTCCAGCGTCTGTTCGAGGAGCAGGCCGGCGCGCTGCACGAGAAGGTCGAAGACGCCTTGTTGCGCGCGGCCTATCGTTTCAGCCACTGCAATCAGGTGCACACCGCGCAATTGCTGGGGTTGAGCCGCAACGTCGTGCGCGCGCGACTGATCAAGATCGGCGAACTGGCCGTCAACAAACGCCGTCCCGGTGAGCAGACCCAGGGTGAACGGATGCTGCACTTGTCGGTGTGAGCCCACAGCCGTGCTACCTGTGGGACTGCGTTCACTCCTGACGCGGTCCTACGATTTCCCCTGCCACTTCGTACGCGTTGAAGATCATCGACGTCGCCCGGTGTTGACGAATCAATTCCCACATATCCCCTTCGCCCTGCTCGGCATTCTCGAACGCGCGCGCGCAGTCGGTCTTCGACCGCCATTGCACGTGGCTGAGCACCCGCTGGCGGTCTTCACTGACCTGCACGCTGGCGCGGACAAAGCCTGGGTAGGTGCGGGTGAATTGCTCGAAACGCTCGTGGAGCGCCCCGACCAGCCCGGCCTGATGGCGCGGATCGACGGTGAACTCAACGAACTGACTGAAAGGAAGATGAGCGGCTGCGGGTGTCATGAACGTTCTCCACGGATGACGGTTGATGCTGAACAGGATGCTGCGCCAACCGGCATGGCCCCATACGATTCTTGCGCCGGTGCGCCACTTGCCAAGCCGGTCCGGCCAAGCGATGCTGCGCAAGATAAAACCTCCAGTTAACTGGAGGTCAAGCATCGTTCGGCACACAGGAAGACTGCATGCTCACCCAGGACAACCCGCCCATCGCCCGCGAACTCACCGTCGGCCAGCTGTCCGCGCGCAGCGGCGTGGCCATCACCGCGCTGCGCTTTTACGAGGCCAAAGGCCTGATCAGCAGCCAGCGCAACGCCGGTAATCAACGTCGCTACCCCCGGGACGTGCTGCGTCGGGTGGCCTTGATCAAAACCGCTCAGCGCCTGGGCATTCCGCTGGCGACGATCCAGACCGCACTGCAAACCCTGCCCCAAGACCGCGCGCCCAGCGTTGAAGACTGGACGCGGCTGTCCGAGCGCTGGAAAACCGATCTGGATGAACGCATCAGCCGCCTCACCGCCCTGCGCGACCAACTCAATGGCTGCATCGGTTGCGGCTGCCTCTCGATGGAGGCCTGCCCGCTGCGCAACTTCGGCGACAGCCTGAGCGCGCAAGGCGCCGGGCCGCGCCTGCTGGATCAGGATTGAAGGTTTTGCGGACTGACCAGGGTGCCGGCGAGGGTCTGGTCGGCCAGTGACAGATGCATCTGCTGCATCGCTTGATTGAGCTGGTTGGTGGCCTGAATCAGCGAGTTGGTCATGGCCATGATTTCCATCTGCAACTGGCGCAGTTTGCCTTCCCGGGCGCGAGGCGAGAGCGATCGGTCGCTCATGAACGCGTGCATGTCCTGCATGCGTTTGGCGATGCGCGCCTGAATCGAGCGGATCAGTTTGAGCTGCTCCTTGATCCGGTCAGGCAGGTGCGTGGCGTCGATGTCGGCGTTCTTGTCACCCTTCTTCGCCGCTTTCTGCGCGTCCGGTGACAGCAGCACTTCGATGCCCTGACGCACCTGATCGGCGGCACTGAGGGTCTGCTGCGGGTCGTCAGTGCCGAGGGGGTTTGACGTAGCCGTTTGCGGCAGCAGCATCGCTGCTTCGGCAGGGTTTCTGAAACTCAAGCTCAACATGAACGATGGCCTCCATAGCCCTGTCCGATCGCTGACGTCCCTGTCGCCTCGCGATGAGAAGCGGGCGGTCTTACCGGGTCGATAAGGGGCTTTCGGCTCGTTCGGAGCGTGCTTTAGGAGGCGCTGCGGAAATTGTGTCGTGGTCGACACAATTTCTTGTCCAGTCAGCCTGGCACGTTGCTCGCCGCCGCCAGTCGCGCCGCCAGCGCTTTGGCCTGCAACGCCACGTCGGTGACGGCGGTGCTTTCCCACCACAGCCCGCGCAAGGGCGGGCCCATGGCGAACAACCGCGAGGAGTAGCGCCCTTCGGCGTCCATCACGGCGCCGCCCGCGTCGGCGGCAATGCCCAGCGCCAGCGGCCCCGGCTGAATCAGACCGCGGGCCAGCAGATTGCGCGGCAGGGCACGATCGACCCGGCGCCAGTCGTATTGAATGCCGGTCGAGTTGATCAACGCTGCCCCATGCTCCGTGGCGGCCATGTCCTGCCCGCGATAGCGAACGGTGATACAGATCTGTCCGCCCTGAGCGCCCTCAACGCTGAGCAACGAGGCAGCGTGGATGTGCAGGCGCCCTTCGCCGATCAGCCGCTCCAGCAACTGCGCACTGGGCGGTGGCGAGCGGTGGTGATGGCTTTCCCACCAGGGCCGGACATGGCGTACGAATTGGCGCCGCTGCAGGTCAGACGCCTGACTCCACAGCCGCGGAATATGCACGCGCACCGTGTCGAGCGGCGCCTGCCAGTCGATGCCCTGGGCCGCCGCCTGCGCGCACTGCTCGCGCAAGGCCCTGACCAGTTGCCGGGTGCTGCGAATGTTCGGGTCGGCAGCGAGAAAATCCGGCCACGTCGGCGGCTGGCGACGCACGTGGGGCAGCAGGCCATGGCGGGAAAACACGTCGATCGGCCCGCGGTGACCGGCTTGCTCCAGGGACACCACGGCGTCGACCATGGTCAGGCCCGAGCCGATGATCAGCACTCGGCCCTGGGGGTCGAGCTGGCCCATGGCATTGACGTCCCACGGATCGACAGCGGCAGCGTTGAGGGCATTTGAATCGCGCTGAGGCGTGCGCGCGGCGGCGAACATGCCCGTTGCCAGCACACCGAAGCGGCCAGTCAGGTGTTCGCCGCTGGCGAGGGTCAGGCGCAGGCTGGTGGCGTCAGTCTGCAGGTCGGTCACCTCGCCGCGCACGTGCTCGACGGTCGAACCGTGACGCTCGCCCACCGCCCGGGCCTCAGCCAGGCGCTGCTGGACGTACAGACCGAAAATTCCCCGCGGCGGAAACAGCTCGGCCACCGGCACGTGCTGCTGATCAGACTCCGGCCAGCCGCCGGCGGCGATGTAGTCGGTCAGCCAGCGGGTGAGATCATCGACGTCGTCCGGATCGACGCTCATGCGCGCGGCGTTGCCGTTCAGCGTATGGCCCAGTTCGGTGGCGCTGTAGGCCTCGCCCCGGCCCAACTCGCTGCGTGACTCGACGATGACGATGCGCCGTTGTCCCGGCAGGCGCAGCAGTTGCACCGCCAGCATGGTGCCGCTGAGGCCACCGCCGACGATGAGGATGCCGGCGTCAGGTCCATTGTGTTCAGCGCTCATTGCCTTTCCCCTTCTCTTCGCCCCGCGGGCGCGCACGGCTGATTATGGACAGCGTGCCCTTGCTCGTCGATCAGAGACGATTCGAGATAAAGCCTGGCGTGAAAAACGCCACGCCAAATAGTCAACTCCGTAGGAGCCGGCTTGCTGGCGAACGCGATGGATTAACCACGAATTTTGACCTGACACCCCACAGACAATTGTAGGAGCGCGCTTGCCCGCGAATGCGGTGGGTCAGGTGTGAGGATGTCGTCTCATCAACCGCGTTCGCCAGCAAGCCGGCTCCTACGGGGAACGGCGCACTATCGAGAATCGTCAGCGTGAGCGAGATCTTCGCACTATCGAAATCCACAGGCGTCTACGGGACCGTAGCAACGCGTGCGATCGTCGTCATACCCACCGTCCGTAGGAGCCGGCTTGCTGGCGAACGCGATCGTTCTGTGACTCACCCAGCGCCTGACACACCTCATTCGTGGGCAAGCGCGCTCCTGCAATGATCGGCGCCCGGCAAGATGTTTCAGACGGGTGATGGGCGGATCAGCCCTTGCGCTTCATGTCCAGTCGCCGCAGATGGCAGGTCACTTCTTCGCGGTCGTGGTACAGCTGCTTGCAACCGATGGCGACCTTGACGCCGCGCGCCTTGAAGCCGTCTTCGATGCGCTCCAGCAAACGCCGCACTTCGGCATAACGCTGTTTCATCGGCAACTTGAGATTGACCACGGCCTCGCGGCACAGACCTTCGCCGAGCCAGGTTTCCAGCAGCGCGGCGTTACGCGCAGGCTTTTCGACGATGTCGCAGACCATCCAGTCCACCGGCTGGCGGGGCTTGAAGGTGAAGCCGTCCGCCATCAAATGCTGCACCAACCCGGTGTCCATCAGGCTTTCGGCCATCGGTCCGTTATCGATCGCGGTGACCAGCATGCCGCGCCGCACCAGTTGGTAGGTCCAGCCACCGGGGGCTGCACCGAGGTCGACGCCGGTCATGTCGCCCGACAGGCGCTCCTCCCACTGATCCCGGGGGATGAAGTGGTGCCAGGCCTCTTCGAGCTTGAGGGTGGAGCGGCTGGGCGCTTCCCGGGGAAATTTCAGGCGCGGAATGCCCATGGGCCACATTGCCGAGTTGTTTGCGTCGGCCAGACCGAGAAACACTTCGCGTCCGCTTTTAAAGGTCAGCAGCAAACGCGGCAGGCTCGGGTTGTCGATCAGCTTGCCGGCCTTCTCCAGCGCCTTGCGCAACGGCGCCTCGAACTTGCGGCAGAAGGTCGAGAGTTCCTTGCCGTCATTGGTGTCGACCACTTCCAGCCACAGGCTGCCGCACGGCGCAAACCCGGCCATGTGCTCGAGGATCACGCTGATGCGGTCAGTTTCAGGCAACTGGACAAACACGCCACGGGCCCACTGCCGGGGGAAAATCAGCTCGCGGAACTTCAGGCTGTTCATCAGGCGCTCCGCACCATCGGCCTCGGTGCAGATGAATTCGGCAAAGGCGGCGTCGGTCTTGGCCTTCGCGTAGCCGGACACCTCAAGGCGAGCGGCGTGCTCGCTGAGTTCCGAGCAGACCTCGCTTTCGAAGCCGGGGCGGCAATGCATGAAAAGGGTGTTCACGGGACGGTCTCCTCGCGCGCCACGAATCGGATCGCGGCGCAAGCTGTACATGAGGATTAACCTCAATGACTCGAAAGCGGCGCATGATAGCCGAATCAGGAACCACTGGCTCAGCCGGTGGGTCCAGTACTACTCAACGATCACTTAAAGGCGCCAACCAGAGCGCTGCTGCAAGCCCGTCTTACCGTCGATCGCCCGTCCGCGCGTACTGCACGGACCGTCAAGGAGTCAGTCATGCCCTCCCTCGATAGCCTGAAAAGCCTCAAAACCCTCGAAGTCAACGACAAGACCTACCACTACTTCAGCCTCCCGGATGCCGCGCGCACGCTGGGCAATCTCGACAAACTGCCCATGTCGCTCAAGGTGCTGCTGGAAAACCTGCTGCGCTGGGAAGACAACCACACGGTGACCGGCGACGACCTCAAGGCCCTCGCCGACTGGCTGACCGAGCGCAAATCCCACCGGGAAATCCAGTACCGCCCCGCCCGCGTGCTGATGCAGGATTTCACCGGCGTGCCGGCGGTGGTTGACCTCGCCGCCATGCGTGCCGCCGTGGCCAAGGCCGGTGGCGATCCCCAGCGCATCAACCCGCTGTCGCCGGTGGACCTGGTCATCGATCACTCAGTCATGGTCGACCGTTTCGGCGACGACAAGGCCTTTGGAGAGAACGTCGACATCGAGATGCAGCGCAACGGCGAGCGTTACGCGTTCCTGCGCTGGGGCCAGAGCGCGTTCGATAATTTCAGCGTGGTGCCGCCGGGTACCGGCATCTGCCATCAGGTCAACCTGGAATACCTCGGCCGCACCGTGTGGACCAAGGAAGAAGACGGCCGCACCTACGCCTTCCCGGACACGCTGGTTGGTACCGATTCCCACACCACCATGATCAACGGCCTCGGCGTACTCGGTTGGGGCGTCGGCGGTATCGAAGCGGAAGCGGCCATGCTCGGCCAACCGGTGTCGATGCTGATTCCGGAAGTCATCGGCTTCAAGCTCAGCGGCAAGCTGCGCGAAGGCATCACCGCCACCGACCTGGTGCTGACCGTGACGCAAATGCTGCGCAAGAAAGGCGTGGTCGGTAAATTCGTCGAATTCTATGGCGATGGCCTGGCGGACTTGCCGCTGGCGGACCGCGCCACCATCGCCAACATGGCGCCGGAATACGGCGCAACGTGCGGTTTCTTCCCGGTCGACGACGTCACGCTAGAGTACCTGCGCCTGTCGGGGCGTCCGGACGAAGCGGTGAAATTGGTCGAAGCCTATTGCAAGGCCCAGGGCCTGTGGCGCTTGCCCGGTCAGGAGCCGGCGTTCACCGATGCGCTGGAGCTGGACATGGGCTCGGTGGTCGCCAGCCTCGCAGGCCCTAAACGTCCCCAGGATCGCGTCGCCCTTCCCGATGTGTCCAAGGCCTTCAGCGACTTCCTGGGGCTGGCGGTCAGCCCGAGCAAGCACGAAGAAGGCCGACTGGAAAGCGAAGGCGGCGGCGGTGTCGCAGTGGGCAACGCCGCCCAGGTGGGCGAGGCTGAGTATGAATACAACGGCCAGACCTATCGCCTGAAGAACGGCGCGGTGGTCATCGCTGCCATCACCTCCTGCACCAACACCTCAAACCCCAGCGTGATGATGGCGGCCGGGCTGCTGGCGAAAAAGGCCGTGGAGAAAGGCCTGCAGCGCAAACCGTGGGTCAAGAGTTCGCTGGCGCCGGGCTCGAAGGTCGTGACCGATTACTACAATGCAGCCGGTCTCACCCAGTATCTCGATCAGTTGGGCTTCGACCTGGTGGGCTACGGCTGCACCACCTGCATCGGCAACTCCGGACCGCTTCCTGACCCGATTGAAAAAGCCATTCAGCAATCGGACCTGACCGTCGCGTCGGTGCTCTCGGGCAACCGCAATTTCGAAGGACGCGTGCATCCGCTGGTGAAAACCAACTGGCTGGCCTCCCCGCCGCTGGTGGTCGCTTATGCGTTGGCCGGCACCGTGCGCACCGACCTGAGCAGCGAACCCCTGGGCAAAGGCAGCGATGGCAAGCCGGTGTACCTGCGTGACATCTGGCCGAGCCAGCAGGAGATCGCCGACGCGGTCATGAACGTCAGCACCGGCATGTTTCACAAGGAATACGCGGAGGTGTTCGCCGGCGATGAGCAGTGGCAGGCCATTGAGGTGCCCGAGGCGGCGACCTACGTCTGGCAGCCGGACTCGACCTACATCCAGCACCCGCCGTTCTTCGAGGACGTCGCCGGTCCGCTTCCGGTTATCGCCGACGTGCAGCAGGCTCGCGTGCTGGCGGTGCTGGGCGACTCGGTGACCACCGACCACATCTCCCCCGCCGGCAACATCAAACTTGATAGCCCGGCCGGTCGCTACCTGCGCAGCAAGGGCGTGGAGTACAAGGACTTCAACTCCTATGGCTCGCGGCGTGGCAACCATGAAGTGATGATGCGCGGCACCTTCGCCAACATCCGCATTCGCAACGAAATGCTCGGCGGCGAAGAAGGCGGCTACACGCTGCACGTGCCCACCGACGAGAAGCTGCCGATCTATGACGCAGCCATGCGTTATCAGGAAGAAGGCACGCCGCTGGTGGTCATTGCCGGGCAGGAATACGGTACTGGCTCCAGTCGCGACTGGGCGGCGAAAGGCACCAATCTGCTGGGCGTCAAAGCGGTGATTGCCGAGAGTTTCGAGCGCATCCACCGTTCCAACCTGGTCGGCATGGGCGTGCTGCCCCTGCAGTTCAAGGCTGGCGAGAGCCGCAAAACCCTGGGCCTGACCGGCAAGGAAGTGCTCAACATCACCGGACTCACCGGCGCCACTCTGCAACCGGGCATGAGCCTGGCGGTGCAGATCACCCGTGAGGATGGCCAGCAGGAAAACATCGACGTGCTGTGCCGGATCGATACCCTGAACGAGGTGGAATACTTCAAGGCGGGAGGGATTCTGCACTACGTGTTGCGGCAATTGATTGCGTCCTGAGCCTCATCCCGGCGGAAGCCGGTCTCGCTGTCAGTGGGACTGGCTTTAGCCGGGGAGGCGTCAGATGCCACAACGCAATATCAATGGTGCTCAAACCGGCCTCTTCCCGGCTGAAGCCGGTCCTACGGGCACACCGCGTGCAATTAGTGGGACCGGCTTTAGCCGGGAAGGCGTCGTCTGCCTCAACGCAAATTGCCAGCGTCTAACCCAAATCCCTCGTCATCAGAAACGCCCTACACTACCTTCGCCCAGCATCCACGAAACAATCGGACCAGCTCCCTGCTGATCTGACATACACACGCGTTTAATCAACGTTAAAATCGCCAGTCTATTCCGACGCTCAAGGACGACTTCATGTCGGTGCAACGCTGGACAACCCTCTTTCTGCTCTCTCTCGGCTACTGCCTGGCGCTGCTCTACGGCCAGTTGAGCGTGCCCGTGGTTGTCACGTTCGGCCTGCTGATCATGGCCGCCATCTGTGTCAGCCATTTCCAGCACCGCGCCGTGCGCCTCTTCGGCCACGCCCTGTTTATCGCCGTCGCAGCGGGGCTGGCCAGTCACTGGTGGCCGGGTTTCCTTAGCACAAGGGCGATTGCCGGCGTGCGCCTCAGCCCCGAGGCCGCGCCCTATTCGATGTACCTGAATCTCGACAAGCCCCTCATCGGCGTCTGGATCGCAATCGCCTGCCCTTGGGTGTTTATCGCGTTTGGTCCACGACGCTGGCTGGGCGTCACCAGCATTGCTCTTCCCTTCACCGCCGCAGCATGTTTATCAACAGCGCTGCTGCTGGGCGTCGTCGGCTGGTCGCCCAAGTGGCCCGAGCAAACGGGCATCTGGGCGTTGAACAACCTGCTGCTGGTCGCACTGACCGAGGAACTGTTTTTTCGGGGTTACCTGCAAGGGAGCCTGAAACGATGGCTGCAACCTCTGCCCTGCCACGACGCCCTCGCAATCGTGCTGGCGTCCGCATTGTTCGGCCTGGCGCACCTCGGCGCTGGCTGGGAATGGGCGCTTCTCGCGGGCATCGCAGGCACAGGTTACGGAGTGGCTTATCGACTGGGCGGCCTGCCTGCTGCCGTGCTCACCCACTTTGGCCTAAACCTGCTGCATTTCAGCCTGTTCACCTATCCGATGTTCGACCGGTAAGCGTGTTTGAAGACACCCGAAATATGAAGCAGTTCACAAAAGCTTAATTTTTTTCGCTTCGGGCCGATAACCGTTCACAGCCTTCCTGGATCGAATAGCTCATGCGAAATAACCAGCCCATTACTCAACGCGAACGGACCTTCCCGGCGCAGCAACGGTTGATCTCTACCACCGATGCGCGCGGCGTCATCACCTATTGCAACGACGCCTTCATTGAAGTCAGCGGTTTTTCCCAGGATGAACTGATCACGTCGCCGCACAACACGGTGCGCCATCCAGACGTGCCATCGGCGGTTTTCGAACACATGTGGGCCACGCTCAAGCAGGGCTTGCCGTGGATGGGCATCGTCAAGAACCGTTGCAAAAACGGCGACCATTATTGGGTCAACGCTTACGTCACACCGGTCTTCGAGAACAAGCAGGTCGTGGGCTTCGAGTCCGTGCGCATCAAGCCGACCGCTGAACAGGTGCGTCGCGCCGAAGCACTCTATCAACGCCTGAACAGCGGCAAAAGTGCAGTGCCAAGCCGCGACAAATGGCTGCCGATGTTGCAGGACTGGCTGCCATTCATCCTGGTGAGCCAGGTGAGCTTTTTGATTGGTGTGTGGCTGAATTCCCATTGGGGCTTCCTGCTCGCCGCCGCGCTGTCCGTGCCGCTGGGCCTGCTGGGGTTGAGCTGGCAACAGCGTGGCCTCAAGCGCTTGTTGCGGCTGGCCGAGCAAACCACCTCCGACCCACTGATCGCGCAGATGTACACCGACAGTCGTGGCGCGCAAGCACGGCTGGAGATGTCGATCCTCAGCCAGGAAGCGCGCCTGAAGACCTGCCTCACCCGGCTGCAGGACACTGCCGAACACCTCAAT
This sequence comes from Pseudomonas sp. NPDC078416, assembly GCF_050268485.1. Lineage (NCBI taxonomy): Bacteria > Pseudomonadati > Pseudomonadota > Gammaproteobacteria > Pseudomonadales > Pseudomonadaceae > Pseudomonas > Pseudomonas sp. NPDC078416. The sequence goes on along the minus strand of NZ_JBNNGV010000028.1, from coordinate 21,084 downwards.
GCCCAGGCGCGTCAGTCCGACACCCTGGCGCAGGCCAGCTCCACCGGCCTGGAACGTCAGCGCGTCGAAACCGAGCAGGTCGCCACCGCTGTCAACCAGATGGCCGCGACGACCCAGGAAGTGGCCAATCACGTGCAGCGCACCGCTGACGCCACCCAGCAGGCCAACGAGCTGACCCGCCGAGGCCGCGAGATTGCCAGCGACACCCGCGAAGCCATCCAGCGTCTGTCGGCCTCGGTGGGTGAAACCGGCCTGACCGTAACTCAGCTGGCGAAGGACAGCGATGAAATCGGCGGCGTTGTCGATGTCATCAAAGGCATCGCCGACCAGACCAACCTGCTGGCCCTCAACGCGGCGATCGAAGCCGCTCGCGCGGGCGAAATGGGTCGTGGCTTTGCCGTCGTCGCCGATGAAGTCCGCCAACTGGCGCAGCGCACCACCGAATCCACCGGCCAGATCCACGCCCTCATCGCCAAGCTGCAACAGACGGCGACCAACGCGGTGCAGACCATGAACACAGGGCGTCGCCAGGCTGAAGAAGGTGTCGAGCAGGTCATGGAAGCCGACAGGGCGCTGGTGGGCATCAGCGATGCAGTGGCCAACATCACCGACATGACCACGCAGATCGCCGCCGCCACCGAAGAGCAAAGCTCGGTGGCGGAAGAGGTCAGCCGCAACATCAGCACCATCGCGCACCTGGCCGACCAGACCTCCGACGAAGCCCGTCGCTCGGCCACGCTCAGTGCGGAGCTGACCCAGACCGCCAACACGCAATACTCATTGGTGGAGCGCTTTAACCGCTGAGTGATTGACGGGTTATGCGAAGGCCCCGGCAGATCGTCTGCCGGGGCCTTTTTGTTGGTATCAGGATTTAAGTAGGACATTTCTGAAAATCGTTGGAGCGTGTGGTTTTTGAGTTTGAAGCGGGCCTGGGGCATTGACAGGATTTGTCGAACTCTATTAGTTGATTATTGAAAGACGATAAATAGTTACCACCATCGGTGGAGTATTTTTTGGTCTGGACGACTAATTTAATTTGCACTCTCTCTGCGAATGAAAGCGTAGAGGTGTGTTCGATGGAGAAATTAATGAATAGTGAACGCCTCGCCTCCCCGTCCATTCCAGCAGCTGAGTCGGACGGCTTGTTGCTAACCAGCGAACTCGAGAATGGTTTGGTCGTCATCCTTGATGTGCCGGACTTCGTTAGAAGTGGTGACGCATATCAGCTGTTACTTAATAGCGAAGCAGTTGGCCCTACGCAAGCCTTTCCAATCCCAAATCCTGGAACTAGCGATAAGGTGACCGCTTACCTTCAACAAGATGAGTTCGTAAGTGATGGCATTTATGAAATCGCCTACCGCTACATCACCTACCCAGGGGGAAACATCGCTGAGTCGGGGCCTACACGGGTTCGAGTAGACCGAACAAAACCCGGCGCCACCCTCCTCGCTCCCCTCATCTTCCCCACCGCCACCTTCGGCGATCAACTCGTTGGCCTGCTCCCTGGCTACGCCGGCATGGAACCCGGCGATGTCATCCAGACATTACTCAACGGCGTCGAAGGCCCGTCCCATAAGGTCCAGACGGAAGAGCTCACCCTCCGGCCAGTTGAAATCGCTTTCAGCCGCGAACACTTGCAAGCCCATGCAGCGGAAAACGTGTCCGTCGAGTATTTCGTCACCGACCGCGCGGGCAACGTATCCATCACCAGCCTGCCGACCCTGGTTTCAGTAAAATTGTAACCAGCGTTCAGGCTATTCAACTGAATACCAAAGTTAACCACCTCCACGCTTATGCGTGGAGGTTTTGTCAATAAATTTGCCCGGAAAAAATATTTTCAATTATTTTTTGGTGCTTACATTCCACAGAACCTACATCTCCGTAGGAAGCGTCTGATGGACTATAAGAATTTTATAGACTACGCGCGGTACATAATTATTTAAATCACCCAAAAAGGCCGCAAAAACTGCCGCATTCACACATCAAGGACATATTCAACTGTGAAAGTTTTTCGAAGAAGCCATGCAATCCCATGCACTTCGCTTGTTTGACAGTAATATTTTTCGAATCGATCATAGGCATGTGCAGCGCCGCATTCCTACAAGCAAGCGCACAACACCTCATCCTGTAATCCTCGCACTAGCGATCTGATCAAGGAGTTTCCAATGGAAGATGAAACGGATATCCAGCCGTCACCTCACTCACAACCAACCGAGTCAGATAACAATAAAAAGGTAACAGTGCCAAACCCCAAAAATACCCGCAGGACGAAACGCAAATCGCCTGGCAAGAATTCAATCCCGCTCTACGAAGATCTGCAGGCAGGGCCGCCCGTGGGCAAGAGTGCGGCTGAACAGGCGATGGTCTACGCCGGCCAGCTTCAGAACGCCCCGGGATTCCCTTGGCACCACGAGGTGAAGGACCCGGACCCGGCGCCTGTGTTCGAAGCCCCTTACATCACCGGTGCCGACCCCGAGGGGCCTACCGACGCCCAGCTGAACGTGGGCATCTACATCAACATCCCGCGCTCGCCGAAGTTGTGGTTCGGGGATCACCTGAAGCTGCGCTGGGGCCACAACACCTTCTACACCACCGTCGGCAAGGTAGAAGGCCGTAAAGGCCCTCGGCTGGTTCAATACCTTAATAATGAAACCCTGGCGGACTACGAAAGCGGATGCGTCGAGGTGCGCTACGAAGTGGTGCGGCGCGCCAGGCTCGTCGGCATTTCGGAAACGCTGACCGTCAACCTGCCCCGCCTGAGGAAGCGACGCGGCAAGGGCTCGACCACGGGTCGTCCCCCACGACGGCGCCGGATGCAGCCGAAACCGTAAGCCCACGTAAAAAGCCCCGACTGCATCGCTGCAGCCGGGGCTTTGGAACCGCGTTTCAATCAATTGATGCGAATGTCAGAACGCCAGACGCACACCCACGTTCGCACCCCAAGGCTGTTCAACATGCTCACCCTTCATGTAGTCGAAATCAGCGTGTACCTGGAATCGCTCGGACAGCGACACCGAAACACCTGCGCCCAATTCCGCCCGGGAGCCGAACAGGTCGTTGTCAAAACGCTGACCGTTCACGCTGACGTCATTACTGCGGGAGAACTCGTGGGCCAACGCCACCCGTGCGTAGGGTTTAACAACGCCGCCGTCCTTAAGGGCGAAGCTGCGTCCCACGGTAGTGCCGACCTTGCCCAGCACCGACTGAGTCTGGTTGGTTTTGGCCTGCATGCCGTTGTCCAGTGTGTAGCTGCTGCCATCGATCCAGACGCTGGACACCTGCGCGAACGGCTCGACGAAATACTCATCGCCCAGCTTTACATGCTTGCCGACTTCCAGCGACCCGCCCAGTGCCTTGCTGCTGTAATCGCCCTTGGCCTTGGTGCCATCGCTCATCGCCACCTTGGACTCGTTGTGGAACTGGTTGAGTTTCATCACGCCGTCCAGGTAATAGCCGCCCTCCGACAACCACGTGCCGTACGCGCCGACGTAATAGCTGTCGACCTGACCCGACGTGCCTCGGCCGATGTCCAGATCCGACTGGCTGTAACCGCCCATCAATCCGAGCAACAACTGACCGTTGCCCACCGGCACCGGCGCGTCCGCACCGAACGACAGACCCTGCTGCTTCTGGCTGTAATCAACGCCGGAATCCAGCGCCGCATTGAAGCGACTGCCATACGTACGCATCCAGCCGCCGCCCTGCTCCTGGCCCCGCACTTCCCCCATGCGACTGCGCAACGTCGTCAACTCGCTGTTCCACACCGTGGGTGCCGTGTTGAACAGCGCCAGCGCACTTTTCGTGGAGGGACTGATCTCCTTGCCCGAGCCGACGATAAACCAGTCAGTGCCCTGGCGTTCGAGCTCATAGGAATACACCCCAAGATCCGCCCGACCGCCCACCAGACCGAACTCCGCATCGCCGCCTTCGGTGTGAACCACCCGAAGCGGGTCGAACTCGGCGGGGACCGCTTCGGTGCCGGTGTTGTGTACGTTGAGGAGATGAATACCCTTAGCGACACCTGCCACATTCAGCAAATCGCTGGCCCCAGTGTCCAGATTAACGCGCATATCAAATGTGCCCCTCCCGGACAGCTCACCCAACGTAAGCTTGTTGAACGTCTCCCCGTCAAAACGGACTATTCCGCTACCCAATGTGAGCTTTGGAAGAACGGTATCGCCCACCAGCGTCCATGCTGCTTCGGAGTTGATTGTGAGACTTTCAGCATTGAGCAAGTTGCCCTTAAAGCGCGCGCTGTTTTGCAGCGTTACGTCGAGCTGACTGCCATCGCCGGCGAGCAGGTTCCCCGCAAGACTGCTGTCATCAACAACCAACTGCACCACGCCGCTGTCTTGAACGTCGATCAGATTGCCGTTCCCAGCGAACAGCTCGGCGCCATTCCTAACGGTTATCTCAGCAATGCCACTAAACATGTGGTTGCCTCTGACTCGAATTGCAGAATCGGACATTCCAGCTACCCGAGAGTGATCAATGAGGATCAAGTTCGCGCCGAGCTCAGGCTCGCCGCTACCGGGAACCTTGCCCGCGGAAGTCGCAATCAACCCAACCCCATCGCCCTCCACGAGACTGTTGTCCTCGATCGTGACCGTGGAACTAGCGGCGTAAATTCCCGTTCCCTCTCCGTCTGGGCGCATTGCGGCATTCACACTCGTACCCACCAAAGTCACGGTCCCGGCACCCACCTCAATGCCTCTACCCAGCCCGGTTATATGGCTATTAACAAATCTCGCCTGGGACTCAGCGCCACCAAGCCGCTGCAGCCGAATAGCTGCCCGGGTCGAGCTGATGATTACCGCACCAGCAGCGTTAATTCGCCCTCCGGAAAGCATGACCGCCGCCTCCGTGAAGGCATCATTCAGCGTATGCCTTATCACGCCGCCATTTATATTAAGTACCCCTCCCAAGCCTGGGCTGGAGACCTTATTTATCTGAGCGCCGGTAAACAAGTTCAAAGTCGCGCCAGGCCCGGCCAGTACATAGTCCAGGCCAGTATTTTGACTCACATTTTCAACTTGCCCTGCGGGAACAACAATGGGAAAAGTGGATCTGGAAATTTGGTCCCCCGCAGAAACTTGAGCTGCCAGCGACATAGTCAATATGACGGTGGCGGCCTGCCGGCAAGACGCAGCGTTAGACCGCTTACAAGTACGTTGACTCACGGTAGATATCTCAATCACAAAAAAGAATGCACACGATGCAGTGTTCAACTCATTCAAGACTAAGCGCGTGTATTATTTTTACGCAGAAGCGGCTGAATTAATTGTAGGCTATTTCTTACAGACGCAGATCGCTTCTCGAATCCACAGCTAAGATCCTGGCCCGAAATTATGAACAATCATGCCGATATCCAGCTCATCAACACTTCTGAGCACGGCGCAGCTTTGCAGGACCTCTCCGACTTGCGCCCAATTTTTAACATTAAAAATCCACCTCTAGTATTGACAGACTACTCGAGCTGACATTACGTGCATTAGGACTTCAGAATTAAAGCGCAGACCGTCCACGCTTTTTTTGGACCCAACAGCCCTATCATAAGAAAGATTGACAGCATCAAATTTTCTCGATTACGTAGCGTAACTATCTGACAGAATCTTTTGCTTGTAATCATCGGCCAATTAGCCATAACACTTTGTAATGGCGATATAAAAATATAGGCAGCCTCATCCGGGCCGATGCAACTGGCTGCCTTTTCCAGGAGAAACATAATGTGTAATTCGAAAAATCGCTCGCTGGTAACCCGTCAATCACGCGGGCCTTCCAAGGCACTTACTACGCCAACTATTCCAACGGCTGACCCCATTGACGGCTTGCTTACACTTGACGCTCTTCTGCAGCCAGTCAATATCGTGTTTCCGTGCTGGAACGAAGCATTGCCCGGAGATTCATGCCAGATCACCTGGGGTAAAGAGACCCTGACAGAACAATTCTTTATCACTGACGAGACACCCGGCACCCCTATATCCTTAGTGATACCGCCAGAACTTCTAAAGCATGGAGAATATAGCGTTGGCTATGCAGCAACCAACGAGGGCGGTGCGGTATCTGTAAAGTCGCCGCAGATTCCACTCATCGTAGATACAATCGCACCCGGCGGTGACCTAATCGCCCCCATGATTTTTCCTCCTCAAACACAGGATGGGATCCTTACCGCCGATGAACTGACTGAGTTGGGCGGCACTCTTATTGCTGAAGTTCCAGGTTACTCAGGGATGGCATGGGGCGATCTGATTCGTACTTCGTGGGGGTCGACCGCCGGACCTGAGCACACGGTGACCTCATCGGAAGTGACAATGGATCGCGTGATGTTGAGCTTTCCTCGTGAGTTCCTGGAAGGGTTGGGCGATGTCACGGAGCCGGTTACCTTCGTTGTCACAGATCGGGCAGGAAACCAGTCGATCAAGTCGAACGAAACCACATTCCGTTTGTTCCTTGTAGATATTCCAGATAACTATCTTGCCCCCATTTGTTCTCAGGCGAGTGATGGCATTGTGGACGACGCCGACGCCAGAGCAGGGGTGGCAGTGGATATCCCTCAGTATCCCGATGCGTTACCCGGCGATAACGTAACTCTTTTCTGGGACAGCTACCCCCTGCCAGAAGTCCAGTTGAATCCTGGGGATGAAACGTTCGACCCCGTTTTCACCATAAACGTACGATATGCGATCATCGCACTAGCGGGCGATGGGATTGCGCAATTACATTATGAAGTACGCCGTGACAATGTTCTGGTCGGCACCTCGTTAGAGCTAGAGGTCGATGTCAATATTACGCTGCCTGGCCCGCAAGATCCGGAACCGGGCACGCCCGAAAACGACGCTCTAGCGCTTCCTGTTATTCGCGGCAGCAGCAGTAATGCCAATAATGAAGACAATGTAATCGACGAAGACGATTTCCTGCTTGATGCCTACGCACTAATTGGCTGGAGAGACGAATTCGCCATTGGCGATGTGTTTACGCTTACTTGGGGTTCACAAGCCGAACAGGTGATCTACACGCTGCGTTCAAGCGATATTAATCGAGACTTGATGCTCACCATCCCCAATAGGATTCTGGCTGGAGAGGGCACGGGCGAAGATATCAAGGTGTTCTACGCGATATCGCAAACCACAAACCCAAATATTTCACGATCGTCAGCTCAAAGCGTCTCAGTCCGTTCTCAAGGTGACCTTCCGGGCGGAGAAACAGGCCTACAAGGGCCAATTTTTACGAAAGCGAACCAAAATAATGCAATCAGCCCGATATTGAGTCCGGATGGAACACCCATCCATATTGTACCCTATGAAAATATTGAAAAGTACCCTCGAGTCACCGTGGTGTTTCGCGGATATAACGCAGCAAATGGCGACACACCCGTGCCAGGTGCGAGCTTCGAAATGACACATGTACTTGACGAGTTTGAGGTAGTGGAGGGTTATAGCTTTCGCGTCACCGACCAACAACTTCGACTGATCTGCACAGGACGCGCAGAAGCTTACTACCGTGTCCAAGGCCCGAATGGTCCAGTCAACTCCATTACTACGCCTGTATTAATCCGCATGGCAACCCCTGGATCGGGCTGCTAAATAATTTGGCGGGCCGATGAGGCTCGCCTACCACTACATACCAATGGAAAGCAAAATGAATACTCCCCGAACGGACCTGTTGCCCGCACCAGCGATGCAAAACCTGCACGACCCAAGCGGGATTGGCTACGCAGACACTCTTGATCCTCATGTGCCTTTATCAGTCCGGATAGGCCCATATGTAACCATCGCGGCGGGTGACATCATTGATCTATTCTGTGATGACCAACTTGCATTGAATTACACAGTCCGTGACGAAGATCTAACTCCTGAAACGCCTACCTTCGTCGTTCTTCCACTTGACCAAAAGTTCATCCACCCAACAGAAATCACACTTTACTATGAAGTGACCGAGCCAATTGGAGGCGTTAAAAACCAGTCATCCCCTATCATCGTTCCCGTGAAAATAACTGTTCCAGGTGGTACTGACATTAATCCAGCAACTCCCTGGGAAAACGAAGCGCTTGCAAAACCGATTGTCTCCCCACCCGGCATCATCACCTCCCCTGAAGGCGTCTTCGTAGAAATCGCCCCATACATGAACATGGCCGTCGGCGACGACGTCAAGTTGTCATGGCATGGGCAATTCGTTCGAATGGTCATCATGAGTGAGGCCGAGATCGGTAAGCCAGTCATCATTCAGGTACCCAAAGGCGCCATCGAATTCGCAGGCAGTTCGGACATGATCGAAGTCCGCTATGAAATTCGCGACGTCGTGAATAACTGGTCGCGTTGGTCATTGCCGACCTATGCACAGGTGGAAATTGGACGAGATACCTTACCGGCACCGGTCGCGCCGCAGGCGCCTGACATGGAGCTTGATCTTGAAAAACTCGCCGGCTCGCCCGTCCAGATTCTGGTGCTGTCTAACCCGCAGATCGCAAAAGATGATGAGGTCATGTTGTCTGTAGAACGTGAGACGGGTTCGGGCATGCCCCTGCCCACCTATCGAACGACAAAAGTGGTTCAGAACCCCTTCGGATTTTTGGATTTCTCGCTCCCTAATGATCTTTTCCAACCGATCAGCCAAGGTCGCGTTCGCATAAGGTATCGGGTGATGAAAACCACCGGCCTGGCATTGGTATCAAAAAATCTACCGTTGAAAATCATCGGCAAGATGATGGAACTGGATCCGCCACGAATTCCCTTGGCCGAGCAAAACGAAGGGGTACTGGATCCCACTGCTCATAACGTATTGGTTGAGGTCCCACCTTACTACTTCATGCTTCCTGGCCAAGATGTGAATCTTGTGTGGATGGGCAAAACTGCCGGCGGCGCAAACGTCATGTACGAGGAGCGTAAGAATCTCAGCCATGGTGATATCGGCAATACCTTGCAGTACGCGATTCCCGACATGAAGGTCAACACACTGGCTGGCGGCTCATTGGAGGTTTACTACACCGTCACTTCATTCGAGCGGGAGTTCTTCAAGTCGCCCGTACTGAATGTGCTGGTTGGCGATGACACTGGAGCTTCCTTTCCAGCGCCCTCAATCGATGAACTGGACAGCAGTGGCGTACTGGACCCCGCGAACATTGCCCTGGAAGCTACGGTACGCATCGCGCGGTATCCGGGCATGGCAGTGAATGATCAGGTCACACTCCATTGGGACGGCCAAGGATCCAGCGGTAGTTACACTGATTTCACCGTAATTAATAGCGGTACCGTCAGCAGAGAAGTGATTTTCAGGGTCAACAAGCGTGTCGTAGAGGCCAATACAAACAGCGACGTGACCGCTTGGTACGAGGTCGACCGGGGCACTCAAAAGTTCGTCTCCACACAACTGCGATTCCGTGTCGGTAGCATGGTCTACGCGCCGCTGCCCAATCCCACGGTCAAAGAAGCCAAAGGCGACACGCTCGATCCTGCTGATGCACCCAGCGGCGCGACAGTCCTGATTGCTTCCGATGCAAATCTGGAGGCTGGCGATATCGTTGAAACTCGCTGGAGCGGTCCAAAAGGCAGCGGGACAAAGACCAACGTCATCACGGTCGAGGAGGCATTTCGCGAGCTATCGGTCGTGTTTGCTAGCCAATTGGTGAGTGCAAACGATGGTCAAAGAGTCAACGTCTCCTACACCGTGCAACGCGCTAGTGGCTTGCAACAGTCCGAGGTCGTGAGCCTGCAAATTATGAGTTCAGTGCTCGAGCTGCCAGCACCTGCCGTGGACTCAGTCGGCGCTGACGGAATTTTGCGTCCCGCATTGATTCCAGAATCAGGCGCAACTGTTCGCGTCAGTTACCGCAACATGGCGCCTGAAGATCGTGTCACCACTCGCTGGTCTAGCGTCTCGACATTTGATACAGCCACGCAAACGGTTGGAGACCAACACGCTCTCGTCTTCAATGTGCCTAAAGTACAGATCTCTGCAGCTGAAGGGAGTACGGCAACAGTGAGCTATGAAGTCATACGAAACGGCGTACCTCGCCGCTCAGAAGAACTGTCGCTCAATGTTCTCAAAGGTCTGGAGTTCGACACATCACCGGCCACTTTGGGTGGAAAGATTTACCTGCTTCCGGGACATCCCGAACTGCTTCCGGTCTTCCCGACCGGAACTACGATCAAGCGGGTAGCAGCCGGCGGTAAACCACCTTATACCTACTCATCGAGCATGCCGAATGTGGCTCATGTTGACTCAACAGGCCTGGTCTCGGTACGCAGCAGGGGCGGTTCAATCATTACGGCGACCGACGCTGCAGGCGAGAGCAAAAGCTTCACCGTCTCCGTCACCGGCGTCATCGAATGCCACGGCGTGGGCTCCGGCAATTACACCCAGATATCCAACGCGGCGAATCGCATCGGCGGGCGTATCCCGAGCATCCACGAGTTGATCGAGATCTATAACGCCTACGGCAACCGCTGGCCGATGGGCAACGCCAACTACTGGTCTTCCACCGTCGCCAAGAACGTGTTGGGCGCGAAATGGTACTACGTGAAGAACCTCAACACCGGCAAGGATTACAAGCTGCTCCACATCAATTCCAGCCTGGGCGTCGCGATTCGCTGATCGGCCACTCGCGTTAGCGTTACAAGCCTCACACGTGTAAGCAGCATCCCCTTTCAAAGACGTCGTTGTCACCCGACGGCGTCTTGACAGGTGCAGCCCGCCCACACCGCCCAAGAACCCATGCAAGGAACCCCCAGAAAAATGCCCGCAAAACCACCTCTCCAACGCCCGCAGGCGCCGGCGGCCCTCGGCACCTTCAGCGCCACCGTCAATGGCCATCCTTTCATCACCCACAGCCTGAGCGCCATAGCGTGCCTGCGCCCGGGCCGGTCAGACCCGCTCACCTGCCGCATCTGGAAGATCCTCGCCACCGGCACGGTTCGTCGCCACCGCACCATGATCGGCCTGTTCATCGACCAAACGGTGCAGCCCGGCAGCTACAACCTGTTGCGCAACGATCAGATCACCGTCATCTATCACCTCACGCCCACGCGAATGGCGAAGATTTATCACTCCCGCGATCTGCAGCAAGGCAACCTGACGCTGCTGGGCTGCGATGCAGCCGCCGGAGCGCTGCACGGCAACTTCGAGTTTGCGGTCCCGACCAAGAACTTCCACGTAACCGAGGGCCTGTTCGACCTGGTTTGTGACATGAACGCCGACGAACACCCCGCTATTCGATCAGCCGGCGCGCCATAAGCCCGGCGATTCCCTGCATGCACGCCTCGACACTGAGGCCCGACGATTTCAACGGCTTGAGGTCATGGTTGGCGGTGGGCACCCAATGCACATCGATGCTCTTCGACAGCTCGTACCCTTCAACCGCCTGCCGATTGCCCAGCGCATCCCGCTCGCCCTGAACGATCAGCGTCGGCGTCCGCAGTTCCGCCAGGTGCGCGACCCGTGGCTTCTCGGGTTTACCTGCCGCGTAGAACGGATAGCCCAGACAGAACAACCCATCGACTTCGACGTCGTCAGCGATGATGCTGGCCATGCGTCCGCCCATGGATTTGCCACCGATTGCCACTCGCCCGCTCACAACCGCACGCACCGCGGCGTACACCTCATGCCAGCACTCCAGCAACTTCGGCTGGGGATTGGGAGGTCGTCTGCGCCCGTCGATTCGCCGCTGGGCCATGTAGGGGAATTCAAAGCGCAGCACGCCAACACCGAGGGACGCCAGACGCGTGGCGATGTCGTTCATGAAGTCGCTGTCCATCGGAGCGCCCGCGCCGTGGGCGAGAATCAGCGTCGAGGGCGCGTCCGCCGCCGGGCCGGTTGGCGCGTTCCAGATCCAGCCTTGTTCTTGCGCCAGCTGCGCGCAGTGATCGGCCGTTCGCTTCGCCGCGTGTTGTTTGCTCATGCAGGTCTCTTTTACCAAAACATCGACCACCCGCCGGCTGAGGCGAGCACCACGGCCGCCATTATGCAGCAACTTCGGAAAGCACTGACCCTGCCCGCCGATTGCCCTGTCCCGACAGCAAAGGTTCAGCTCCCAGGCGTTAGTCTGGCCCGGCACTTCGGCAACGAGCACCGAACCCTGAGCGCCCCAACCTGCACACAACCGGGCGGTTTCACCGACGGAATATGCTTTTTGTCCGCTCCGGACGATCACCCGTGACGATCGCCGGCCTTTCTGCCAGCTCGGGCCAAATATTTTTGGGCAGATAAAAGTGCCAATGTCAGCGGCTTTTTGTATACAACTTTGCAGTAGAAACGCTCTCTCGACGCACAGGAACAGCAGGCAGAGAACCGTTTCAGCCATCTCCGGAAATGGTTGATCGCCGCGTCCCGCCAAGGACGCGGCAACTTCATCTCACGCGCGGCCAAGTGTCGCAGGTGCGGCGCCAAAGCCTTCCCTCCGCGATCATTCGCGTCTAAGCTGTGTCCGCACAGTGGACCGGCGACAGCTAGCCACAGGCCCAGCAACAAGATTGTGCCCGGCAACGCAACCCTCTTGCAGACAAGCAGCCCCAGCGCTGTTTTCACCCGCAGGGTTGTATCCAATCCCTCCCACTCACGCGCGCGATCCAGCTCGACCTGTCTTCCTTCCCTCCGGCCACTCAGCCAGAACCCTCCCACGCTTCGGCGACCGGGCGTCTGCGTGCACCGCGTCTATCGTCTCCGTCGATCCCCAGCCACGCCACTGCGTGACGGGTTACGCGCGATCGAAGGTGCGGCTGTGACCACACTAATAAAATACACACCGTGGAACCTGACATGAGCACAGCACCCCGTCCGACTGCTTATAACTACAAGGTCGTCCGCCAGTTCGCCATCATGACGGTGGTCTGGGGCATCATCGGCATGGGCCTGGGCGTCTTCATCGCCTCCCAGCTCGTGTGGCCTGACCTGAATTTCGGTTTGCCGTGGACGACATTCGGTCGCCTGCGCCCCCTGCACACCAACCTGGTGATTTTCGCGTTCGGCGGCTGTGCGCTGTTCGGCACCTCCTATTACGTCGTCCAGCGAACCTGCCAGACGCGGCTGATTTCCGACGGCCTGGCGGCCTTCCATTTCTGGGGCTGGCAGGCGGTGATCATCGGCGCCATCGTCAGCCTGCCGATGGGCTACACCACCACCAAGGAATACGCCGAGCTGGAATGGCCGATCGCGATTCTGCTGACGGTTGTCTGGATCGCCTACGGCGCGGTGTTCTTCGGCACCATCGTCAAACGCAAGACCAAACACATCTATGTCGCCAACTGGTTCTACGGTGCATTCATCGTGGTGACGGCGATACTGCACATCGTCAACCACATCTCGCTGCCGGTGAGCCTGTTCAAGTCGTATTCGGCCTATGCCGGTGCTACCGACGCCATGATCCAGTGGTGGTACGGGCACAACGCCGTGGGCTTTTTCCTCACCACCGGCTTTCTCGGGATGATGTATTACTTCGTGCCCAAACAGGCCGAACGCCCGATTTATTCCTATCGTCTGTCCATCGTGCATTTCTGGGCGCTGATTACGCTGTACATCTGGGCCGGCCCGCACCATCTGCACTACACCGCCCTGCCCGACTGGGCGCAATCGCTGGGGATGGTGATGTCGATCATCCTGCTGGTGCCGAGCTGGGGCGGCATGATCAACGGCATGATGACCCTCTCGGGCGCGTGGCATAAGTTGCGCACCGACCCGATTCTGCGCTTCCTCGTGCTGTCGCTGGCGTTCTACGGGATGTCGACGTTCGAGGGGCCGATGATGGCGATCAAGACCGTCAACGCGCTTTCTCACTACACCGACTGGACCATCGGCCACGTGCACTCCGGCGCGCTGGGATGGGTGGCAATGATCACCATCGGCGCCGTCTACCACATGATCCCGAAACTCTACGGCCGCCCGCAGATGCACAGTATTGCGCTAATCAACACGCACTTCTGGCTCGCCACTGTCGGCACCGTCCTCTACATCGCCGCGATGTGGGTCAACGGCATCACCCAAGGATTGATGTGGCGGGCGATCAACGACGACGGCACCCTCACCTACTCGTTTGTCGAGGCCCTGCAGGCCAGTCATCCCGGGTACATCGTCCGCGCGCTGGGCGGCGCGATTTTCGCCAGCGGCATGCTGTTCATGGCCTACAACGTGTTCCGCACCATTCGTGCAGCGAACACGGAAGAAGCCGAAGCCGCCGCGCAGATCGCTGTCGTGGGGGCCCACTGATGATCAAGCACGAAGCACTGGAAAAAAACATCGGCCTGCTGTCGATCTTCATGGTCATCGCCGTGGCGATCGGAGGGCTGACGCAGATCGTTCCGTTGTTCTTTCAGGACGTCACCACCCTGCCCGTCGAAGGCATGAAGCCGCGCCCGGCGCTGGAGCTCGAAGGCCGCGACGTCTACATCGCCAATGGCTGCGTGGGTTGCCATTCGCAGATGATCCGGCCGTTCCGCGCCGAAACCGAACGCTACGGGCATTACTCGGTGGCCGGGGAAAGCGTCTGGGATCACCCGTTTCTGTGGGGGTCCAAACGCACAGGGCCGGACCTGGCCCGGGTCGGCGGTCGCTACTCGGATGACTGGCACCGCGCCCATTTAAACAATCCGCGCGACCTGGTGCCGGAGTCGATCATGCCGGCATACCCCTTCCTGGCGGACACCAGGATCGACGGCACGCTGACCGGCAAGAAGATGGAAGTGCTGCGCAGCCTGGGCGTGCCGTACACCGATGCCGATATTGCCGGTGCAGCCGACGCGGTGAAGGGCAAGACCGAAATGGATGCGCTGGTGGCCTACCTTCAGGGCCTGGGCACCCTCATCAAGAGCAAACGGTGATCGTCATGGACATGGGAACGATTCGAGGCCTGGGCACTGTTTTGGTAATGGTGGCCTTCATTGGTCTGGCGTTGTGGGTGTACAGCCCGCGGCGCAAGGCGGAATTCGACGATGCAACGCTGCTGCCGTTTGCCGATGACCCCGAGGCGATCGCGCAGGTCAGGCAGGCGCAAGCCAACGCCCTGAAGATCAGCGCAAGGAGCCCCAAACCATGAGCACCTTCTGGAGCGTTTACGTCACAGTGCTGACCCTGGGCACGATCTTCGCGATGGGCTGGCTGCTGATCGCCACGCGCAAGGGCCAGCGCGCCGACACCACCGATGAAACCGTCGGCCATGCGTTCGATGGCATCGAGGAATACGACAACCCGCTGCCCAAGTGGTGGTTCTGGTTGTTCATCGCCACGATCATTTTCGCCCTGGGTTATCTCGCGTTTTACCCGGGCCTGGGCAACTGGAAGGGCCTGTTGCCGGGTTATGACTACGCCGACAACGACAAGAAAACCCAATTTTCCGATGGCACTACGGGCTGGACCGGCGTGCATGAATGGGAGAAGGAAATGGCGCGGTCCGAGGCGCGCTTCGGACCAATCTTTGCCAAATTCGCAGCGATGCCCATTGAAGAGGTGGCCAAAGATCCGCAAGCGCTGAAGATGGGCGGTCGATTGTTCGCGTCCAATTGCTCGGTCTGCCACGGCTCCGACGCCAAGGGTGCCTACGGCTTCCCCAACCTGACCGACGCCGACTGGCGCTGGGGCGGCGATGCGCAGAGCATCAAAACCTCCATCATGAACGGCCGTCACGCCGTGATGCCGGCGTGGGGTGCGGTGATCGGCGATCAGGGCGTGCGCGACGTGTCGGCTTTCGTGCTGACCCAGCTGAACGGCCACACGCTGCCGGCGGATGCGACAGCCGATCCGGCGGCGGGCCAGAAAATCTACGCCACCACCTGCGTCGCCTGTCACGGTCCGCAGGGCAAAGGCGTCGCCGCACTGGGCGCGCCGGACCTGACCCACCCCGGCGCGTTCATCTACGGCGCAAGCTTTGC
The DNA here is from genome assembly GCF_050268485.1 of Pseudomonas sp. NPDC078416. Taxonomy (NCBI): domain Bacteria; kingdom Pseudomonadati; phylum Pseudomonadota; class Gammaproteobacteria; order Pseudomonadales; family Pseudomonadaceae; genus Pseudomonas; species Pseudomonas sp. NPDC078416. The sequence goes on along the minus strand of NZ_JBNNGV010000028.1, from coordinate 5,233 downwards.
GCAGCTGCAACAGACCATCCAGTACGGCCGCCAGGGCCAGATGCCGGCCCAGGCCTTGCTGCAAGGAAACGACCGGGTGCACCTGCTGGCGGCTTACGTGTATAGCCTGTCCCATGGGGACGAAACGGCGCAAAAGCAGGAGTAAAAGGGCAGCACCGTTAAAGGGGTATACGGTCGCGCTCTACTGTAGGAGCGTGGCTCGTCCCGCGATCTGGCGCGAAGCGGCAGCACATAAGGCGCCCGAGGTTTATGGGATAGCTAACGGCCTCAGGTTGACGACTGCTTCGCAGCCGATCGCGGGACAAGCCACGCTCCTACACGTGATGCAGCCAGTTCCTGGCACCGTATTAGAAAACTTCATTGCTCCACTGTGGTAGGACGCGTTCATGAGCAACCAGATTCCGCTGCACAACGTCACGCCGCCAACGAATACCGACGGCGACACCGTTGACCTGTATGCCTCGCGGGAGAAGATCTACACCCGCGCGTTCACCGGGGTGTTCCGCACTCTGCGCATGGGTGGCGGCGTTGTGCTGTTCCTGCTGTATTTCGGCACGGTCTGGCTCAACTGGGGCGCGCACCAGGCGGTGTGGTGGAACCTGCCGGCGCGCAAGTTCTACATCTTCGGCGCCACATTCTGGCCGCAGGACTTCATTCTGTTGTCGGGCATCCTGATTGTCAGCGCGTTCGGCTTGTTCTTCATTACTGTGTTCGCCGGGCGCATCTGGTGCGGCTATACCTGCCCGCAAAGCGTGTGGACGTGGGTGTTCATGTGGTGCGAAAAGGTCACCGAAGGCGACCGCCATCAGCGCATCAAGCTCGACAAGGCGCCCATGGACAGCAACAAGTTCGCGCGCAAGTGTGCCAAGCACAGCCTGTGGTTGCTGATCGGGCTGGTGACCGGCCTGACCTTCGTCGGCTACTTCTCGCCCATCCGCGAACTGCTGGTGGATTTCTTCACCGGCCAGGCCGATGGCTGGTCGTATTTCTGGGTCGGCTTCTTCACCCTCGCCACCTACGCCAACGCCGGCTGGCTGCGGGAACAGGTGTGCATTCATATGTGCCCCTACGCGCGTTTCCAGAGCGTCATGTTCGACAAGGACACCCTGATCGTTTCCTACGACCCACGCCGCGGCGAGCCAAGGGCTGCGCGCAAGAAGGACGTGGACCACAAAGCCCAGGGCCTCGGCGACTGTATCGATTGCACGATGTGCGTGCAGGTCTGCCCCACCGGCATCGACATTCGCGATGGCTTGCAGATTGAATGCATCGGGTGCGCGGCGTGCATCGACGCCTGCGACTCGATCATGGACAAGATGGACTACCCGCGCGGCTTGATCAGCTACACCACCGAGCACAACCTTTCCGGGCAGGTGACCCATACACTGAGGCCACGGTTGATCGGCTACGCGGTCGTGCTACTGGTAATGATCGGCGTGCTCACCAGTGCCTTTTATACGCGCCCGCTGGTGGGTCTTGATGTCACCAAGGACCGGGTGCTGTACCGGGAAAACGCCGAGGGCCGGATTGAAAACGTTTACAGCCTGAAGGTCATGAACAAGGACCAGATCGACCACACCTATGTGCTCGACGCCACCGGGCTGCCGGACCTGAAGCTGCAGGGCCGGCGCGAAATCAAGGTGCCGGCCGGTGACATCATCAGCTTGCCGGTGGAGCTGTCGGTCGCGCCCGAGCAACTGCCGTCGAGCAGCAACGAAGTCAGTTTCATCCTCACGGAAATCAAGAACAGCGACATTGAGCACAGCGACACTGAAGTCCACGCCAAGAGCCGTTTCATCGGCCCGCCCATTCGCTGAGAGAGGTCGGAAATGACCGCAGTCACCGCAGCAAGTCCCTGGCACCGGCATTTATGGCCGTGGATCATCATAGGCATCCTGACCTGCTCGGTGGCGTTGACCCTGGCCATGGTGATCATCGCCGTGACCCACCCGGACAACCTCGTCACCGACAACTATTACGAGGCCGGCAAAGGCATCAACCGCTCCCTTGATCGCGAGTTGCTGGGTCAGTCCCTCCACCTGCAAGCCCGCGTAGGCCTCGACGATTTGACCGGCGAAGTAGATGTGCAACTGAGCGGCGCCAGCCAGCCGGAAACCCTGGTGCTGAACCTGATCTCCCCGACCCAGCCGGACAAGGACCGTAAAATCGTGCTGGCGCGTAACCCTTCGCAGCCGGGGCGTTACGTCGGGCAGTTGGGCGACAGGGTCGAAGGCCGGCGCTTCGTCGAATTGCTGGGGATGGAAAACGCCCAGACCTGGCGCCTGTTCGAGGAAGAACGAATCGTTCCCGGGCAGCCACTGACACTGGGCGACGAGCCGATTCAGGGCGCGGGCAGCCATTGACGTGAAAGCCACTCAACTGACAGCCACCGCGATAACAACCCTGCGGTCTTGCTACCACTGCACGCTGCCCGTCCCGCCGGGCGCGCGCTTCGTCGCTTCGGTGCTGGGTGAGCCTCGCGAATTCTGCTGCCCCGGTTGTCAGGCCGTGGCTCACGCCATCGTCGCCGGCGGCCTGGAAAGCTATTACCTGCATCGCAGCGAAGCGTCGGTCAATCCGCAGGTACTGCCAACGCCCTTGGCCGACGAACAAGCCCTCTTTGATCGTCCCGACGTGCAAGCGCCGTTTGTCCGCCATGACACCTCCGCTGGCGATGTCGCCGGCGATGTGGCTGAAACGACGCTGATGATCGAAGGCATCACCTGCGCGGCGTGCGGCTGGCTGATTGAGCGGCACCTGCGCACGCTGCCTGCCGTGGTCGAAGCGCGGCTGAACCTGTCCAACCATCGCCTGCACCTGCGCTGGCATGACCAGCCGTTGCCCTTGAGCGAGGTGCTGTCCGAGCTGCGCAGCATCGGTTACGCCGGCCATCCTTATCAGGCGGACAAGGCGACCGAGCATCTGGCTCGGGAAAACCGCCGCAGCCTGCGTCAACTGGGCGTCGCCGGGCTGCTGTGGTTTCAGGCGATGATGGCGACCATGGCGACCTGGCCCGAATTCAACATCGACCTCAGCCCCGAGATGCACACGATCCTGCGCTGGGTGGCGATGTTTCTGACGACGCCCATCGTGTTTTACAGCTGTGCGCCGTTCTTTAAAGGGGCGCTGCGCGACCTGCGCGCGCGCCATCTGACCATGGACGTTTCGGTGTCGCTGGCGATTGGCGCGGCGTACCTCGCGGGCCTCTGGACGGCGGTCACCGGGGTTGGCGAATTGTATTTCGACGCGGTCGGCATGTTCGCGCTGTTCCTGCTCACCGGCCGCTACCTCGAACGCCGCGCCCGGGAACGCACCAGCGCCGCGACGGCACAACTGGTCAATCTGCTGCCGGCGTCGTGCCTGCGCCTGAGCTCGGACGGCCAGACCGAGCGCATCCTGACTGATCAGTTGCGTTTGCACGATCACGTGATGGTGCACCCCGGCGCGATGTTGCCGGCGGACGGCCGAATCATCGCCGGTCGGTCGAGCCTCGACGAATCGCTGCTCACCGGCGAATACCTGCCGCAGGCCCGTCAGGTGGGAGATGCGGTCACGGCTGGCACCACCAATATTGAAAGCGTACTGACCGTGGAAGTGCTCGCTCTGGGCGCTGATACACGGCTCTCCGCAGTCGTCCGACTGCTGGAACGCGCCCAATCGGAGAAACCGCCCCTCGCGCAGATGGCCGACCGCGCGGCGCAGTGGTTTTTGCTCATTTCGCTGGTGCTGGCGGCGTGTGTCGGCGTGGTCTGGTGGCAGCTCGACGCCGGTCGCGCGTTCTGGATTGTGCTGGCAATGCTCGTCGCCACCTGCCCGTGCGCCTTGTCGCTGGCGACGCCGACCGCCCTGACTGCCGCCACCGGCACGCTGCACAAACTCGGGTTGTTGCTCACCCGTGGCCATGTGCTGGAGGGGCTGAACCGGATCGACACGGTGATTTTCGACAAGACCGGCACGCTGACCGAAGGGCGTCTGACGTTAAGGGCGATTCGCAGCCTTGGCGCGCTGAGCAGCGACGACTGTTTGAGCCTGGCGGCGGCGCTGGAAAGTCGGTCGGAGCACCCGATTGCCCGGGCGTTCGGCAAGACGCCGCTGATCGCTGAAGGGGTCTTCGCTACGCCGGGACTGGGGCTGGAAGGCGTCGTTAACGGGCGCCTCTTGCGCATCGGTCAGCCCGCGTTTGTCTGCGCCTTGAGCGGCGTCGCTGTGCCCTCCATGCCGGATGAGCCCGGTCAGTGGTTGCTGCTGGGGGATGACACCCAAGCCCTCGCCTGGCTGGTGCTGGATGATCGGTTGCGGGACGACGCCGCAAGGTTGGTCGAGGCGTGCAAACAACGCGGCTGGCAGACGTTGTTGTTGTCCGGCGACAGCTCGCCCATGGTATTCACCGTCGGGAGTCAGCTGCAGATTCATGACGCCCGGGGCAGCCTCCGGCCCGATGACAAGCTCGCCATCCTGCAACGGCTTCGCGCCGAGGGCCGTACCCTGCTGGTGATTGGCGACGGGGTCAATGATGTGCCGGTGCTGGCAGCCGCCGACATCAGCATCGCCATGGGCTCGGCCACCGATCTGGCCAAGACCAGCGCGGACGCAGTGTTGTTGTCGAACCGTCTGCATGTGTTGGTGGATGCGTTTGGCCTGGCCCGGCGCACACGGCGGATCATTCTGGAAAACCTGGCCTGGGCCGTGTTGTACAACGGGCTGGTGCTGCCCTTCGCGGCGATGGGCTGGGTCACACCGCTGTGGGCCGCAGCGGGGATGTCGGTGAGTTCGCTGGTAGTGGTGTTGAATGCGTTGCGTCTGACACGGCTAAGTCCACTTTCTGCAGAATCCATGGCTGCCCCTCAGACGGTGACCCCATGAACGCACGACCCCATCCGGAGGCCCGATGCCTGCGCTCTACATCATGATTCCGGTGGCGCTGCTGATTGTGGCGGTCGCGATTTACGTGTTTTTCTGGGCGGTGGACAGCGGTCAGTACGACGACCTGGACGGCCCGGCCCACAGCATTTTGTTCGATGATCAGGATCCGGGGCACAAGGCCGGGGTGGATGAAGCGCTGGGGAAAGGCAGAGCGGATGATCAGGGGGGTGATTTCAAGTGAGGCAGTCGGTTTTTGCGGGGTATTCAAGAGCCCTTTCGCGGGCAAGCGCGCTCCTACATTGGAACCTGATTCTCGAAGGGGGTTTGGGCCTGTCCGGCGGTCAGCGCCAGAGCCTGCTGCTGTCACGCT
>NZ_JBNNGV010000027.1:0-71590 GCF_050268485.1 Pseudomonas sp. NPDC078416 | reverse complement strand
CACTCGAAACTGGGGTACCTGCCACCGACCGTTTACGAACGGACGATGGCGTTGAGACAACCTATCGAGGTGTCCGGAATTAGTTGACCACTACATACCCGAGTGCGCAGCCAGCGGGATCGGCGGCGCTCCGTAGGACCGGCTTCACCCGGGAAGCTTTTGTTCTGCTTTAAACGCGCTTGTGATGTGCTTTTGATCTTCATACGCAAAAGGCTCAAACACCGCCAAACGTGACTTGGGTGTAGGCTGAACGCAGGTCTCGCGCAGTGGGCCGAGCCGCATGGATGCGGCGAGAGCGCCGTCAGGGCATGGATGCCCGTTCGGCGCGGGCCCACGGAGCGAGACCGAAGTGAAGGAACCCTGACGAAGGAAGGGCCAAACCAGGAGCAGGGCCTTTTTGGTTACTTTTTCGGCTCTTGGAAAAAGTGACCCGCCGTAAGGGCGGAACCATAATTCCTGCGAATGCAGATAACGGATATGTACACCATCAAAATCCGTAAACCGCTCCTGTGACCCTCGAAATCTCACCCATAAAAAAGGCCACCCGAAGGTGGCCTGAAAACATCAAAAACTAGGAAGAAGAGACTGTTTACACCGCCGCAACGGGGCGCATGTAAGAGATCGGTGCGGTGCTGGCATCTTCGAAGGTCACAACTTCCCAAGCGTCTTCCTGAGCGATCAACGCACGAAGCAAACGATTGTTCAGACCGTGTCCCGACTTGAAGCCCTGATACTCGCCGATCAGACTGTTGCCCAACAGATACAGGTCACCGATGGCATCCAGAATCTTGTGCTTCACGAACTCGTCTTCATAACGAAGACCGTCCTCGTTCAACACGCCGTCCTTGTCCACGACGATCGCGTTTTCAACGCTGCCGCCCAGAGCAAGGTTGTGCTTACGCAGGTATTCGATGTCTTTCATGAAACCGAATGTCCGCGCACGGCTCACTTCTTTAACGAACGAAGTGCTGGAAAAATCCACACAAGCCGTTTGCGTGCGGTTCTTCAGATACGGGTGATCGAAATCGATCTCGAACCCGACCTTGAAACCTTCAAACGGTAAAAACTTGGCGGACTTGCCGTCTTCTTCTACGCACACCTCTTTAAGTATGCGGATGAATTTCTTCGGTGCGTCCTGTTCTTCCAGGCCAGCCGATTGAATCAGGAATACGAAGGGACCTGCGCTGCCATCCATGATTGGAACTTCGGAGGCAGAAAGTTCAACGTAGGCGTTATCGATGCCAAGGCCGGCCATGGCCGACAGCAAGTGCTCGACCGTATCGACCTTCACGTCGCCATTGAACAGCGTCGTGGAGAGCGTGGTGTCACCCACATTCAACGCGTGAGCGTTGATCTGGACGACCGGCTCAAGGTCGGTACGGAAAAACACAATGCCAGCGTTCACAGGTGCTGGTTTGAGGGTCAGGTAAACCTTCTCCCCCGAGTGCAGGCCGATACCTGTGGCACGGATAATATTTTTCAGGGTGCGTTGTTTAATCATGGCATTGGCCGCTTCAGCGCGTATCGCGAATTAGTATCAACAAAGGCTGGCGATGATAGCAGACCCCGCCTTTGCTGAACACCAATCACCCTTATACCCCTGATAGAACCCATTAATCAGCCTGACGACGCAGGAACGCTGGAATGTCCAGGTAATCCAGATCGTCTTGCGGATTCATCTTCGCGGCGGCTGTTGCGCCCGCGTGTGCCTGATTGCGCATCACGGTTGGACGGTCCAGATCGCGGTAGTTGACCGAAGGCAGCTCCTGGCGTGCGGCATGTTGCTGCGCAGGTGCGGCTTGAGCGGTCTGCATAGTGTTGTCGATGACCTTCACAGGCTTCTCGATTTTTGCACCCAGGCCGGTGGCAACCACAGTCACGTGCAGCTCGTCGCGCATGTCCGGATCGATAACGGTACCGACCTTGACCATGGCGTGCTCGGAGGCGAACGCTTCGATGATGCTACCCACGTCGGAGTACTCACCCAAAGACAGGTCAGGACCGGCGGTGATGTTGACCAGAATGCCGCGAGCACCTTGCAGGTTCACGTCTTCGAGCAATGGGTTGCGGATGGCCGCTTCGGTGGCTTCACGCGCACGGTTCGGACCGCTGGCGCAGCCAGTGCCCATCATCGCCATGCCCATTTCGGACATCACGGTGCGTACGTCGGCGAAGTCGACGTTGATCATGCCCGGACGCTTGATGATGTCGGAGATACCGCGAACGGCACCGGCCAGTACATCGTCAGCCTTGGCGAAAGCCGACAGCAGGCTGGCGTCTTTACCCAGGATGGTCAGCAGCTTCTCGTTGGGAATGGTGATCAACGAGTCGACGCTTTCGGACAGCGCGCGGATGCCTTCATCGGCGATCTGCATGCGCTTGCGGCCTTCGAACGGGAACGGACGCGTCACGACCGCAACGGTCAGAATGCCCATTTCCTTGGCCACTTCGGCAATGATCGGTGCAGCACCGGTACCGGTACCGCCGCCCATGCCAGTGGTGATGAAGACCATGTTGGTGCCTTGCAGCACTTCAGCGATGCGCTCGCGGTCTTCCAGTGCAGCCTGACGGCCGACTTCAGGATTCGCACCTGCGCCCAGGCCTTTGGTCACGCCGGTACCCAATTGCAGAATGGTACGTGCGCCAATGTTTTTCAGGGCCTGAGCATCGGTGTTGGCGCAGATGAACTCGACGCCTTCGATGTTGCTTTTGACCATGTGATTGACTGCGTTGCCGCCGCCACCACCAACGCCGATAACTTTAATTACCGGGCTTTGTGGGATGTTGTCTACGAGCTCGAACATGTTCCCTCTCCTTCAGTTCTCTAGTTTTATGTCGCCTGTTGCCTGCCTACCACTTTTTGAATCTTAGAAATTCCCCTGAACCCAGCGCTTGAGACGCTCTAACACTGGGGCCTTCGGTTCATCGCTATAACTGCTACCGGAGCCGGAAAGGCCGGACAGCGAGATGCCGTCAGACTGCTTTTGCAGTCCGTACAGCAACAGGCCGACGCCGGTTGAGTAGATCGGGTTGCGAACGACGTCCGCGAGCCCTTTGACGCTGTGCGGCACGCCAAGGCGGACCGGCATGTGGAAGATCTCTTCGGCCAGTTCGACCGCGCCTTCCATTTTCGAGGTGCCACCGGTCAGCACGATGCCGGCCGGGATCAAGTCTTCGTAGCCGCTGCGACGCAGTTCGGCCTGAATCAGGGTGAACAGCTCGTCATAGCGCGGCTCGACCACTTCGGCGAGGGCCTGACGGGACAGCTCACGGGGCGGACGGTCGCCGACGCTGGGCACTTTGATGGTTTCGCCGGCGCCGGCCAGTTTGGCCAGGGCGCAGGCGTAGCGGATCTTGATTTCTTCGGCGTACTGGGTCGGTGTACGCAGCGCCATGGCGATGTCGTTGGTGACCTGGTCGCCGGCAATCGGGATCACGGCGGTGTGACGGATCGCGCCTTCGGTGAAGATCGCGATGTCAGTGGTGCCGCCGCCGATGTCCACCAGGCACACGCCCAGCTCTTTCTCGTCGTCAGTCAGCACCGAGTAAGCCGAAGCCAGTTGCTCGAGAATGATGTCGTCGACTTCGAGGCCACAGCGGCGCACGCATTTTTCGATGTTCTGTGCAGCATTCACTGCGCAGGTCACCACGTGAACCTTGGCTTCCAGACGCACGCCCGACATGCCCAGTGGCTCGCGAACGCCTTCCTGGTTATCGATGACGTAGTCCTGCGGCAGCGTGTGCAGCACGCGCTGGTCAGCCGGGATCGCCACGGCCTGGGCAGCGTCGAGCACGCGCTCAAGGTCAGCCGAGCTGACTTCACGGTCACGAATCGCCACGATGCCGTGGGAGTTCAGGCTGCGGATGTGATTGCCCGCGACGCCAACGAACGCCGAGTGAATGCGGCAACCGGCCATCAGCTGCGCTTCTTCTACCGCGCGCTGGATCGATTGCACGGTGGATTCGATATTCACCACCACGCCCTTCTTCAGGCCGCGGGACGGGTGAGTGCCGATACCGACGATTTCCAGCGTGCCATCAGCCGCGACTTCGCCTACCAGCGCCACCACTTTGGAGGTGCCGATATCCAATCCGACGATCATTTTGCCGCTTTGCACGTTTGCCATGGGTCCTGCCTCTTATCAATTCTTCGCGACGGCGGGTTTGTCCGTCGTTGGCGCTGCTGCCTGTTCGCGCCAACCAACGGCCAGGCCGTTGTTGTAACGAAGGTCGACTCGCGCAATGTTCGTAATCTGGTCTTTCAGTGTCTTGTCGTAGATGGCGATAAAGCGGCGCATCTTCTCAAGCAGATTGCCTCGTCCCAGCAGCAGCTCCAGGCCTGGGCCTGAAGTTCCTGCGCCAGTGGTCAGAAACCAGCTGCCTCGCTCACGCAGCTCCAGGCGAGCGATGGAGAACCCCAACGGGCGCAACATCTGGCTCAGGACCTGGTACTGCTGCATCACCTGCTGTTGAGCCCGTTGAGGCCCGAACAACTGCGGAAGGTGTTCGTAGTTGGCCAGTTCACGCGGGGTGAATGCCTGACCCTGGTTGTTCAGCAGGGATTGATCGCCCCAGCGCGCAACCGGTAGTTGTTCTTCCAGACGGATCACCACCTGATCCGGCCAGACGCGACGGACCTCGGCGTGGGCAATCCACGGCATTTGCTCAAGCTCGGTGCGCATGCCGGCCAGGTCGACGTTGAAAAAGCTCGTCGCCACGTACGGCGCGATTCGCTGCTGCACGGCCTGCTGACTGATGTAGCTCAGGTCGCCCTGGACGTTGATCCGCGAGATCGGACGGTCGGCGTACGGCAACAAACGCTGGGCGGCTTCGTACGTCCCGAACCCCAGCACGACCAACAACACCGGCCACATCAGGCTGCGCAGGAAACCGAAGTTCGGTCGCGGCATGCGCGACGACATGGGCTCCTTGGCAACCATGCGGCTGGCACCACGCGGCACCGGCTTGTTGCGGCCGGTAGCGGATTGCTGATGACGAACCGTTGCGCCGTGCATGATTTACCCTCGCACCTGGACGCTGTCGGCCAGAATCGCTAACACCAACTGTTGGAAATCGAGCCCGGCCGCCCGCGCAGCCATCGGTACAAGGCTGTGGTCGGTCATGCCGGGCACGGTATTGACTTCCAGCAGCCAGAATTTGCCGTCGGCGTCCTGCATGACGTCGGTGCGTGCCCAGCCGGCAATGCCGACCGCTTCACAGGCCCGCGCCGTGAGTGCCTTGAGTTCATCTTCTTTGGCTGCATCGAGGCCGCACGGAATCCGGTACTGGGTATCGGAAGCCAGGTATTTGGCGTCGTAGTCGTAAAAACTGTGGGAAGTACCCAGACCGATGGGAGGCAAGACCTGCCCACGCAGAGAGGCGATGGTGAACTCCGGACCTTCGATCCATTGTTCGACCAACACTTGCGAATCGTAGGTACGGGCGGCGGTCCAGGCGGCGATCAGTTCATCGACGCCGGTCACCTTGGCCATACCGATACTGGAACCTTCATGGGCGGGTTTGACGATCAAAGGAAAGCCCAGTTCCGTCGCCGCAGAAATACAATTTGCCTCACTGCACAGCACGGCATGGCGCGGCGTCGGCAAGCCGAGACTCTGCCAGACCTGCTTGGTGCGCAGCTTGTCCATGGCCAGCGCCGACGCGAGCACGCCGCTGCCGGTGTAAGGAATTTCCAGGCACTCCAGCAGACCCTGCATGGTGCCGTCTTCGCCGCCACGACCGTGCAGCACGATGAACGCGCGATCGATTTTTTCGCTGACCAGCCGCTGCAGGAAATCCTCGCCCACGTCGATACCGAACGCGTCGACGCCTGCGCTTTGCAGGGCTTCAAGCACTGCGCTGCCGGATTTCAGGGAAACCTCCCGCTCCGCGCTCTTGCCGCCGAACAGCACGGCGACGCGACCGAAGCGTTTCGGCTCCAGCGTCGAGAACAGGGCGGACTGCAGGGCGGCTGTCATTTCAGCTTACCTTCGGTTGAGGCCACGATGGCGCCAGTGAACAGCGGGCTTTTCAGCAATTGCGGTGCGAGCCCGCCGATATCGCCGGCGCCCTGGCACAGCAGGATGTCGCCAGCGCGCAGCAGCGGCTTGACCAGCGGGGCCAGTTCGACGCCACGCTCGATGTAGATCGGATCAAGCTGACCGCGCTGACGAATGCTGTGGGCCAGCTGACGGCTGTCCGCGCCCGGAATCGGTTCTTCACCGGCCGGATAGACTTCCATCAGCAGCAGCACGTTGGCTTCGTTGAGCACCTGCACGAAATCGTCGTACAGATCGCGGGTACGGCTGTAGCGGTGCGGCTGATAGACCATGACCAGACGACGGTCCGGCCAGCCACCGCGCACGGCATTGATCACGGCAGCCACTTCACGCGGATGGTGGCCGTAGTCGTCGACCAGCATGACGTTGCCGCCTTCCACCGGCAGTTCGCCGTACACCTGGAAGCGCCGGCCTACGCCCTGGAATCCCGACAGGCCCTGAACGATGGCTTCGTCAGAGACGCCCTCGTCAGTGGCGATGGCAATGGTTGCCAGCGAGTTCAGCACGTTGTGCTTGCCTGGCATGTTGACCGACACATCCAGTGGCTCGCGGTCACGACGCAGCACGGTGAAGTGTGTGTGCATGCCGTCCTGACGCACATTGATCGCGCGCACGTCGGCGGCGTCATCGAAGCCGTAGGTCATGATCGGACGCTTGACCGACGGCAGGATGTCGCGCACCACCGGATCATCGATGCAGACCACGGCCAGACCGTAGAACGGCAGGTTGTGCAGGAATTCGACGAAGGTCTTCTTCAGTTTGTTGAAGTCGCCTTCGTAGGTCGCCATGTGATCAGCGTCGATGTTGGTGACCACGGCCACCAGCGGCTGCAGGTGCAGGAAACTGGCGTCGCTTTCGTCGGCTTCGGCGATCAGGTAACGGCTGGTTCCCAGCTGCGCATTGGTGCCGGCAGCGTTCAGACGCCCGCCGATCACGAAGGTCGGATCAAGGCCACCCGCCGCGAACACCGAGGCGATCAGGCTGGTCGTGGTGGTTTTGCCGTGGGTACCGGCGACCGCGATGCCGTGGCGATAGCGCATCAGCTCGGCCAGCATTTCAGCGCGCGGCACCACAGGAATGCGACGCTCAAGAGCGGTCGCCACTTCCGGGTTGGACGTGTTCACTGCGCTGGACACCACCAGCACGTCAGCCGTCGAGGCGTTTTCAGCGCGATGGCCGATGAAGATCTGCGCGCCGAACGATTCGAGACGCTCGGTCACAGGCGAAGCCTTGAGGTCGGAACCAGACACGTCATAGCCCAGGTTCAGCAACACTTCGGCAATACCGCACATCCCCACGCCGCCGATGCCTACGAAGTGGATACGACGGATGCGGCGCATTTCCGGCTGTGGCATGGCGCGTTGATTCTCAACCATGGGCCACCTCCAGGCAGATATCGACGACGGTGTTGGTGGCGTCAGGCTTGGCCAGTTGGCGAGCCGTGACGGCCATGCGGTTCAATTGTTCGGGTTGCATCAAAACCTCTTTCAGGCGAGCGGCCATTTCGGCGGCGCCAGTTGTCGCTTGCGGCATGACGAAGGCAGCGCCCTCGCGAGCCAGATATTCGGCGTTGCGCGACTGGTGATCGTCGATCGCGTGGGGCAATGGCACCAGCAACGACGGCAGTCCGGCAGCAGCCAGTTCGCTGACGGTCAACGCACCTGCGCGGCAGACCACCAGATCCGCCCAGCCATAGGCCTGGGCCATGTCTTTGATGAAGGGGGCGACCTGCGCCTCGACACCGGCGGCGCGGTAACGCTCGGCGGTCACTTCATCGTGATGCTTGCCGGCCTGATGAAACACTTCAGGGCGGATGTCGGCAGGCACTTGCGCCAGGGCTTCCGGCAGCAATTTATTCAGCGGCTCGGCGCCCAGGCTTCCGCCCAGCACCAGCAAACGCGGCCGGCGGCCGATCAGCGTCTGGCGCGGTGTCTCGAAAAACAGCTCGGCGCGCACCGGGTTACCGGTGGTGCGACGCTTGGCCGACGCGGCGAACGTCTGCGGGAATGCTTCACAGACCCGCGCGGCGAACGACGCCAGGCTGCGATTGGCCGTACCCGCTACAGCATTTTGCTCGTGGATGATCAGCGGCACGCCAGCCAGCTTGGCCGCCAGACCGCCGGGGCCTGTCACGTAGCCACCAAAGCCGACGACGCAGACCGGCTTCAACTCACCCACGATCTTGCGCGCCTGCAACAACGCCTTGATCAACATGAACGGCGCCTTGAGCAACGACAGCCGGCCCTTGCCACGCAAACCGGTGACGTTGATCAGGTGCAGCTTCAAACCTGCGGCGGGCACCAGTTCGTTCTCGATGCCGCGCGGCGTTCCCAGCCAATGCACGGTGTACCCGCGGGCCTGGAACTCACGGGCGCACGCCAGCGCCGGGAACACGTGTCCGCCGGTGCCGCCTGCCATGATCAAAACGTTACCGGCGGCCATGGGTCGGCTCCTCGGCAAAGTCGCTTTCCTGGAACTCGGCTTCTTCACTGCCCATGTTGTTGCGCGATTCCCACTCGATCCGCAGCAACAGACCCAGGCTGGCGCAGCAGATGATCAAGGAACTGCCGCCGTAGCTGAGGAACGGCAGGGTCAGACCCTTGGTCGGCAGCAAGCCGACGTTCACGCCGATGTTGATCAGGAATTGACCAATCCACAGGAAGGCCAGGCCGTACGCGGTGTACGCGGCGAAGAACTGCTTGGCGCGCTCGGCCCACATGCCGATGTACATCGCACGGATACTGACGAACACGAACAGACCGACCGTGGCGAGCGAACCCACCACGCCCAGCTCTTCGGCCAGCACCGAGAACACGAAGTCGGTGTGCGCTTCCGGCAGATAGAACTGCTTCTGCACGCTGTTGCCGAGGCCGACGCCGAACCATTCGCCACGACCGAAGGCGATCAGCGCCTGGGTCAGTTGGTAGCCGGAACCGAATTGATCGGACCACGGGTCGGTGAAGGTAATCAGACGAGCCATCCGGTACGGCTGCGCCTGAACCAGCACGAACACAGCGCCGACCGCCAAAGCCACCATCAGACTGAAACGGAACAGGCCGACGCCCCCGAGGAACAGCATCGCCGCCGCCGCGCCCATCATCACGACCGTGGCGCCGAAGTCCGGCTCCATCAGCAGCAAACCCGCCATGGGCAGCAACACGATGAAAGGCTTGAAGAAGCCCATCCAGCTCTCGCGCACTTCCTGCTGGCGACGAATCAGGTAACCAGCGAGGAAAATCACCACGAATACTTTGGCGATTTCCGAAGGCTGCACGTTGAACATGCCGAAGCCGATCCAGCGCATCGAACCGTTCACCTCACGCCCGATGCCGGGCACGATCACAGCGATCAACAGGCCGAACGCGCCGATCAGCATCAGCCATCCCAGCCGCTGCCAAGTGGCGACCGGCACCATCATGGTCGCGACGCAGGCGATCAGGCCGAGCACCAGATAGATCAGGTGCCGGGTCATCATGTACAGCGCGTTGCCTGACTGAACGGCGGCCACTTCCGACGAGGCGGAAGTGATCATCACCAGGCCCAGGCCCAACAACGCGAGGCAGCCGGCGAGCATCGGGAAATCGACGTCAACGCCACGGCCGCTGATGATCGGCGACGGGTACGGCTTGATCACGCCAAAAATCATGACAAGTCCCCCACGGCCCGGGCGAACAGTTGTCCGCGCTCTTCGAAATTCTTGAACATGTCCAGGCTTGCGCAGGCGGGCGACAGCAACACGGCGTCCCCTTCCTGCGCGATATCAGCAGCACGTTGCACGGCTTCTTCCAATGTAGTGACGCGTACCAGAGGCACCGAATCGCCGAAGGTCGCGGCGAGCAGATCCGCATCGCGGCCCAGCAGGACGACGGCGCGGCAATGGGCGGCAACCGGGGCTTTGAGCGGGGTGAAATCCGCGCCCTTGCCGTCGCCGCCGGCAATCAGCACCAGCTTGCCGTCGATGTCGGCGCCCAAGCCTTCAATCGCCGCCAATGCGGCACCGACGTTGGTCGCTTTGGAGTCGTCGTAATAATTCACGCCGTTGAGCTCACGCAGCCATTGGCAGCGATGAACCAGGCCGGCAAATGTCTTGAGGCTGGCAAGCATGGCGTCGAACGGCAGACCCACCGCATGACCCAGCGCCAGCGCAGCCAGGGCGTTGGCCTGATTGTGGCCGCCGCGAATTTTCAGCTCGCGGACCGGCATCAGGTTGTCGAACTGGAAGGCCAGATACTTCTCGCCGTTCTCTTCGCGCAAGCCGAAACCGTTTCTGTCGGGCTTGTTCAAACCAAAGGTCCAGCACGGCACGCCTTCGCCGATCAACGGGCGGGTCAGCGCGTCCTGACGGTTGACCACCACCTGCCGCGCGCCACGGAAGATCCGGTGCTTGGCCAGGTGATAAGCCGGCAGGCCGCTGTAGCGGTCCATGTGGTCTTCGCTGATGTTCAGCACGGTCGCCACTTCAGCGCCGAGCTGATCGGTGGTTTCCAGCTGGAAGCTCGACAGCTCCATGACATACAGCTCGACGTCATCGCTGAGCAGATCCAGGGCCGGCGTGCCGAGATTGCCGCCGACCGCAACCCGCTTGCCCGCCGCCGCAGCCATCTCGCCCACCAGCGTGGTGACCGTGCTTTTCGCGTTCGATCCGCTGATGGCCACGATGGGGGCCTTGGCATTGCGCGCGAACAGCTCGATATCGCCGGACAGCTTCACGCCGCGCATGGCCGCTTGCTGCAACGCCGGGGTTGCCAGCGCCAGACCGGGGCTGACGTATAGCTCGTCCGCGCGGCACAGGAATTCAACGTCTAGCTCACCACAGCGCACTTCGACCTGCGGGTAGTCACGGCGCAAAGTCGCGAGTTCTGGCGGATGCTCCCGCGTATCGGCGACAGCAAAGGACACGCCCCGGTTCGCCAGGAAGCGAACCAGGGACATGCCGCTCTTGCCGAGGCCGACAACGATGCGGAAGTGGTCAGAAGCGATCAGTGACACTCGTTCTACCTCAGTTTCAACGTGGCAAGGCCGACCAACACCAGAATCACGGTGATGATCCAGAAACGGACGATCACGCGCGGCTCGGGCCAGCCCTTGAGTTCAAAGTGGTGATGGATGGGCGCCATGCGGAAAACGCGGCGGCCGGTCAATTTAAAGGATGCGACCTGAATGACGACTGACAGGGTCTCCATGACGAAGACGCCGCCCATGATGAACAGAACGATTTCCTGACGGACGATGACAGCGATGGTGCCCAATGCCGCGCCCAGTGCCAGTGCGCCGACGTCGCCCATGAAGACCTGAGCCGGATAGGTGTTGAACCAGAGGAAACCCAGTCCCGCGCCGATCAGCGCGCCACAGAACACGATCAATTCGCCCGCGCCCGGCACGTAAGGGATCAGCAGGTATTCCGCGAATTTCACGTTACCCGACAGGTAGCAGAAGATCCCCAGCGCGCCGCCGACCATCACCGTTGGCATGATGGCCAGACCGTCCAGGCCATCGGTGAGGTTCACGGCATTGCTGGAGCCGACGATCACGAAGTAGGTCAGCACGACGAAGCCAATGCCCAGCGGGATACTGAAGTCCTTGAGCATCGGGATCAGCAGCGTGGTTTCCACGGGCGACTGCGCAGTCATATAAAGGAAGATCGCCGCGCCCAGGCCGAATACCGATTGCCAAAAGTATTTCCAGCGGCTCGGCAGGCCCCGCGAGTTCTTCTCGATCACCTTGCGGTAGTCGTCGACCCAACCGATGGCGCCGAACAGCAGCGTGACGATCAGCACGACCCACACATAACGGTTGCTCAGATCCGCCCACAACAACGTGGCGATGCCGATTGCAGACAGAATCAGCGCGCCACCCATGGTCGGCGTGCCGGACTTGGACAGGTGCGATTGAGGTCCGTCGTTGCGCACGGATTGACCGATCTGCTTGCTCTGCAAGGCGCGGATCATCCACGGGCCCAGGCACAGGGAAAGTGACAGTGCAGTGAGCACGCCCAGAATCCCGCGCAGGGTCAGGTACTGAAAGACCGCGAAGCCTTTGTAGAACTGTTGCAGATACTCGGCCAGCAGCAGCAGCATTAATGTTTCTCCAGGCGTGTTCCGCATAAGGCCGCTACGACGTTTTCCATCGCAGCGCTGCGTGAACCTTTAATCAAAATGGTGGTGTTTTCATCGTGCTCGGCACCAAGCGCTTCGATCAGCTCGGCCTGAGTTTCAAAATGGCGGGCATCCTGCCCGAAAGCCTTGACCGCATGGGCCATCAACGGACCGACGGCATACAGCGCGTCGACTTTGCCGACTGCGTATTCGCCGACATCGCGATGGCCCTGCTCCGCCCAGGCACCCAGCTCGCCGATATCGCCCAGCACCAGCACCTTGCGGCCCGGAAAACCGGTGAGGATGTCGGTCGCGGCCGCCACGGACGTGGGGTTGGCGTTGTAAGTGTCATCAATGACGCGCATGCCGTTCGGCGCCAGTTGCGCAACGGTGCGGCCTTTGACCGGCTGTACGTTATCGAGCCCGGCGACGATGCCCGGCAACGAGACGTCCAGCGCATGGGCAGCAGCGGCAGCGGCCAACGCGTTGGCAACGTTGTGCGTGCCCAGCAGATTCAATTGCACCGGGGCGGAGCCGTTCGGGGTGTTCAGCGTGAACGCCGGGCAACCGCGCGCATCAATGCCCAGGTCACTGGCATAGAAGTCGGCACGGCTGTTTTTGAGCGCAAAGCTCAGCACTTTGCGTGAGCCGGCGCGGGCCACCCAGATGTCGAACGCCTTGTCGTCGAGGCTCAATACCGCCACGCCGCGGGCGTCCAGGCCTTCGATGATCTCGCCCTTGGCTTCGACGATCTTTTCCGGGCCACCGAACTCGCCCACGTGGGCAGTCCCGGCGTTGGTCAGGACAGAGACGTGGGGCTTGGTGAGGCTGACCGTGAAAGCGATCTCGCCCACACGGGACGCGCCCAGTTCAATGACAGCTGCATCGAATTCCGGCGCCAGCTCCAGCAGCGTCAACGGCACGCCCAGTTCATTGTTCAGGTTGCCGCGCGTCGCCAGCACAGGACCGCGCGTGCGCAGGATGCTCGCAAGCATTTCCTTCACGGTGGTCTTGCCGCTGGAGCCGGTGATCGCAGCGACCGGCTTGTCTATAAAGGCATTGCGGTTCAGCGCGCCAAGTTGCGCCAGGGCTTTACGGGTGTCGGTGACGATCAACTGCGGCAGCGAACTGCCCGGGATCTCGCGTTCAACCAACGCGCCCACTGCCCCTTTGGCCGCTACTTGATCGAGGTAGTCGTGACCATCGAAACGCGGGCCTGTCAGCGCCACGAACAACTGGCCAGGGGTGATCGCACGGCTGTCGATGCTGACACCGGAGAAACTGCAGTCATGACCCACACGGCGGGCGTCGAGCGGCACGAGCAATTCGCTGAACGAGAGCGGCTTAAGCATGTGCGGCCTCCCAGGCGTCAAGCGCTTTGGTCGCTTCTTCCAGATCGGAAAACGGCTGACGCTGTCCGTTTATTTCCTGGTAATCCTCGTGGCCCTTGCCCGCCAGCACGATCACATCGGCAGCGGACGCCTGAGCAATGATCTGCGCGATGGCCTGACCGCGCCCGGCAACGAAATCGACCGCGTTAGCCGAGACGAATCCGCCACGGATGTCATCGAAAATGCGGGTCGGGTCTTCGCTGCGCGGATTGTCGTCAGTAACCAGCACTTTGTCGGCCAGACGCTCGACCACTTCCGCCATCAGCGGACGCTTGCCGCGATCGCGATCACCGCCGCAGCCAAACAGGCAGGTCAACTGACCTTTGGCATGGGGGCGCAAGGCGGCGAGCACTTTTTCCAGGGCGTCAGGGGTGTGGGCGTAATCGACCACCACCAGCGGACGCGAGCCACCGCCCAGACGCTGCATCCGGCCAGCAGGGCCTTCCAGCGTCGGCAGGACTTTGAGAATGTCATCCAGCGGGTAATCGAGACCCATCAAAGCGCCGACCGCCGCCAGCACATTGCTAAGGTTGAAACGACCCAGCAGGCTGCTGCGCAGCGCATGGCTGCCTTGGGGCGTTACCAGGGTCGCGCGCACGCCATCGTCATCGAAATGCGCATCACGGCAGAACAGGTAAGCGCTGCTGTCTTCCTGGCTGTAGCTAATCAGACGCGAAGGGTGAGGCGCCGCCGCGAGCTGGCGACCAAACGCGTCGTCAAGATTGACCACACGGCAGCGCAGGTCATTCCAGGCGAACAGCTTGGCCTTGGCAGCAGCGTAGGCCTCCATGGTGCCGTGGTAATCGAGATGGTCGCGGGACAGATTGGTCATCACCGCCACATCAAAAGCCAGCGCGGTCACCCGGCCCTGATCCAGCCCGTGGGACGAGACTTCCATGGCAACCGCTTTGGCCCCGGCCCTTTTCAGGTCATAGAGCGTCGATTGCACGGAAATCGGATCCGGCGTGGTGTGAATACCGCTTTTCAGCTCGCTATAGAAGCCGGTGCCCAGCGTGCCGATGATGCCGCAGTGCTGCCCGAGCTTGTCCAGCGCCTGCGCCACCAGTTGAGTCACGCTGGTTTTGCCGTTGGTGCCGGTCACGCCGATCAGGTTCAGGTTGCGGCTCGGGTCGCCATAGAAGCGCCCGGCGAGGTCGGACAGCTGTGCTGCCAGACCCTTGACCGGCATCATCGGGATGTCGGTGATCGGCAGTACCTTGGCGCCTTCGGCTTCATAAGCGATAGCCGCCGCGCCGTGTGCAATGGCGTCGGTGATGTGCTCACGGCCATCGACCTTTAGCCCCGGAATCGCCAGGAACAGATCGCCCGGACGTACCTTGCGGCTGTCCAGGGTCAGTTCGCGAATCAGCAGATCGCGATTGCACTGCGCAAACAGCTTGCTCAAATTCAAAGACATCAGCCACGTCCTCCCTTGACTGGGGCGACGGCGGGCACGGCATTGGCTTGTTGTTCAGGCGGAACCGGCGCGAGGTTGTCCGGGCGCACGTTCATCAAGCGCAGCGTGCCCGACATCACCTTGCTGAATACTGGAGCGGAAACCAGACCACCGAAGTAACCGCCTTTGCTCGGCTCATCGATGACCACAACGACCGCGTAACGCGGGTTGCTCATCGGGCCGAAACCGGCGAACAGAGAACGGTAGGAGTTTTCCGCGTAGCCCTTGGTGCCCACGGACGTCTTCCGCGCGGTACCGGACTTGCCCGCCACGTGATACGACGGAACGCGCGCACGGTAAACGCCGCGCGGGTCTTCGATCACTTGCTGCAACATGCCCTGCACAGTTTTGGCGGTCGCCTCTGGAATCGCCTGAACCGACTCGGCTGGATTATCGGTTTTGAGAATGGTCAGCGGCACGATCTTGCCGTTGTTGGCCAGTGCCGCGTAGGCGTGCACCAACTGCAACGCCGTCACGGACAGGCCGTAGCCATACGACAGCGTGGCGGTTTCAGCCTTGCGCCACTCGCGGTAGTTCGGCAGGTTGCCGACGCGCTCGCCCGGGAAGCCGAGGCCGGTGTATTGCCCCAGGCCCACACGCTGCATGGCATGGAAAATCGCTTCGCCACCGACGTCGAACGCCACTTTGCTCATGCCGACGTTACTGGAATTGATCAGGATGCCGGTCAGGTCGAGGATCGGCCCTTCGGTTTTGGTCACGTCACGGATGGTGTATTTACCGATCTGCAACGTACCCGGGTACACCTCCACCTTGTCGCTCGGTTTCCAGCGACCGCTTTCCAGCGCGGCGGTCATGGAGATCGGCTTCATGGTCGAACCCGGCTCGAACACGTCGATGATCGCGCGGTTACGCATCGCGGCCGGCACCATGGTGCGACGGTTGTTCGGGTTGTAGGTCGGCTGATTGACCATCGCCAGCACTTCGCCGGTTTTCACGTCCATGATCACCAGGCTGCCGGCCTTGGCGTCGTTTTCCTGAATGGCGTTGCGCAGTTCGCGAGTCGCCAGGTATTGCAGGCGCAGATCAATAGACAAAGCCAAGGTCTTGCCGGCCTTGGCGTTTTTCTTCACTTGCAGGTCCTTGATCATCCTGCCGCGCCGGTCCTTGATGACCTGCCGCTTGCCGGGGACGCCGGCGAGCCAGTCTTCATAGGCCAGCTCTACGCCTTCACGGCCGTGATCGTCGAGGTCGGTAAAGCCGACCATGTGCGCGGTGACATCGCCCGCAGGGTAGAAACGGCGGAATTCTTCCTTGCCGTAAACGCCCGGGACTTTCAGGTCGAGCACCGACTGACCCTGCTCCGGGGTCAGGCCACGGACCAGATAGATGAATTCTTTGCTTGCCTGTTCATTGAGGCGATCCGTCAGTGCCTTGGGATCCTGCCCCAGTGCCTGCGCAAGCTGGACCCACTTGGTCTTGTCGGCCTGCATTTCAGACGGGTTTGCCCAAATGGTGGTGACCGGCGTACTGACGGCAAGGGGCTCGCCGTTGCGGTCGGTGATCAGACCACGGTGGGCAGGAATCGAAACGGTACGCAGGCTGCGCGCATCGCCCTGTTCGATCAGGAAGCGATGGTCGATGACTTGCAGGTCGACGATGCGGTAGCAGATCGCGATGACCATGACCGACAGCAGGCCGACCACGACGCGGAACCGCCACGGGTAGAGTGCCCCTTCAAGTTTCATCATGGCGACACCATCCGGATATCGGCGGCGTTCGGGATGCGCATTTTCAGCTGATCAGTGGCCAGGGCTTCGATACGGCTGTGGGCGGTCCAGGTGCTTTGCTCAAGAATCAGGCGGCCCCACTCGGCCTGCGCCTTGTCGCGCACGCTGAGTTCACCGTAAAGGGAGTTGAGCAGCTGACGGTTCCAGTGCGCGCTGTACGCCACGCCGATCGCCGAAACCAGCACGGCGATAAACAACATCAGCATGAAGAAGCTGCCGCCCGGGAGGGGCTTGAAGAAACCGCGGCTCATCGGAGTTTCTCCGCGACGCGCATGACGGCGCTGCGCGAACGCGGATTGGCGCGGGTTTCATCATCGGAAGCGAACTGCGCCTTGCCGATCAATTTAATACGCGGCTCGAAAGCCTGATGACGGATCGGCAGGTTGCGCGGCAGGTTATCGGCTTCGCCCTTGACCAGCTTGCGCATGAACAATTTGACGATGCGGTCTTCCAGCGAGTGGAAGCTGATGACCACCAGACGGCCGCCGACTTCGAGGGCTTCCAGCGCAGCCTCAAGGCCCGCTTCCAGATCACCGAGTTCGTTGTTGACGTGAATGCGCAGCCCCTGGAACGCGCGGGTCGCAGGGTTCTTGCCCTTTTCCCACGCCGGGTTGGCGACCTTCAGCACTTCTGCCAGATCGCCGGTGCGTTCGAACGGTTGAGTCTCGCGACGGGCCACGACGGCACCTGCCATCCGGCGGGAGAAACGCTCTTCGCCGTATTCTTTGAAAACGCGGGCGATTTCTTCGGCGGGCGCGGTATTGACGAACTCGGCTGCGCTGACGCCGCGGGACGGGTCCATGCGCATGTCGAGGGGGCCATCGTTCATGAAGCTGAAACCGCGCTCGGGGTCGTCCAGTTGTGGCGACGACACACCGAGATCCAGAAGAATGCCGCTGACCTTGCCCGCCAACCCTCGCTCTTGAGCCTCTGCGCCCAGTTCAGCAAAGCTGCGCTGCACAATGACAAAGCGGCCGTCTTCGGCCGCCAGCGTTTGCCCGGTGGCAATCGCTTGGGGATCTTTATCGAATCCGAGCAGCCGACCCTCCGGACCCAGGTTCTGCAATATAAGGCGGCTATGTCCGCCACGACCAAATGTGCCATCCAGATAGCAGCCATCGGCGCGCACCGCGAGAGCCTCGACGGCTTCTTCGAGCAGTACGGTGATGTGGGTAAAGCCGCTATTCGTAGTCACAGGATCAAATCACGCAGTTCATCGGGCATCGCACCCGGTTTTTGAATGGCCGCCAAGTCCGCATCAGCAAGTGCGTTCCAGGCGTCCTCATCCCACAGTTGAAACTTGTTGAGCTGGCCTACCAGCATCACTCGCTTATCGAGGTTGGCGTATTCACGCAAACGTGGCGGCACCAGGAAACGCCCGCTGCCGTCCAGCTCCAGATCCACCGCGTTACCGATCAACAGCCGCTGCAGGCGACGGTTTTCTTCACGGAATGTGGCGAGCTCACGCAACTTGGCCTCAATCAGCTCCCACTCGGGAAGCGGATAGATGCACAAGCACGGGTCGACGGTATCAATGGTGACAATCATCTGGCCGGCGCTACGCGAATCCAACTCGTCACGGTACCGGCTCGGCATAGCGAGACGGCCCTTTGCGTCGAGATTGATTGCGTTAGCACCACGGAACACAGGCGCGATCTCCAAATATTATCTTTTTGCGGTCAAAAAACCCACTTCACGCCACTTTCCGCCACTTGCGCACACTATAGGAATGCGCCCACCACACCGTCAAGGCGACTTCACGAGGAAAACCCTTATAGGACGGATATTTAGGAGCACTTACGCAGGAGATGTGGCGGATTTCGGATCGGTCCTACGGATATTTCCGAGGATGAACAAACGAATGGCGTTCGAAGTTAAAGTGATTTGTGAGGTTTAAGATTTTTTTGGTATTACGGAAGGGGATAAATCGTACAAACGAGGGGAAGAAAAGGAGGTGGAGAGTCGATCTGTAAGCCGGGTTCTGTCGAGGACAGTCATTCCTCTACGATGGCCATCACTGGACATCTTTAGCAACCTACCCGGTTCCAGCGCGGGCCACGCCTTGGAACCCTATTTGGTCTTGCTCCGAGTGGGGTTTACCTAGCCACGAACTGTTGCCAGACGTGCGGTGCGCTCTTACCGCACCTTTTCACCCTTACCGGCACCGAAGTGCTTAGGCGGTTATTTTCTGTGGCACTTTCCGTAGGCTCGCGCCCCCCAGGCGTTACCTGGCACTCCGCCCTATGGAGCCCGGACTTTCCTCCCCCCTCCATTGCAGAACAATGAAAGGCAGCGACTGTCCAATCGACTCTCCGCCGCCAAGGTTAATGGGAGGACGGCTCAAGAACAAGCTTTAATCGGGTTTCCAGCCATATGCCACGCTGCCCGCGACATCCCCTCACACGTCTTTCTGTTTGTCCAGCGCCACCTGATACAGCAGGTTCTTGCGTACGCCGGTGATTTCCGCTGCCAATGCGGCCGCACGCTTGAGGGGCATTTCTTCCAGCAGCAGATCCAGCACCCGCCGCGCTTCGGCGCCAATCACATCCTCGCCTTCGGGTTCACTCCAGCCTGCCACCAGCACAACGCACTCGCCTCGCTGCTGATTACTGTCGCCCTCTACGAAGGCACGCAACTCGGACAGCGGCAGTCCCTTGAGGGTTTCGAACGTTTTGGTCAATTCGCGCCCAAGCACGGCGGGACGGTCCGGACCGAAGACTTCTTCCATGTCCTGAAGGCATTCGAGAATGCGGTGGGGCGCTTCATAGAAGATAAGCGTGCGCGGTTCTTCCTTGACGAGTTCGAGCCGCGCCTTTCGGCCCACCGACTTGGCCGGCAAGAAGCCTTCGAAGATGAATCGGTCCGACGGCAACCCCGCCGCCGAGAGCGCCGCGATCAATGCGCAGGCGCCCGGGACCGGGATCACCTGAATGCCTGCTGCCCGGGCCTGACGCACCAAGTGGTAGCCAGGGTCGGAAATGAGCGGCGTGCCGGCATCGGATATCAGCGCAACGTTATCACCGGCCAGCAGGCGCGTGATGAAGCGGCTGCCCTCCTCGCGCTCGTTGTGCTCGTGACAGGCCGCCAGCGGCGTAGGGATGCCGAAGTGCTGCATCAGGCGTAACGAGTGGCGGGTATCCTCGGCGGCAATCAGCGAAACATCGCGCAGCACCTTTAGGGCACGGGCGCTTATGTCATCCAGGTTGCCGATTGGCGTGGCCACCACATAAAGCGCGCCTGTAGTGGAATTCGAAGCACCTGGAGCAGTCAAAGCGCACACCTCATGTTGTGTAAAAGCCTGCATTGTACAGGCTGCGGCCGACAAAACAGGCCCCCGCACCCCGTGAGTCCGGAAAAGCAGCACGAACCCCAGCAACACGGCAGCGACTCCGCGACAGTCCGACTCAGGTCAGCTGACGCGCCTGGAGACGACCCATATCGCCGCTTTAACGCCTTCAACGTCGCGCCCGGGCCAGTGCTTGGGTACACTTCCACGCTAATTTGCTCGAGTATCAGGAACATACACATGATCGCTTGCCTGCGGCTGTTCTCTGCCCTCTGCCTCGCTGCCCTCCTGGCTGCCTGTGCCGGTTCGCCCTCCTCCAGCCTTGGCGAATTGCCTCGCTCCCCCGATGCCAGCATCGAACAACTGCTCGAACAGGCCGCTGCGGCAAAGTCGCCGGATCAGGCAGCTTTGCTGAAACTGACGGCGGCCGACCTGGCAGCGCGCCAGAACAACCCGAGCCGCGCCGCGAGCATCCTTGAGCAGGTGCAAATGGACCAGCTCAAGACTGACAAACAAATCTACGCCAACACCCTGTCTGCCGAACTGGCATTGGGTCGCAGCCAGCCGAAAGCCGCGCTGACCGCCCTCAATCACCCGAGCATGCAGCATCTGGGCGAAATGCCGGTTGACTTGCAAACCCGTGCTCACACCGTTCGCGCCCGGGCTTTTGAAGCAGACGGCCAGACCCTCGCAGCTGCGAGCGAGCGCGTGTTCATGGGCCCGCTGCTGCAAGGCGATGCCCTGAACGCCAACAACGACGCTATCTGGACGCTGGTTGCCGCGCTGCCACCCGAGCAGCTGCAAAGCTCGGCCAACGATGACATGGGCGGCTGGCTGAGCCTGGCCCGCGCGGTCAAGGGCGCCGGCACGCTGGAACAGCAACAGGCGGCCATCGACAACTGGAAAGCGCAGAACCCGCAACACCCTGCGGCGCGTCAGTTGCCGACCGCGCTCGCGCAATTGCGTGACCTGAAGAGCCAGCCGTTGACCAAGATCGCGTTGCTGCTGCCCCAAGACGGCCCGCTCGCCTCGGTCTCCCGCGCCCTGCGTGACGGCTTCATGGCCGCGAACTATCAAGCTCAGCAGGCCGGCGAGAAGCCACCTGCGATCGAAGTGTTCGACAGCTCCCGCGTCACCTCGATGGACGCTTTTTATGCGCAAGCAAAAGCGGCCGGCGTACAACTGGTGGTCGGCCCGCTGGAGAAACCACTGGTTAAACAGCTGAGCGCTCGCCCTCAACTGCCGATCACCACGCTGGCACTGAACTACAGCGATTCCGGCACTCAGGGTCCTGCCGAGCTGTTCCAGTTCGGTCTGGCCGCTGAAGACGAAGCCCGCGAAGTGGCGCGCCGTGCCTGGGCCGATGGCAAGCGCAGTGCGGTGGCCATGGTGCCGAAGGGCGAATGGGGTGATCGCGTGCTGGAGGCCTTCCGTCAAAGCTGGCAGGCCAAGGGCGGCACCTTGCTGGGTGCTGAACGCATCGATCAGCCGGTCGCACTCGCCCAGCAGGTTGCCGATCTGTTCCAGCTGCGCAACAGCGAAGGCCGCGCCCAGCGCGTGCAAAGCGCCACTGGCACGCAGATGGCCGCTCAGCCTTCCCGCCGCCAGGACGTGGACTTCATGTTCCTCGCCGCAACGCCTCAGCAGGCTCAGCAGATCAAGCCGACCATGGTGTTCCAGTACGCTGGCGATGTTCCGGTCTATGCCACTTCGCACCTGTTCACCAACAGCGGCGACCCGGCGATGTACAACGACCTGAACGGCGTGCGCTTCTGCGAAACACCGTGGTTGCTGAACGCCAACGACCCGTTGCGCCAGCAAGTGACCGCTCAATGGCCACAAGCCGCCGGCAGCCTCGGCCGTCTCTACGCCATGGGCATCGATGCGTACCGTCTGGCGCCACGACTGACTCAGCTGAAAACCTTGCCTGACAGCCGCATCGACGGCCTGTCCGGCAGTCTTGCGATTGGTCAGGGCCAACGCATCGAGCGTCAACTGCCATGGGCAGAGTTCGTTGACGGCAAGGTCCAGCGCCTGCCGGACACCGCGCCTTGACCTCAGGCAACACCCGTCAAACGGCAGGGCGCGAGGCAGAAGCCTACGCCCTGCGTCACCTGCAACAGCATGGGTTGCAGCTGATTACCCGCAACTGGTCATGCAAACGCGGCGAGCTTGATCTGGTCATGCTCGACGGCGATACAGTAGTATTCGTCGAAGTTCGGTATCGTCGCCACGCCGGTTGGGGTGGAGCACTGGAAAGCGTCGATTTTCGCAAGCAGGAAAAGCTCACGCTGGCGGCTCAATCCTTTCTGCAAAGCGAGGGGCGCTGGGCCGATTCACCGTGTCGCTTCGACGTCGTCGCGATCAATGGTGACCCTGGCACCTCACCGGTGCTGAATTGGCTGACAAATGCGTTCGATTGTTGAAAACGCGATGATTGCGTGGGGTTTGCAGCGTAAGATCGGCCGCCTTTCCGGCTAAAGCCGGTCCCACTGGAGGCGCATCAAGCCCTGTAGGACCGGCTTTAGCCGGGAACCGTGTTGCGCTTTATCCCTTAGCACCCAACGAACCACACTGGCTCTTTTGCTCTTTGCTTTGCGGGCTGCACAGTTTTGTGCCGGGACGCCGATGACTTATCGGACGCCGCCCCGACCAGCCGCCCCTATTAAGGTTTTCATAGATGGACATGCAATCCCGAATTCGCCAGCTTTTTCAGGCCAGCATCGACACCAAGCAACAGGCGATGGATGTTGTTGCACCCCACATCGAGCAAGCCAGCCAAGTGATGGTCAACGCCCTGCTCAATGAGGGCAAGATGCTCGCCTGCGGTAACGGCGGTTCGGCTGGCGATGCCCAGCACTTTTCTTCGGAGCTGCTCAACCGTTTCGAACGCGAGCGACCGAGCTTGCCCGCCATCGCGCTGACCACTGACACCTCCACCATCACCTCCATCGCCAACGACTACAGCTACAACGAAATCTTCTCCAAACAGATTCGTGCGCTGGGTCAGCCGGGCGATGTGCTGCTGGCGATTTCCACCAGCGGCAATTCGGCGAACATTATTCAGGCCATCCAGGCCGCACATGATCGTGAAATGATTGTCGTAGCCTTGACCGGTCGCGATGGCGGCGACGTTGCGTCGTTGCTGTTGCCGGAGGACGTTGAAATCCGCGTCCCGGCAAAAGTTACTGCACGTATCCAGGAAGTCCACCTGCTGGCGATCCACTGCCTTTGCGACTTGATCGACAGCCAACTGTTCGGGAGTGAAGAATGATATCCAAACGTCTTAGCCTGCTGGCCCTGACGCTCTGCCTGGGCATCAGCGGATGCAGCTCGGTGATCAACGCCAGCCGCGAAGCACCGATCGATGACGATCGCGGTACACGCACCTTCGGCAGCAAGATCGACGACTCGCTGATCGAGACCAAGGTCTCCGTCAACATCGCCAAGGCCAACCCTGATCTGGACAATGCATCGCACATCGTCGTGACGAGCTTCAACGGCATCGTCCTGCTGGCCGGCCAGACACCGCGCGCCGACCTCAAGCAACTGGCCGAGCAAACCGCCAGTCAGGTGCAAAAGGTCAAGAAGGTCAACAACGAGCTGCAGGTCACCGGCCCGTCCTCGATGCTGGCGCGCAGCAACGACGCCTGGCTGACAAGCAAGATCAAAACCGAAATGCTCACCGACAGCACCATCCCGGGCTCGCGCATCAAGGTCGTGACTGAGAACGGCATCGTCTACCTGCTGGGCCTGTTGACCCAGGCAGAAGCCACCCGCGCCACCAACCTGGTGCAAGGCGTCGGCGGCGTACAGAAGATCGTGAAGCTGTTTGAGTACATCGATTGATGTGCTTTTCCAGGAGTGCGCTTGCCCGCGAGTGGCGGTGTTTCAGCCTCTCAAGTGGGGTTAAGCACATAGCGTTGGCGGGCAAGCGCGCTCCTACATAGCCACTCAACAGGCACAAAAAAGGCGATCCCTCGGGATCGCCTTTTTTATCACTGCACAAACGACTTACTTGACCACTTTCAGACTCGGCCGGCCCGTAGGGCGTGGTGGCTCGTCGTTCGGTGGCGGCATATCGTCTTCGACGTCCAGATCTTCGTCTTCGTCCACGGCGGGCTCCAGGTCGAAGACCATACCCTGTCCGTTCTCCCGGGCATAAATGCCCATGATGGCGGCAATCGGCACGTACAGGCTGTGGGGAACGCCGCCGAAGCGGCCTTCGAAACTCACCGCGTCGTTGTCCATGTGCAGATGGCGAACGGCGCTCGGCGAGATGTTCAGGACGATCTGCCCGTCATTGGCAAAGCCTTGCGGGACTTGCACCGCTGGGTACTCGGCATTGACGAGTACGTGGGGTGTGCAATCGTTATCCACGATCCACTCATACAAAGCGCGGATCAGATAAGGGCGACTGGAGTTCATCAAACGGCTCCTAAGGCCTTAGCGCATGTCGCGTTCGACACCAGACAGACTTGCCTGAAATGCCTCACGCGCAAATTGGCGCTCCATATAATCAAGCAGCGGCTTGGCGGGCCGCGGCAATTCGATACCCAGAATCGGCAGGCGCCAGAGTATGGGCAATAGACAGCAGTCGACCAGACTTTGCTCGTCGCTCAGGAAAAAAGGCTTATCCGCGAACAACGGCGACACGCCGGTCAGACTTTCGCGCAGTTCCTTGCGCGCCTGAACACGTGCGGCTTCTTTGCTGCGCGGGTCCAGAATCAGGTCCACCAGACCGCACCAGTCGCGCTGAATCCGGTGGATCAGCAAGCGGCTGTTGGCACGCGCCACCGGATAAACCGGGAGCAGCGGCGGATGGGGATAACGTTCGTCCAGGTATTCCATTACCACCGTCGACTCGTACAACGCCAGGTCACGATCAACCAGAGTTGGCACGCTGCCGTACGGATTCACCTCGATCAATTTGGGCGGATGACGGCCCGCGACAACTTCGATGATCTCGGCGCTGACACCTTTCTCGGCGAGCACAATGCGCACGCGATGGGAATAGTGGTCGGCGGGGTCGGAGTAACAGGCCAACCGATTGGTCACGCCCATGGCGGTCCTCCTCGCTTGTAGATATTCAAAAAGCAGAAATACGGATGCGCCGCGAGGGCGCTTTCGGCGACGTCCACGATGATCAGGTGTTCAACGCGGGCGACAAGATAGCTCATTTACTCAAGGTAGATTCTGCAATCTTCAGCCCGCCACTATACCTGCTCTCCCTCCTTTACCTGAAACAGCGCAGCGGCAAGCGGCGCAGAACCGCGAATCAGACGTCCCGCTCAATGGACGTCCTTCCAGAATTCACGCTTGAGCAGGTAGACCAGGATGAACAGCACGGCGAGATAAAGCAGCACGTAGGTGCCGATGCGCTGATGCTGCAGCTTGTCCGGGTTGGCCGAGTAAGCGAGGAAGGTCACGAGGTTCTTCACCTTCTCGTCGAATTGCGCTTTGGTCAGCGTGCCCGTGCCGGGGACGATGACCCGTTGATCGCAGGCTTCGTGACTCAGGGTCATGTCGGCGTGTTCTTCGCCGCCGTCGACGCGCTGAACCTCCTTGCAACCGAGCCTCTGACGTCCCTGAAGCCCTTCCAGCACGTTGGGCATGGCAACGTTGGGTAAGACGGTGTTGTTCACGCCCCACGGCCGCGTCGGGTCCTCGTAGAACGAACGCAGGTAGCCATAGAGCCAGTCAGTTCCGCGAACGCGGGCGACGAGGGTCAGATCGGGCGGCACTGCGCCAAACCAGTTCTTCGCATCCGCCGGCTGCATGCCAATGGTCATGTGATCGCCGATTTTCGCCCCGGCAGGTGCCAGCTTTTCCAGCATCCGGTCGTGGGAGATACCGAGATCGTCCGCGACGCGTTCATAGCGCTGAAACCTGGCGCTGTGGCACCCCATGCAGTAATTGACGAAGGTCTGCGCACCATCTTGCAGGGCCGCCTTGTCGGACAACTCGATGTCCACGCTTTCAAGGTCCGCGCCCTGATCAGCGGCGAACGACAACACCGGCAACAGGCCAAGGAGCAAGACAGCGAGTAGCGTTTTCATCAGCTCGTCACCCTGTCCGGCACTGGCTTCGTCCGCTCCATGCGCGTGTAGAACGGCATCAGGATGAAGTAGGCGAAATACGTGAAGGTGCAGGCCTGCGACAGCCATGCACGCCCGGTGCTTGGCGGCAGTATGCCCAGCACCCCGAGCGTCACGAAGGACACGCAAAACAGCAACAGCCAGAAGCGACTCAGCCAACCCTTGTAGCGCATCGATTTGACCGGGCTGCGATCAAGCCACGGCAGCACGAACAGCACCGCGATGGCTGCACCCATGGCCATGACGCCGAGAAGCTTGTCCGGGATGGCGCGCAAGATCGCGTAGAACGGTGTGAAGTACCACACCGGCGCAATGTGCTCTGGGGTCTTTAAGGCGTTGGCCTGTTCGAAGTTCGGCTTCTCGAGGAAGTAGCCGCCCATCTCGGGGAAGAAAAACACTACCGAACAGAAGATGAACAGAAACACCACGACGCCGAGCAGATCCTTGACCGTGTAGTACGGATGAAAAGGAATGCCGTCCAAAGGGTTGCCGTTCTCGTCCTTGTACTTCTTGATGTCGACGCCGTCGGGGTTGTTCGAGCCCACTTCATGCAGCGCCAGGATATGCAGCACGACGAGGCCGACGATCACGATCGGCAAGGCCACGACGTGCAGCGCGAAGAACCGGTTGAGGGTGATGCCGGAGACCAGATAATCCCCCCGAATCCACTGGGCGAGGTCGGCTCCGATGATGGGAATCGCGCCGAACAGCGAAATGATCACCTGAGCGCCCCAATACGACATCTGCCCCCACGGCAGCAAGTAGCCCGTGAACGCTTCCGCCATCAGCGCCAGATACATCAGCATGCCGAAGATCCAGACCAACTCGCGCGGCTTCTGATACGAGCCGTACAGCAGGCCGCGAAACATGTGCAGGTAGATGACGATGACGAACGCCGACGCGCCGGTCGAATGCAACAGGCGCAGAATCGAGCCGTATTCGACGTCACGCATGATGGACTCGACCGAGGCAAAGGCCCCCTCGGCCGTGGGCGTATAACTCATGGTCAACCAGATCCCCGTGAGGATCTGGTTGACCAGCACCAGCAGCGCCAGAACACCGAAAATGTAGAAGAAATTGAGGTTCCTGGGTACGTAGTACTTGCTGAGGTGGTTTTCCCACATTGAGGTCGCCGGAAAGCGCGCATTGATCCAGTCCATGAGCTTGCTCATCACGCTTGCTCCTGATCGACACCGATGACGATGATTGAGTCCGACTCGTAGGAATGCGGCGGCACTGGCAGATTCAGCGGTGCAGGCTGAGATTTGTAGACGCGTCCGGCCAGGTCGTACCTTGAGCCATGACAAGGGCAGAAATAACCGCCGACCCAATCCTTGCCCAAGTCAACGGATGCGACTTCGGGGCGAAAAGTAGGCGAGCAGCCAAGATGGGTACAAATGCCGATCAACAGCAGGATTTCAGGCCGGATCGAACGGACCATCGGATCGACGTAGGCAGGCTGTGTGGAGTCGTTTGATTCGGGGTCGGAAAGCTGGCCGGTGATCTGGCCCAGATTGGAAAGGATTTCTGGCGTGCGACGAACAATGAACACCGGCTGACCGCGCCATTCGGCGATCATCTGCTGACCCGGCTCAATCTTGCTGATGTTGACTTTGACAGGCGCTCCCGCCGCCCTGGCTTTGGCACTCGGGAACCACGAACCCACAAACGGCACGGCGGCGCCGACTGCTCCTGCTGCGCCTACTACAGACGTGGCCGTCACAAGAAAGCGACGCCGGGCCGTGTTTACGCCGTCATCGGCCATTCGGTCCTCTCCCGTCAACATCCGAGATCTCCCGGCAGGCCCTCGGAATCAATAATAGACAGCCATAAAAGACAGCCATAAAAAAACGCCCAGCTTCGTATAGAAACTGAGCGTTCTTTTTGAACGGAAGCGAATTAACGCTTCGAGTACTGCGGACGCTTACGCGCTTTACGCAGACCGACTTTCTTACGTTCAACTTCGCGAGCATCGCGAGTGACGAAGCCAGCTTTGCGCAGAGCGCCACGCAGGGTTTCGTCGTATTGCATCAGAGCGCGGGTGATACCGTGGCGGATTGCGCCAGCTTGACCACTCACACCACCGCCGATGACAGTGACGTAGATGTCGAATTTTTCGACAGTCTGAGTCAGTTCCAGCGGCTGACGAACTACCATGCGGGCAGTTTCGCGACCGAAGAACGAGTCCAGGGAACGGTTGTTGATGGAGATGTTACCGGTGCCCGGACGCAGGAAAACGCGAGCGGTTGCGGTCTTGCGACGGCCAGTGCCGTAATTTTGAGTCGCCGACATAATGAACTATTCCGTTAAAACTTCAGTTCTTGGGGCTGCTGAGCAGTATGAGGGTGTGCAGCGCCCGCATAGACTTTCAGCTTACGATACATGTCGCGACCCAGCGGGTTCTTAGGCAGCATGCCTTTGACCGCGGTCTCGATCACGCGCTCAGGAGCTTTGGCGATCAGCTTTTCAAAGTTGATCGACTTGATCCCGCCCGGGAAACCGGAGTGAGAGTAGTAGATCTTGTCGGTGGTCTTGGCACCGGTCACACGGATCTGCTCGGCATTGATCACGACGATGTAGTCGCCGGTGTCAACGTGCGGAGTGTATTCCGGCTTGTGCTTGCCACGCAGACGGCTCGCGATTTCAGTGGCCAGACGACCCAGGGTCTGACCAGCAGCGTCGACGACGAACCAGTCGCGCTTTACTGTTTCCGGTTTAGCGGTAAAAGTTTTCATTCTTTATAGCCTCAAAGGCCGCCCTGAAAAATAGACGGCGGAGCATACTCATTAGTACGGTCTTTGACAAGTCAAAGGCCGCCGGGCACGAACGCTATAGGGGGCTCGGGTCAGCGCGTTCGATCGCAGCGGTTTCTTTTGGCGCGGGGCATCACTCCAGCGACAAAGAGGAGCGGAATTATGCAGATTGCGAAAAAAATTTCAACCTGCTTTTATGGCTCTTTTAAACAGGAGAGCCAAATGGACTACCGCCAACTGGGCAGAACCGACCTCAATGTCAGCGCAATCTGCCTCGGCACCATGACCTGGGGCGAGCAGAACAGCCAGTCCGAGGCCTTCGCGCAGATCGAACGGGCCAAGGCCGCCGGCATCAATTTCATCGACACTGCCGAGATGTATCCGGTCCCGCCGAAGAAAGAAACCTACGCCAGCACCGAGACGATCCTCGGCAACTGGTTCAAGCAGAGCGGCGACCGTGCCGATTGGATCCTCGCCAGCAAGATCGCCGGTCCCGGCAACGGCATCGACTACATCCGTGACGGTCAGCTGAAATTCAACCGCGATCACATCGTCGCGGCGCTGGATGCCAGCCTCAAACGCCTGCAGACCGATTACCTCGATCTGTATCAACTGCACTGGCCTGAGCGCAGCACCAACTTCTTCGGCAAGCTGGGTTACAACCACAGTGAGGAACAGTTCACCCCGCTGCTGGAAGTGCTAGAAGCCCTGGACGAGCAGGTCAAGGCCGGCAAGATCCGCCACGTGGGTCTGTCCAACGAAACGCCGTGGGGCACCATGAAGTTTCTCGCCGAATCGGATGCTCATGGCCTGACGCGCCCCGTGTCCATTCAGAACCCCTACAACTTGCTCAACCGCAGCTTCGAGGTGGGACTGGCAGAAGTGGCGATTCGCGAGCAATGCGGCTTGCTGGCCTATTCGCCCATGGCCTTCGGCATGTTGTCTGGCAAGTACGCCGACGGCGCCCGCCCTGCCAAGGGCCGCTTGAGTCTGTACAGCCGCTTCACGCGCTACTTCAATCCACAATCGGAAGCGGCCTGCGCACGCTACGTTGCGCTGGCTCGCGAGCACGGTCTTGATCCGGCGCAGATGGCCCTGGCGTTCGTAACCAGCCGCAGCTTCGTCACCAGCAACATCATCGGTGCCACCACGCTGGAGCAGCTGGAAAGCAACCTGGCGAGCGCGGAACTGGTGCTGTCGGATGAAGTGCTGGCGGGCATCGAGGCGATTCACAAGGATCAGCCGAATCCTGCGCCTTAACACCTGACATACCCACTGTAGGAGCGTGGCTTGTCCCGCGACCTGCCGGAAACCGTCAGCAAATGCGACCAATGCAGTCTCTCGGAAACACCGCATTTACCGCATTTGCGACGGGTTCCCCGCCGATCGCGGGACAAGCCACGCTCCTACAGTGATCGATTTGCTCGTCCTACAGCGACCGGGCAATGATCTCTTTCATGATTTCGTTGGTCCCCGCATAAATCCGCTGCACTCGCGCGTCTGCCCACGCCCGGGCGATCGGGTATTCCCACATGAAGCCATAGCCGCCATGCAGCTGCACGCATTCGTCCAGCACCTTGCATTGCAGGTCGGTTGACCAGTATTTCGCCATGGCTGCCGTCGGCACATCCAGCTTCCCTTCCAGATGCAACTCCAGGCATCGGTCAATGAATGTACGACCAATCTGAACTTCAGTGGCGATTTCGGCCAGTTTGAAGCGGGTGTTCTGGAAATCGATGATGGCCTTGCCAAACGCCTTGCGCTCTCGCGTGTAGTCGAGCGTCCATTGCAGGGCGGCTTCGGCGGATGCGATGGCACCGATGGCGACCGTCAGACGCTCTTGGGGCAGTTCCTGCATCAGATACGCAAAACCCATCCCGGCCTGACCCAGCAGGTTCTCCTTGGGCACTCTCACGTCCTGGAAGAACAATTCCGACGTGTCCTGCGCCTTCATCCCGACCTTCTCCAGGCGCTTGCCCTTCGCAAAGCCCGGCGTACCCGCTTCCACGACAAACAGACTGGTGCCCTTCGCGCCCGCCTTGGGATCGGTCTTTGCAACGACGATCACCAGATCAGCGAGAAACCCGTTGGTGATGAAGGTCTTCGAACCATTGATGACGTACTCCTCGCCATCCAGCACCGCGGTGGTCTTGACCCCTTGCAGATCGGACCCCGCGCCGGGCTCGGTCATCGCGATGGCAGTGACCAGCTCCCCCGAGACCAGTTTGGGCAAATATTTGAGCTTCAGCGCCTCACTGCCGTAATGCAGGATGTACGGCGCGACGATGTCCGAATGCAGGGAAAAACCGATGCCGGTCAGGCCGAGGCGCGAGATCTCCTCGATCACCACGGTGGTGTAGAGGAAATCAGCGCCCATGCCGCCGTATTCTTCCGGCAGGTGCGAACACAACATGCCCTGCTCCCCGGCCCGGTTCCACAGGGTACGGTCGATGTGGCCCTGCTTTTCCCACTGGGCATGAAAGGGTGCCGCATGCTGTTCGAAGAACTTGCGCACGCTATTTCGGAAAAGCTCGTGCTCTGAGCTGAAGAGTGTTCTGGGAAGCATGGCTGCACCTGATGCGAAGGATTGTCGGACAAAACCTCAGCAGAGCGTAGGCCCAGCGGGATGACGGCGACACTGGACACATCCGACAAAAAATAAGACGATCACGCCGTTGCTTGACCACTTTCCCATATAAGAACAAAAGACTATGTCTATCCAACCAAACGCGCCGTTGCGGCGTGTCAGCATTCTTGCGATCGATGGAATTTTTGCCTCCACGCTCATGCAAGCCAAAGACTTCTTTCACCTCGCCAGCCTGCGCTACGGCAAGCAGTTGGGACAGGGCTTCAAACCGGCCTTCGAAACCCGACTGGTCAGCCCGGACGGCAAGGAAGTCCGCAGTTTCAGCGACGTCGTCATCCCTGTAGACGGTGTGCTTGAACACAGCGATATCATCATCCTTCCCGCTTTCGTCGAAGATTTCGACACCCTGCGTGAACGCTATCCGCAAATCCTGCCGTGGCTGCGTGAGCAACATGCGCGCGGCGCCGTGCTCTGCGGTGAGGCCAGCGGCGTGTTCTGGCTTGGGGATGCGGGGCTGCTCGATGGCAAGGAGGCGACCACCTACTGGCGGTTTTTCAACGAGTTTGCCGAGCGTTTTCCGAACGTGCTGCTGAATCAGGAAAAGCACCTGACCGACGCCGATAACCTGTATTGCGCAGGCGGCACGATTTCAGCGTGTGATCTTTATATCTACCTGATCGAGCGCTTCTGCGGGGCCCATGTCGCACAGACCGTCGCCCGTGACATTCTCTATGAAGTGCAGCGCAGCTACGCGCCGGGACGGATTGGTTTTGGCGGGCAGAAGCTGCACCAGGACGTGATTATCCTGCAGATTCAGCACTGGCTTGAGGAGCACTTCGCCGACAAATTCCGTTTCGAGGATGTGGCCCGCGAGCACGGCATGAGTATCCGCAACTTCATGCGCCGGTTCCAGACCGCAACAGGCGACAAGCCGCTGCACTACCTGCAACGCCTGCGCATCGAAACCGCCAAGGGCCTGCTGTCGGGCTCACGCAAGAGCATCAAAACCATCAGCTACGAAGTGGGCTACGACGACGCCAGCTTCTTCGCACGCCTGTTCCGCCAACACACCGACCTGTCACCGAACCAGTACCGCCAGCAGTTTCAGCAGGCGGCATGAAACGGAAAAACCCTGCGGACATGCAGGGTTTTGGCTGATTCGTATGGTAGGAGCCGGCTTGCTGGCGAATGCAGTGGGTCTGCGCTCAATAAGCCGACTGACACGACGCGTTCGCCAGCAAGCCGGCTCCTACAGGTCTGCGTTCCGACAGAGTCTCCCGGAAAGCCCCCAACTGAGCGATATCAGGGCTTATGCGCCCGCGACAGGAATTCGTGGGACTGCATTTCCAGCAAACGACTGAGCGTGCGCTGGAATTCGAAGTTCAGGCGGCCGCCGGTGTACAGGTCTTTCAGTTCGACTTCCGCCGAGATGATCAACTTGACGTTGCGGTCGTAGAACTCGTCGACCATGTTGATGAATCGACGCGCGATGTCGTCGGTGGTCACGCTCATCTGCTCGACGCCACTGAGCAGCACCGCATGGAAGATCTTGCCGAGTTCGATGTAGTCGTTCTGGCTACGCGGGCCGTCGCACAGCTCACGGAAGTCGAACCACGCCACGTCGTCGCAGGTACGAATCGCCTTGATCTGCCGATTCTCGATGATCAGCACATCGTTTTCGATGGCCTTGGTGCATTCCGGGGTCAGCGCACGGAAGCTCTTGCGCAGGCTCTCCTCTGCCGCTTCGTTCAGCGGGAAGTGGAACAGCTCGGCTTGCTCCAGGTGACGCAGGCGATAATCAACACCGCTGTCGACGTTGACGATCTCGGTGTTCTGCTTGATCAGCGCAATCGCCGGCAGGAAGCGGGCACGCTGCAGACCGTCCTTGTAGAGACCGTCGGGGACGATGTTCGACGTCGCGACCAGGGTCACGCCGTTCTTGAACAGCTCTTCCATCAGCGTGCCGAGGATCATCGCGTCGGTAATGTCCGATACGAAGAATTCGTCGAAACAGATCACCCGCGCTTCTTCGGAAAACTGCTTGGCGATCAGGGTCAGCGGGTTCTTCTCGCCCTTGAGGTTTTTCATTTCCTCGTGCACGCGCTTCATGAAGCGGTGGAAGTGCGTGCGCGTCTTGTCTTCAAACGGCAGCGCTTCGAAGAAGGTGTCCACCAGGTAGGTCTTGCCCCGGCCCACACCGCCCCAGAAATACAGCCCCTTCACAATCGGGGCTTCTTTCTTGCCGAACAGCTTGCCCAGCAATCCCGGCTTGCGGTCATGGGCGGCGACCAGATCGTCGTACAGACGCT
The DNA here is from genome assembly GCF_050268485.1 of Pseudomonas sp. NPDC078416. Lineage (NCBI taxonomy): Bacteria > Pseudomonadati > Pseudomonadota > Gammaproteobacteria > Pseudomonadales > Pseudomonadaceae > Pseudomonas > Pseudomonas sp. NPDC078416. The sequence continues at coordinate 37,808 of NZ_JBNNGV010000027.1, read as the reverse complement.
GCAGATGGCGCACCGCATTCTCTTGCGCGGCGTCGTGGAAAAAGTCCGGACGCTTCAGGTCAGCTTGGTATCGTTCTAGAGGGGTCATAGTCGCTTGCAAAGGCAGCAAAAACGGGCCGTCACTGTAGCGACGGCCCATTGGAATGGCAATTAATCCTGTTGTGGCGCCAGCGCCAGTTTCAGGCTCTCGATTGCGGCATCGCGGGCGGCGGCATCAGCGAACGCCGGGCTGTCGGCGACACAGGCATCACTCAGCCACAGGGTGAAGGCATCGCCTTCGGGCCGAATGTCCAGCTCACCGCCCTGCTGCAGCCGTTTGGTCACGGCGCCGGCCGCCTTGCCGTCTGCGAAATTGCGCGACAGCAGCAGTTGCTCGCCATCGGCCGCCAGCAGCCGGAAGCGGAAGCTGCCGTCGTCCTCGCGAAAACTGACAAAGCGCGCGCCTTTGCTGGCCTTCTTTTTGGTCGCCGTGACGGTGTGCGCGGCGGTGCGGAATGAGCGCAGGCCGACCGCTTCGCGCAGCTCGCCCAGAAACGGCGTGGCCACACGACGGGCCTTCTCGGCGCCCGCTTGCAGGATGTCTTCCAGGTCAGCGGGGCGCTCGATCAGGCGATGGTAGTGCTCGCGGGCTTCGCCCAGCTCGGCGTCCAGCAACTGGAACAGGCGCTGCTTGGCATCGCCCCAACCCAAACCCTGCAACAGGTCGGCGCGGAACTCGTCGCCTTGCTCTTTCGTGGCGAATGCCTGATACAGCGTGAACAGGTGCGACGTGTCCGGATCCTTGGCTTCGCCCGGCAGGCGCGAGTCAGTGACGATGCGCGAGATCGCTTCTTTCATGTCTTTGGCGCTGGTGAACAGCGGGACGGTGTTGTCGTAGCTCTTCGACATCTTGCGGCCGTCCAGGCCAGGCAGGGTCGCGACGCTTTCTTCGATCAGCGCTTCCGGCATCACGAAGAACTCTTTGCCGTTGCCGAACAGGTGATTGAAGCGCTGACCGATGTCGCGCGCCATTTCGACGTGCTGGATCTGATCGCGGCCGACCGGCACTTGATGGGCGTTGAACATCAGGATGTCGGCGGCCATCAGCACCGGATAGCTGAACAGGCCCATGGTGATGCCGGCGTCGGGGTCTTCACCGGCTTCGACGTTCTTGTCCACCGAGGCCTTGTAGGCGTGGGCGCGGTTGAGCAGGCCCTTGCCGGCCACGCAGGTCAGCAGCCAGGTCAGTTCGGGGATTTCCGGAATGTCGGACTGGCGGTAGAACGTCACGCGCTCGACGTCCAGCCCTGCCGCGAGCCAGGTCGCGGCGATTTCCAGACGCGAGCGCTGAATGCGCAGCGGGTCATCGCATTTGATCAGCGCGTGGTAGTCAGCCAGAAAGTAGAACGAGTCAGCGTCGCTCTGGCGGCTGGCAACGATGGCCGGGCGAATGGCGCCGGCGTAATTGCCCAGGTGCGGCGTGCCGGTGGTGGTGATACCGGTCAGGATACGAGTGGTCATGGCTAGTCGCTTATTTTGGGTGCTGCGATCAATTCGAAAGGCGCGGCAGAATCAGATCCTTGAGATCGGTCAGCTTGCCGTGAAAAAAGTGCCCGCATTCTGCCACTTTCAGCAGCTCATGGGGGCGCGGGAGTTTGTCAGACCAGTCGTATACGAGTTGTGGGTCAACGACTTCATCGGTGTCCGGCTGAATGACCGTCAGCGCCCCCTTCTGCGGCAATGCCTCCGCGTTGGCGATACGCATCACGGCAGGCGCGACCATGAACAGATGCTTCAAGGTTTCGCCCTCAGCCTCAAGGCGCCCGCCCAGGGTAGCCGCCACGAAACCACCGAAGGAAAATCCGAACAAAGTCATGGGTAGGTCGGGATGTTTGTCGCGCAGCCAGCTCGCCGCCGCCTGTGCGTCGTCGACTTCACCCTCGCCCATGTCCGAGCTGCCGGCGCTGGCGCCAACGCCGCGATAGTTGAAGCGCAGGGTGATCAGACCGGCATCGCGCGCGGTGCGCTGCAGGGTCGAGATCACTTTATTGAGCATGGTGCCGCCCTGAACCGGGTTAGGATGGCATATCAGCGCGATGCCTCTGGCCTCGTCCAGATCGAGATACAACGCTTCGAGTTGGCCCGCCGGGCCATCGATGAATACAGGGGTCTCACGCATGAGCAAGAATGAACTCCGTGACCTTCAATTGGGTCGACTCGTCTAGCTGATTGTCTGTGGCTGGCATGCTGGCGACGCGTCGCCGCTATACAGCGCAGGTTCGAGCCGTTAACGTAAAGCAAAGCCGTTTATAGAGGAAGGACTCGTGGATTACTCGCTCTTAGTTTGGTTGCTGCCGACCATCGCCCTGGTGGTTGGTGTAATCATCGGTTTCTTCGTGGCGCGCGCGCTGCCCAATGCCGTGCCTAACGGGACTCAGCGCCAGCTGGATGACGTTCAGGAGCGTTTCGATACGTATCAGAACGAGGTGATCACCCACTTCAACAGCACCGCCAATCTGGTGCAGAAGCTGTCGCAGAGCTACCACGATGTTCAGGAGCATCTGGCCGAAGGCGCCAACCGCCTGGCCACCGACGACATCACCCGTCAACGCCTGCTGGCCGCGCTGCACCCGGACGCGCTCCATCCGCCACGGGATCGCCTGACGCCACCGCGCACTGCTGCCGAACCGCCGAAGGACTACGCGCCCAAGTCGCCCGACTCCCCCGGCATGCTGGATGAGCATTACGGTTTGAAGAAGTAAGCGCTCACGCTTCACCAAAAGCCCGCCCCTGAGGTGATCAGGGGCGGGCTTTTTTGCGGGCGTTTGGCTCATGGGAATCCGGTATGTACGAGTTCCACGCCAGCCATGTCATCCCGATACGACGACGGATCAATGTAGGAGCGCGCTTGCCCGCGAAGACGGTGTGTCAGTCGGTATGGATGTTTCTGACACGACGCCTTCGCGGGCAAGCGCGCTCCTACACTGGAATTGCGCCAGACACCCCATCTGCGACACGGCCCCAATCCGTAGGAGCCGGCTTGCTGGCGAACCGGCTTTTTCATCAACCCCCGATGTTCACCGTGGCCAGGAAACAAAAAACCCGCCATCACAGGCGGGCTTCTTGAATGACGAACAGCGTTTAGATCACGCCGCGGGTCCGCAACAGATCCAGCACTTGCTTGACGCCTTCCTCGACGTTCAGCGACTGCGTGTCGATGACCAGGTCGGCGTCCAGCGGGACGTCATACGGGAAGGATTCACCCGGGATGTTGTCCTTGTCGGCGGCGTAGAGCCCCTGAGGGTCACGCTCGCGGCAGACCTGCGGCGATGCCTGAACGTACACGGTGATCAGTCGATCATCGCCGATCAGGGCCTTGGCATTCTGCCGACCGCCCGCGTCCGGCGCGACGAACGCCGCGAGGGTCAGCAGGCCCGCTTCGTTGAACTGACGCGCAACGTGGGCGGCACGACGCCAGTTCTCGGTACGACCGGCGCGATCCTGCGGCAAGCCCTTGTTGAGGTCGTGACGCAGGTTCTGGCCATCAAGGACGAACACCGCACGGCCCATGTCGAAAAGCTTGCGCTCCACGGCATACGCCAGCGTGCTCTTGCCTGCACCCGACAAACCGCTGAACAGCACGGTCGCCGGCTTCTGGCCGAAGCGCTGAGCGCGCTCTTCTGTCGAAACATGGGCCAGCGCGCCGTGATGACTCCCGCCACCCGCAACCACCGGTTTGGCGATGATCATGCCCGCCGCCACGGTGCCGTTGGTCAAACGATCGATGACGATGAACGCGCCCGTGGTGCGGTTGCTGTCGTAACCATCGAGGGCAATCGGTGCGTCCAGTGCGATCTTCACGCGGCCGATTTCATTCAGCTGCAGCGAACTGGCCGGGCCTTCTTCCAGGGTGTTCACGTCAACACGATGAGTGATGCTGGCAATCGAACCCGGCACGTAGGACGTGGCGCGTTTGATGTCGTATTTCTTGCCCGGCAGCATTGGCTCTTCGGCCATCCACACCAGCATGGCGTCGAAGGCATCAGCGACTTGCGGGACGTTGTCGGCATGCACCAACAGGTCGCCACGGGAGATGTCGATCTCGTCTTCCATTGTCAGTGTCACGGCCTGCCCCGGGCCCGCATGCTCCAGCTCGCCTTCGAAGGTGACGATGGATTTCACACGGCTGCTCTTGCCGGACGGCAGCACAACCACTTCGTCGCCCTTGTGCACGATGCCGCTGGCCAGGGTGCCGGCGAAACCGCGGAAGTTCAGGTTCGGACGGTTGACGTACTGCACCGGGAAACGCAGGTCGGTGAAATTGCGGTCGTTGGCGATCTCGACGGTTTCGAGAATCTCCATCAGCGACTTGCCGGTGTACCACGGCGAGCGCTCGCTCCGGTTGACGACGTTGTCGCCCTTGAGGGCCGACATCGGCACGAATGCCATGGTGGTCGGCTTCAGCGCAATGCGGTCGGCGAACGCCAGGTAATCGGCCTTGATCTGCTCGAAGATGGTCTCGTCGAAGCCATTGAGGTCCATCTTGTTGATGGCGACCACGATGTGCTTGATGCCCAGCAACGAGGCGATGTAACTGTGGCGCTTGGTCTGGGTCTGCACGCCGTAGCGGGCGTCGACCAGAATGATCGCCAGGTCACAGGTGGAAGCACCGGTGGCCATGTTGCGGGTGTACTGCTCATGGCCGGGGGTGTCGGCGATGATGAATTTGCGCTTGGCAGTGGAGAAGTAGCGATAGGCGACATCAATGGTGATGCCCTGCTCCCGTTCGGCCTGCAGGCCGTCGACCAGCAGCGCCAGATCGACTTCGTCGCCCGTGGTGCCGGATTTTTTCGAATCACGGGTGATGGCTTCCAGGTGATCTTCGTAGATCATCTTGGAATCGTGCAGCAGACGCCCGATCAACGTGCTCTTGCCGTCGTCGACGTTGCCACAGGTCAGGAAGCGCAGCATTTCCTTGCGTTCGTGCTGGCCCAGATAGGCGAGGATGTCCTCGCTGATCAATTCAGATTGATGCGACATGTTCAGACACCCTAATTAGAAATAACCCTGACGTTTCTTTTCTTCCATGGAGCCGGCGCCATCGTGGTCGATGACCCGGCCCTGGCGCTCGGAAGTTCGCGTCAGGAGCATTTCCTGAATGATGTCGGTGAGGCTGGTGGCCTCGGACTCGACAGCGCCCGTCAACGGGTAGTCGCCCAGTGTGCGGAAGCGGACCTTTTTCTTGACGATGCGCTTCTTGTCCTCGTCGGACAGGTGATTCCGCAGGCGATCGTCGTCGATCATGATCCAGGTGCCATTCATCTCGATGACTTCGCGCTCGGCGGCGAAATACAGCGGGACGATCGGGATGCCTTCGAGGTAGATGTACTGCCAGATGTCCAGCTCGGTCCAGTTGGAGAGCGGGAACACGCGGATCGACTCGCCTTTGTTGACGTTGCCGTTGTACACGTTCCACAGCTCGGGACGCTGGTTTTTCGGGTCCCAGCGGTGCTTGGTGTCACGGAAGGAATACACACGCTCTTTGGCGCGGGATTTCTCTTCGTCACGACGGGCGCCGCCGAACGCGGCATCGAAGCCGTGCTTGTCGAGGGCCTGCTTGAGACCCTGGGTTTTCATGATATCGGTGTGCTTGGAGCTGCCGTGGGTCAGCGGGTTGATACCCTGCGCGACGCCGTCCGGGTTCACGTGCACGATCAGGTCCAGGCCCATTTCCTCGACCATCTTGTCGCGGAACCGGTACATCTCCTGGAATTTCCAGCGGGTGTCGACGTGCATCACCGGGAACGGCAGCTTGCCTGGAAAGAAGGCCTTGCGCGCCAGATGCAGCATCACGGCAGAGTCCTTACCGACGGAGTACAGCATCACCGGGTTATCGAACTCGGCAGCGACCTCGCGGATAATGTGGATGCTTTCCGCCTCCAGCTGTTTCAGATGCGTCAGTTTGTCGACCATGGTTACTCACGGGATAACGTACGTGTATGGAGAGCCTGCGGGCTCTGTCGAGCGAGGCACTTTATCATGGGGCCTGATTCTATTCAGCGGCGGGGATAGATCGAAACGATCTAACCATATAGCTCAGGCATTGGACCTCTGGCTCGTTAAATCGGGTTCGGGCAGTCGATGAACAGATGCTCCAGGGCAAAGCGTCGCGCCAGGTAATCACCCAGTGCCTGCACCCCGTAGCGCTCGGTGGCGTGATGACCGGCGGCAATGAAACTGATGCCGTTTTCCCGCGCGCTGTGAAAGGTCTGCTCGGACGCTTCTCCGCTCAAATACAGATCCACGCCGGCCAGCACGGCTTGGTCGATGTAGCCCTGCCCGCCCCCGGTGCACCAGCCTACCCGGCGAATCATGCCGTCGCCTTCGATGAGCAGCGGCTCGCGTCCCAATGCAGTCTGCACGCGGTGGGCGAAATCCCGTGGCGTCATCGCTTCGCTGAGTGAGCCGACCAGCCCGACGATGCGCGGATTGTCCGGGTCCAACGGGCCTTCGACGGTAATCTCCAGTTGCTGGGCCAGCTGAACGTTATTGCCCACGTCGGCGTGCAGGTCGAGGGGCAAGTGGTAGGACAGCAGGCTGATGTCGTGCTTGAGCAACGTTTTCAGGCGACGCTGTTTCATGCCGGTGATGCAGGGGTTCTCCCCTTTCCAGAAATAGCCATGATGCACCAGCACCAGATCGGCATTCGCCTCCACCGCCGCGTCCAGCAACGCTTGACTCGCCGTAACACCGGAGACGATCCGACTGACCTGCGGCCGGCCCTCGACCTGCAGGCCGTTGGGGCAATAATCCTGAATCCGCGCGCTACCGAGATAGCGGTCCGCTTCTTCCACCAGGGTGCTCAAGGCAACCGCCATAAAAGTCTCCTAAATATGCAGTCCAGACCGTGTCGGTCCTCGTATAATGCCGGCCATTATGGCGCAGCTAGGCGCTTCTACCTTCAGGACTCCGCTCAATGTTCAAAGCGCTGCGTTTTCTCGGCTGGCCCTTGCTCGCTGGTGTGCTTATCGCTTTATTGATTATCCAGCGCTATCCCCAGTGGGTCGGGCTGCCGAGCCAGGACGTGAACCTGCAGCAAGCGCCACAACAGGCCTTCGTGCAACAGGGTCCGGTCTCGTACGCAGACGCTGTCAGCAACGCGGCCCCCGCCGTGGCCAATCTGTACACGACCAAGATGGTCAATAACAACAACAAACCCAACCATCCGCTGTTCGACGACCCGCAGTTTCGCCGCTTCTTCGGCGACAACCTGCCTAAACAAAAGCGCATGCAGTCGAGCCTGGGATCGGCCGTGATCATGAGCCCGGAAGGCTACCTGCTGACCAACAACCACGTCACCTCCGGCGCCGACCAGATTGTCGTGGCGCTGAAAGACGGTCGCGAGACGATTGCCAAAGTGGTCGGCAGCGACCCCGAGACCGATCTTGCGGTTCTGAAGATCGACCTCAAGAATCTGCCTTCCATTACCCTTGGCCGTTCCGACGCCATCCGCATCGGCGACGTTGCTCTGGCCATCGGTAACCCGTTTGGCGTCGGCCAGACCGTGACCATGGGCATCATCAGTGCCACCGGCCGTAACCAGCTGGGCCTCAACACCTACGAAGACTTCATTCAGACCGATGCGGCGATCAACCCCGGCAACTCGGGTGGCGCGCTGGTGGACGCCAACGGCAACCTGACCGGTATCAACACGGCGATCTTCTCCAAATCCGGTGGTTCCCAAGGCATCGGTTTTGCAATTCCGACCAAGCTGGCGTTGGAGGTGATGAAGTCGATCATCGAGCACGGTCAGGTGATTCGCGGCTGGCTGGGCATTGAGGTACAGCCGCTGACACAGGAGCTGTCGGAATCCTTCGGCCTGAAGGATCGTCCAGGCATCGTGGTCGCCGGGATTTTCCGCGACGGCCCGGCTCAGAAAGCCGGATTGCAACTGGGTGATGTGATTTTGAGCATCAACGGCGAGCCGGCAGGCGATGGGCGCCGGTCAATGAATCAGGTGGCGCGCACCAAGCCGAGCGACAAGATCGCCATTGAGGTCATGCGCAACGGCAAGGAGCTGAAACTGAACGCCGAAGTGGGCGTGCGCCCGCCGCAGACAACGGCGCCTGCGGCGGAGAATTGATCGGTCGCCGTCAAGCGACCGTCAACTCAGTTCGACAAATCCCCCAGCGCATCCACCAGCGCCTGATTCTGTTCAGGTGTGCCGATGGTGATGCGCAGGAATTGCGCGATGCGCCCCTGCTTGAAGTGACGCACGATCACGCCCTGCTCGCGCACCTTCGCCGCCAGACCGGCAGCGTCATGCTGAGGGTGACGGGCGAAGATGAAGTTCGCCGCCGAGGGCAGCACGTCAAAGCCCTTGCCTTCCAACTGCTCGACAAGCGCTTCGCGGCTGGCGATCACGCGCTGGCAGGTGCGCTCGAAATACTCACGGTCATCGAACGCTGCCGCTGCGCCGACAATCGCCATGCGGTCCAGCGGATAGGAGTTGAAGCTGTTCTTGACCCGCTCCAGCGCTTCGATCAGGTCCGGATGGCCCACCGCAAGGCCTACCCGCAACCCGGCGAGGGAGCGTGATTTGGACAGCGTTTGAGTAACCAGCAGGTTCGGATAGCGCTCCACCAGGCTTATCGCGGTTTCGCCGCCGAAGTCGATGTACGCCTCGTCGACGATCACCACCGAATCCGGACTGTTCCTGAGGATCTGCTCGACGGCATCGAGTGCCAACAGGCAGCCGGTGGGTGCGTTTGGGTTCGGGAAAATGATGCCGCCATTGGGACGCGCATAATCTTCGACGCGAATCTGAAACTGCTCGTCCAGCGGCACGGCTTCGTAATCGACGCCATACAGGCCGCAATACACCGGATAGAAGCTGTAGCTGATGTCCGGGAACAGCAGCGGTTTGTCCTGACGGAAGAACGCGTTGTAGGCGTGGGCCAGCACCTCGTCCGAACCGTTGCCCAGAAACACGCGATTGGCGTCGACGCCGTAATAACGCGCTACGGCTTGCTTCAGCGCGTCACTGTTGGGGTCGGGATACAGGCGCAGCTCGTCACTGACCGCAGCACGCATGGCCTCGATCGCCTTGGGCGACGGACCATAGGGGTTTTCGTTGGTGTTGAGCTTCACCAGTTTGGTCAGCTTGGGCTGCTCACCCGGCACATAAGGCACCAGGTCGTTGACGAAGGGACTCCAGAATTTGCTCATGCTCATTTGCCCTCTTGTTCGGTGTCGACGATGCGGTATTCGGCACTGCGGGCGTGGGCGGTCAATGACTCGCCGCGTGCCAGTACCGAGGCCGTTTTGCCCAGTTCGGACGCACCCTGCTCCGAGCAGAAAATAATCGATGAGCGCTTCTGGAAATCGTACACGCCCAGCGGCGACGAGAACCGTGCGGTGCCCGACGTCGGCAACACGTGGTTGGGACCGGCGCAGTAGTCGCCCAGCGCTTCGGACGTGTGGCGGCCCATGAAGATCGCGCCGGCGTGGCGAATCTGCGGCAGCCAGGCCTCGGGATCCGCCACCGACAACTCCAGGTGCTCCGGCGCAATCCGGTTCGCGACTTCAATGGCCTGATTCATGTCGGCCACTTTGATCAAGGCGCCGCGGCCGTTGATCGAGGTCTGGATGATTTCCGCGCGCTCCATGGTCGGCATCAGTTTGGCGATGCTGGCCGCGACGCGATCGAGGAAGTCAGCATCCGGGCTGACCAGAATCGCCTGGGCGTCTTCGTCGTGCTCGGCCTGAGAGAACAGGTCCATGGCGATCCAGTCCGGGTCGGTCTGGCCGTCGCACACCACCAGAATCTCCGATGGGCCGGCGATCATGTCGATGCCCACCTGACCGAACACGTGACGCTTGGCGGTGGCCACATAGATGTTGCCCGGGCCAACAACCTTATCCACCTGCGGCACGCTTTCCGTGCCATAGGCCAGCGCCGCAACCGCCTGGGCGCCGCCGATGGTGAACACGCGATCGACACCGGCGATGCACGCCGCCGCCAGTACCAGCTCGTTGAGTTCGCCGCGCGGGGTCGGCACGACCATGACTACTTCGCCTACGCCGGCGACTTTGGCGGGAATGGCGTTCATCAACACCGAAGACGGGTAGGACGCTTTACCGCCCGGCACGTACAGCCCGGCGCGATCCAGCGGGGTAACTTTCTGGCCCAGGACGGTGCCGTCGGCTTCGGTGTAGCTCCAGGAATCCTGCTTCTGCCGCTCGTGGTAACTGCGCACGCGGTCGGCTGCTTTTTCGAGGGCCTGACGCTGGTCCGGCGTGATGCGGGTCAGTGCAAGCTCCAGGCGCTCGCGCGGCAGAATCAGGTCCGCCATTGACGCCACGTCCAGGCCATCGAAGCGGCGGGTGTATTCCACCAGGGCCGCATCGCCGCGCTCGCGCACGTTCTTGATGATGTCCAGCACACGCTCATTGACCGAGTCGTCAGACACACTTTCCCAGCTCAGCAGATGATCCAGATGACGGGCGAAGTCCGGATCGGCAGCGTTGAGTCGACGAATAGCGTTGGGAGTGGTCATAGCGTGGGCCTCAATGATGGCAATTTCTCAGGTGGCGATGTCAGTTGCGAGGATAGGCAGATGCCTAAGCTAGCAAGCCATCCGCGCGGGCACCTGAGAAATTTGGCTATGACACGGATAGCTGGGCGTGATCCTGTTGAGGGTCACGCGATACAGTCAACCGCGGTGTCGCGACTCCACGGCTGTGCGCAGGGTGTCGATCAACGACTGAATACGGGCGTGCTGCATTTTCATGGAGGCCTTGTTCACCACCAGACGCGAGCTGATGTGGGCAATCATGTCTTGCGGTTCGAGGCCGTTGGCCCGCAGCGTGTTGCCGGTGTCGACGACGTCGATGATCTTGTCGGCCAGGCCCACAAGCGGTGCCAGTTCCATAGAGCCATACAGCTTGATGATGTCGACCTGACGGCCCTGTTCGGCGTAGTAGCGCTTGGCAACATTGACGAACTTGGTCGCAACACGCAGGCGACCCTTGGGTTCGACCGCGCCGACCGCGCCTGCGGTCATCAGCTTGCACTGGGCGATTTGCAGGTCGAGGGGCTCATACAGCCCTTGGCCGCCGTATTCCATCAGCACGTCCTTGCCTGCGACGCCGAGATCCGCAGCGCCATGCTCGACGTAGGTCGGCACGTCGGTCGCACGCACGATCAACAGGCGCACATCGGCCTGGGTTGTGGGGATGATCAGCTTGCGGCTCTTGTCCGGATTCTCGGTCGGCACGATGCCCGCCGCAGCGAGCAGCGGCAGGGTGTCGTCGAGGATACGGCCCTTGGACAGTGCGATGGTCAACATGGGAAACGTCAGTCCTTATCAGCAGCGCGTGCCGGGTCGCAACTGGCGCCCGACAACCTGCGGCTCAAGAAGCCGCAGTGAACGAATCAGAAAGTCTTGGCGCGATGGCCAGACACGTCGCCCGCGTCGATCACATCGACCCGGGCGAACGCGCAGCAGCTGACTAGCCCGGAACGCGACGGATCTTCGCGCCCAGCATCTGCAGTTTTTCTTCGATGCACTCGTAACCACGGTCGATGTGGTAAATGCGGTCGATCAGCGTGTCGCCTTCGGCAACCAGCGCTGAAATGACCAGGCTCGCCGAAGCACGCAGGTCGGTCGCCATCACTGGCGCGCCTTTGAGCTTGGTGCAGCCGGTGACGATCGCGGTATTGCCCTCGACCTGAATCTGCGCGCCCATGCGGTGCATTTCATACACATGCATGAAGCGGTTTTCGAAGATGGTTTCGATGACCGTACCAGTACCCTCGGCAATGGCGTTCAGGGAGATGAACTGCGCCTGCATGTCGGTCGGGAAAGCCGGGTACGGCGCAGTGCGCACGTTGACCGCTTTGGGACGTTTGCCGTGCATGTTCAGCTCGATCCAATTGCTGCCCGTGGTGATCTCGGCACCGGCTTCACGCAGCTTCTCGAGTACTGCTTCGAGAATCGTCGGATCGGTGTCCTTGAGCTTCACACGGCCGCCGGTTGCCGCCGCCGCCACCAGATAGGTGCCGGTTTCGATACGGTCGGGCATGACGCGGTAGGTCGCCGAACCCAGGCGTTTGACGCCATCGATGGTGATGGTGTCGGTGCCGGCGCCAGAGACTTTACCGCCCATGGCGTTGATGAAGTTCGCCAGGTCGACGACTTCGGGTTCACGCGCGGCGTTTTGCAGGACGCTGCGGCCGTTGGCCAGGGCAGCGGCCATCATGATGTTCTCGGTACCGGTGACGCTGACGGTGTCGAAGAAGAAGTGCGCACCACGGAGGCCGCCTTCCGGCGCCTTGGCCTTGATGTAACCGCCTTCGACATCGATGATCGCGCCCATGGCTTCAAGACCACGGATGTGCAGATCGACCGGCCGCGAACCAATGGCGCAACCGCCAGGCAGTGCCACTTCGGCTTCACCGAAACGGGCAACCATCGGCCCCAGAACGAGGATCGACGCACGCATGGTTTTCACCAGTTCGTACGGAGCGACCAGGGTCTTGATGGTACGCGGATCGATTTCGACGCTGAGCTTCTCGTCGATGATTGGCTCAATGCCCATGCGACCGAACAGCTCGATCATGGTGGTGATGTCGTGCAGGTGCGGCAGGTTGGCGACGGTCACAGGACCATCAGCCAGCAGCGTGGCTGCAAGAATCGGCAGGGCAGAATTCTTTGCCCCGGAGATGCGGATTTCGCCATCAAGACGAATGCCGCCAGTAATAATCAGTTTATCCATTGGAATCTCGACGCCGTGTTGGCTCAGGTGCGCTCGGCCCATGCAGCGCGGCTGAAAAATTTCATGGTGACCGCGTGGATGCTGCCATCGGCGATCCATGGGTTCAAATGCGTGTAGATCTGCTGCTGGCGCTTGACCGGGCTCAGTGCGGCCAGTTCGTCGCTGATCAGGTTCAGCTGGAAATTACAGCCTTCGCCTTCAACTTCGACCTGGATGTCTGGCAACTTTGCTTCCAGGAAGCTTTTAACCTCTACGGCCTGCATGCTTAACCTCTATCGGCGCCCTACGCGCGCGGGTCGGCCATCATACAAAAAAGCCCTCTCGTTGCGAACCCTACTTTGCAAGGGACAGACGAGGGGCTTGATCGATGAAAGCAATTAATGGTGCTGCAACAACTCGGTCAGTTCAGAGACTTTGGCGATTTCCTGCATGTCTTCTGGCAACGCCCGGACGGTGACTGACTTGCCCGCCGCCTGGGCATCGCGCATGAAGGCGAGGAGCAATGAAAGGCCGACACTGCTGGACTTTTCGACACCGGAGCAATCCAGTGTCAGCGCCGAAGCAGTGCTTGCCTTGATCAGCGCCGCGCCCTGCTCGCGCAAGGCGGGACCGGTCCGATAGTCGACCACGCCGGAGAGCATCAGCTCTCCGCCGTCAGTGGCAGTAACGGACGCTTCACTCATTTGACGACCTTGTCGCTAGAGGCTTCCGAAGTCTCCTTGGCCTTGGCGACTTCGCCAGCCCAACCGTCGATGGTTTTGTCCAGGTTGTTACCGTTGCGCTGCATGGCATCGGCGAACTGATCGCGGAACAGCTTGCCAATGTTGATGCCGTTGATGATCACGTTACGCACTTTCCATTCACCGCCGATTTTGACGAGGGTGTAGGAAACAGGATAAACCGCGCCGTTGTTGCCCTTGACCGACATGTCGACGGAAGTGCGGTCAGCGGCTTCCTGCTTGGCCGGGGAAACGGTGATGCCCTGGTTGTTGTACTCGAGCAGCGCGTTGCCATAGAACTGGATCAGGCTGCGCTTGAAGTTTTCCTGGAAGCGTTGCATCTGCGCCGGGGTGGCGTTGCGCGAATACTTCACGGTCATGATGCTTTTGGAGATGCCATCAGCGTCGATGACCGGCCCAACGATGCCGTTAAGCGCATCGTAAAAGGCTTGCGGGTTGGACTTGTAGGTTTCCTTGTTGGCGGACAGGTCAGCCAGCAATTGCTTGGTGGTGCGATCAACCAGGTCGTGGGCGGAAGCATCGGACGCCGCTGCGTTAGCGAACAAAGGCAGGGCGGCCAGCAGCACCAGAAGGCCACGGCGCAGAATCGAGATCATGAAAAAACTCCTCATTTGGCATCTTTGCCCACTGAATTGAGCAGGAATTTACCGATCAGGTCTTCGAGTACCAACGAGGACTGGGTGTCATGGATGGTGCCGCCGTCTTTCAACAGCTGGTCATCGCCACCGACACTGATGCCGATGTATTTTTCACCCAGCAGGCCTGCGGTCAGGATGGAAGCGGTGGAATCCGAGGGCAGATTGTTGACCCGCTTGTTCACTTCCATCGTCACACGCCCCATGAAGGTATCGTGATCCAGATCGATTGCTGTGACCTTGCCAATGTTCACACCGGCCATGGTCACTTTCGCTCTGACAGTCAAACCGGCGATATTGTCGAAATTTGCGTAAAGTTTATAAGTGTCGGTGTTGGCGCTTGCGCTCAGACCGCTGACGCGCAGGGCGAGCAGGAGCAAAGCCAGGATCCCGGCCAGCAGAAACAGGCCTACACCGGTTTCGAGGGTGCGGTTTTGCATCAGAAGTCTCCAAACATCAAGGCGGTCATAATAAAGTCCAGGCCCAGTACGGCCAATGAGGCGTAAACCACGGTCTTGGTCGTGGCGCGACTGATCCCTTCGGACGTGGGCTCGCAGTCATAGCCCTGGAACACGGCAATCCAGGTGACGACAAAAGCGAACACGACGCTCTTGATGACACCGTTGAGTACATCATCGGTAAACGAAACACTGTTCTGCATGTTGGCCCAGAAAGAGCCTTCGTAAACGCCCAGCCAGTCGACCGCGACCCACGAACCACCCCAGATGCCGACCACACTGAAAATCAGCGCCAGCACCGGCAGCGAGATGAAGCCTGCCCAGAGACGTGGCGCGACGATGTATTTCAGAGGATCGACGCCAATCATCTCCAGGCTGGACAACTGCTCGGTGGATTTCATGTTGCCGATTTCGGCGGTCAGCGCAGAGCCTGCACGACCGGCGAACAATAGAGCGGTGACGACCGGGCCGAGTTCACGCAGCAACGTGAGGGCAACCATCTGCCCCACGGCCTGCTCGGAGCCATACTTGGCGAGAATGCTGAAGCCTTGCAGCGCCAGCACCATGCCGATGAACACGCCGGACACGACGATAATGGCCAGGGACATGACGCCCACCGAGTGCAGCTGACGGAGGAGCAACTGGAAGCCGCCGCCGATTCCGCCGCGCCCAAGCAACGCATGAACCAGAAAAATACCTGAACGACCCAACACTGCAACTATGTCGATCGCCGAACGCCCCATCAGGCGTACGCGATCCATTAAAGACTTTCTGCGCATCAGCGCTTCCCCAAAAGATCGTCGCGATAATCCGGCGCCGGATAATGGAAAGGCACCGGCCCGTCGGGATCGCCCGTCATGAACTGACGTATGCGAGGGTTATCCGACTCCATCAGTTCCTGCGGCGTACCCTGCCCCAGCACCTGACCGTCACCGACGACATAGAGATAGTCGGCGATGCTGGCCGTCTCGGCGAGGTCGTGGGACACCACGATACTGGTGATACCCAGCGCATCATTGAGCAGCCGGATCAGCCGAACCAGCACGCCCATGGCGATAGGGTCCTGGCCCACGAAGGGCTCGTCGTACATGAGGATCTGGGGATCCAGCGCGATGGCGCGCGCCAGTGCAACACGGCGCTTCATGCCACCCGACAGCTCGTCGGGCATCAGATCGACTGCACCACGAAGCCCGACCGCCTGCAATTTCAGCAGAACGATGTCGCGGATCATGTCTTCAGGCAGCTTGGTATGAACCCGCAGCGGGAACGCCACGTTTTCGAAAACGTCGAGGTCGGTAAACAGCGCGCCGCTCTGAAAGAGAACGCCCATTTGCTTGCGGGCATCGAACAGATCGCTGCGCGAAAGTTTCGGCAAATTCTGGCCATTGACCCAGACTTCGCCAGCGCTCGGACGCAGTTGTGCTCCCATCAGTCGCAGCAGGGTGGTTTTACCACTGCCCGAAGGTCCCATGATGCCGGTGACTTTGCCCCGGGGGATGCGGATGTCCACATTATTGAAGATGCTGCGCGTACCGCGCTTGAAGGACACGCCCTTCAGCTCGACCGCGTAGGCGTTATCGGCACTCATCTAAACTCCTTGCGATGCAACCTGTCTCTCAGATGCCGCGTTCTTGAAGAACGACACACTTTTGGAGGGGCCGAACAAGCGGCGGACTATACCACCGCTGTCGCACCTCGCCCAAGCTCCAACGTGGCTAGTCGCAAACAAAGAAGTGCATTAAGGACGGTGTGGAAATTTCGTACCCATCGCCAGCCGTTATCACGCAGTTGCTGAAGGACGCGTCCTTTCATTAAACAAACAACAACGATGAAGCGTGAGGCTTTTGAACATTGCCGCTATAATCCCCGGCTTTTGACCAAGCGACCCCTTCCGATATGTCCAATGCGCGCAACCTGATTGAATCGGCAAAAAGCACCATCCGCCTTGAAATAGAAGCCGTGGAAGGTTTGCTTGCGCATATCGATGCCGATTTCGTCAGTGCGTGCGACATGATTCTGGGCAGCCAGGGCCGCGTGGTCGTGGTCGGCATGGGCAAATCGGGGCATATCGGCAAGAAGATCGCCGCGACCCTCGCCAGCACCGGCACCCCTTCGTTTTTCGTGCACCCGGCCGAGGCCAGCCACGGCGACATGGGCATGATCACCAGCGCCGACATCATTCTGGCCCTCTCCAACTCGGGCACGACCGCCGAGATCGTCACGTTGCTGCCGCTGATCAAGCGCCTGGGCATCAAGATGATCAGCCTCACCGGCAACCCGGACTCAACGCTGGCCAAGGCCGCTGACGTCAACCTCAACGCGCGGGTCGAAAAAGAAGCCTGTCCGCTGAATCTGGCGCCCACCTCCTCCACCACGGCGGCGCTGGTCATGGGTGACGCCCTGGCCGTTGCACTGCTGGACGCCAGAGGCTTCACCGCCGAGGACTTCGCCTTTTCCCATCCGGGCGGAGCGCTGGGTCGTCGGCTGCTGTTGAAGGTCGAGCATGTCATGCACACTGGCGCCAACCTGCCGCAGGTTGCGCGGGGTACGCCACTTCGCGACTCGCTGATGGAAATGACCCGCAAGGGGCTGGGCATGACCGCCATCCTGGAGAGCGACGGCCGCCTTGCCGGTATCTTCACGGACGGTGACTTGCGTCGCACGCTGGATCGCCCGATCGATATACGCCAGGCGATCATCGATGAAGTGATGACCGTACACGGCAAGACCGTGCGCCCGGAAATGCTCGCGGCCGAAGCCTTGAAAATCATGGAAGACAACAAGATCGGCGCACTCATCGTGGTCGACGAGAACGATCGCCCGGTTGGCGCGTTCAACCTTCAAGACCTGCTCCGCGCAGGAGTCATGTAAATGAGCGCCGATATGAATGACCTGATGCAACGCGGCAAGAACATCAAGCTGGCGATTTTCGACGTCGATGGCGTACTGACCGACGGGCGCCTGTATTTCCTCGAAGACGGCAGCGAGTTCAAGACGTTCAACACCCTCGACGGCCAGGGCATCAAGATGCTCATCAATTCGGGTGTGACGACTGCCATCATCAGCGGACGCAAGACGCCCGTGGTTGAGCGGCGTGCGAAGAACCTCGGCATCGCACACCTTTATCAGGGCCGCGAAGACAAACTCGTGGTCCTTGACGAGCTTTTGCAGCAACTGAATCTAAGCTACGAGCAGGTCGCGTACCTGGGTGACGATTTGCCTGATCTGCCGGTCATTCGCCGGGTCGGCCTGGGCATGGCTGTTGCCAATGCTGCCAGCTTTGTCCGCGAGCATGCCCACGGCATTACCCAGGCACGCGGCGGCGAAGGCGCTGCCCGCGAATTCTGCGAGTTGATCCTGAACGCTCAGGGCAACCTCGAAGCGGCTCACGCCGCCTATCTATAGAAGTGCATTTATGCTGAGCAAAAAGTTTCGTACGTTTCTGCTGTTCGGTGTGCTGGCACTGCTGCTGGCAGCGGTCGGCTACTGGAACATCAGTCCGGAAAGCTTTCTGGACCAACCCAAGGCTGCCGTGGATGAAAGCGCTGTCGATTACTACGCGACCAACGCCCACAGCATTCAGTACCTGCCCGACGGGACCATGCAGTACGACATGACCGCCGACAAAGTCGAGCACTTGAAAGCCACCGACGTCACCCTGATGACCACGCCGGTGCTGCAGATGTATCGCGGCTCGACCTTCCCGTGGCACGTACAGAGCGTTCGCGCCGAAGTGTCGCCAGGGGGAGATCACGTCGAGCTGATCGACTCGGTGCGCATCAACCGCACCGACGAAAAGAACCGCACCACCATCATCACCAGCAGCCGCATGACTGTATTCCCGCAGAAGCAATATGCGGAAACTGCCCAACCCGTTAGAATCGACGGCCTTGGCGGTGTAACGACCGGCACGGGTATGAAAGCGTATCTGAAAGAAAGCAGGATGAACCTGCTATCCAACGTAAGAGGACAGTATGAGGCTCGTTAAAACCCTTCCTTTTTTGCTCGGCCTGGGCGCAGCACTGGGAAGCGCGAGCGCCTGGTCTCTGCCGACGGATCGCGATCAACCCATCCACATCCAGTCGGATGACGCGCAGCTGGACGACAAGCAAGGCATCGCCACTTACAAAGGCAATGTCATCATTACCCAGGGCACGATGAAGATCACCGGCAACACCGTGACCATCACCCGTACACCGCAAGGCGACGTGGACGTATTCACGTCCGTGGGCAACCTGGCCTATTACGAGCAGAAGCCATCGGTGGACAAGCCGATCGTTCAGGCATGGGGTGTCACCATCCAGTACTTCGCGGCCCAGAACCGCATTGTGCTGATCGACAAGGCCAAGGTTGTGAACGACGGCAATACGTCCGAAGGCGAGAAAATCGTCTATGACACCGTCAAGCAGGTCGTGAACGCAGGTCGTGCCAATGGCACCAAAATCACCGCTCCACGCCCTCGCATCGACATGGTCATCCAGCCGAAAAAGAAAACCGACCAGCAGAAGGCCCAGTAATGGCGACGCTGAAAGCCCAACACCTGGCCAAGGCCTACAAAAGCCGCCAGGTCGTCCGTGACGTCAGCCTGTCCATCGAGAGCGGCCAGATTGTCGGCCTGCTTGGCCCCAACGGCGCCGGCAAGACCACCTGTTTCTACATGATCGTCGGGCTGGTTCAGGCGGATCAGGGTCGCGTCCTGATCGACGACCAGGACGTCAGCCACCAGCCGATGCACGGGCGCGCACGCGCCGGTATTGGCTACCTGCCACAGGAAGCGTCGATCTTCCGCAAGCTCTCCGTCTCGGACAACATCATGGCGATCCTGGAGACCCGCAAAGAGCTCGATCGCGCTGCCCGCCGCAAGGAGCTGGAGAGCCTGCTGCAGGAATTCCACATCACCCACATTCGCGACAATCTGGGCATGAGCCTGTCGGGCGGCGAACGTCGCCGCGTGGAAATCGCACGCGCCCTCGCCACTTCGCCAAAATTCATTCTGCTCGATGAACCCTTCGCCGGTGTCGACCCTATTTCCGTAGGCGACATCAAGCAGATCATCCACCACCTCAAGGCCAAAGGGATCGGCGTGCTGATCACCGACCACAACGTGCGTGAGACGCTAGACATCTGCGAAACCGCCTACATCGTCAACGATGGGCAGCTGATTGCCGAAGGCGACGCCGAATCCATCCTGGCCAACCAGTTGGTCAAGGAAGTGTATCTGGGTCACGAGTTCCGCCTGTAACCGCAGTGATGACATGAGGTTGTGCGGTACCCCGCAACGTGCGCCATCGCCGACCTCGTTTTTTAATTGTCATCACACTCTAGGCAAACCCTCCAGCTTCAGGCATATAATTTGCTTAAGTTGGCGCCCTCGGCGCCCTGGTAGTAAATGGCGCGCAGTGCGCCGGCGAATAAGGTGTTAAGCCCTGCCATGAAACCTTCGCTAGTCTTGAGAATGGGCCAGCAGCTGACGATGACGCCTCAGCTGCAACAGGCAATCCGCTTGCTTCAGTTGTCGACACTGGATCTCCAACAGGAGATTCAGGAGGCGCTGGAGTCGAACCCGATGCTGGAACGGCAGGAGGAAGGCGACGATTTCGATAACGCCGACCCCCTGGCGGATAACGTAGAGCAAAAGCCCAACGCTGATGTTCAGGAACCCACCTACCAGGAATCGGCGCCAACCGTCGACAACCTCGATGAGGGCGACTGGAACGAGCGCATTCCCAACGAGCTGCCCGTCGACACCGCGTGGGAAGACGTCTACCAAACCAGCGCCAGCAGCCTGCCCAGCAACGACGATGACGAGTGGGATTTCACCACCCGCACCTCCGTTGGCGAGAGCCTGCAAAGCCACCTGCTCTGGCAACTCAACCTGGCGCCAATGTCGGACACCGACCGCCTGATCGCCGTGACCCTGATCGACTGCATCAACAACCAGGGCTACCTCGACGAAACACTCGAAGAAATGCTCGACGCGTTCGATCCCGAGCTCGATATCGAGCTGGACGAAATCGAAGCCGTTCTGCACCGCATTCAGCAGTTCGAGCCTGCCGGCATCGGTGCTCGCAACCTGAGCGAATGCCTGCTGCTGCAGCTTCGCCAGTTGCCGGCCAAAACCAGGTGGCTGGCGGAAGCGCAGAAGCTGGTCAGCGAATACATCGACCTGTTGGGCAGCCGCGACTACGCGCAACTGATGCGCCGCATGAAGCTCAAGGAAGACGACCTGCGTCAGGTCATCGAACTGGTGCAGAGCCTCAACCCGCGCCCCGGTTCGCAGATCGAGTCCAGCGAAGCCGAGTACGTCGTGCCCGACGTCATCGTGCGCAAGGACAACGAGCGCTGGCTGGTGGAGCTGAACCAGGAATCCGTGCCGCGCCTGCGGGTCAATCCCCAGTACGCAGGGTTCGTGCGTCGCGCCGATACCAGCGCCGACAACACGTTCATGCGCAATCAGCTGCAGGAAGCTCGCTGGTTCATCAAGAGCCTGCAGAGCCGTAACGAGACCCTGATGAAGGTGGCGACGCAAATCGTTGAACACCAGCGCGGCTTCCTCGAGTACGGCGACGAGGCCATGAAACCGCTGGTTCTGCATGACATCGCTGAAGCGGTCGGCATGCATGAATCGACGATTTCCCGGGTGACCACGCAAAAGTTCATGCACACGCCGCGCGGGATCTACGAACTCAAATATTTCTTTTCCAGCCACGTCAGCACCTCCGAAGGCGGCGAATGCTCGTCCACGGCGATTCGCGCGATCATCAAAAAACTGGTCGCTGCGGAAAATCAGAAAAAGCCGTTGAGTGACAGCAAGATCGCTGGTTTACTGGAAGCACAAGGCATTCAAGTGGCCCGTCGCACAGTCGCCAAGTACCGCGAATCCCTTGGGATTTCGCCGTCCAGCGAACGCAAGCGACTGATGTAAAGGTCACACGTCAAAGCGTTCCAGTGGCAGGCATTACGCCTGCCTCTTAATGCACTGGCAACGAAGGAGAAGCTGTATGCAAGTCAACATCAGTGGACACCAGCTGGAAGTGACCGAACCTCTGCGGACCTACATCGGCGAGAAACTCGCCCGACTGGAACGCCATTTCGACAAGATCACGAATGTGCAGGTCACGATGGAGGTCGAGAAGCTCAAGCAGAAGATCGAAGCCACCCTGCACGTTCCTGGCGCTGAAGTGGTTGCCAACGCCGAACACGACGACATGTATGCAGCCATTGACCTGCTTGCCGACAAGCTTGACCGCCAACTCAAAAAACATAAGGAAAAACAGCAAAGTCTGCTGCAAGGCGCGACTGCTCGCTGACACTCCCCACTCATGATCCGACTTGAAAATATCCTGACCCCTGGCCGTTCACTTGTGAACGTGCCAGGCGGCAGCAAAAAAGCCGTACTCCAAAACATCGCCAACGTGATCAGCAAGCAAGTGCCTGATCTTGATGAGCAGGTGGTGTTTGAAAGTCTTATTGCCCGTGAAAAGCTCGGCTCTACCGGATTCGGTAATGGCATCGCCATTCCCCACTGCCGCTTGAAGGGCTGTTCAACGCCTGTCAGCGCCGTGCTGCATCTCGAAAAACCCATTGATTTCGACGCCATCGACGGCGCACCGGTTGACCTGCTGTTTGTGCTGCTGGTCCCGGAAGCGGCCACCGATGCCCACCTCGAACTGCTGCGCCAGATCGCCAGCATGCTTGATCAGGCCGAGGTGCGTAAGCGGCTGCGCGGTGCCAAAACCGCTGAAGAGCTCTACAACGTCGTGATCGACGTCCAGAACGGTCACTGATCATGCGCATGATCATCGTCAGCGGCCGCTCCGGCTCCGGCAAGAGCACGGCCCTCGATGTCCTTGAAGACAGCGGATTCTATTGCGTCGATAACCTGCCCGCCGGGCTGCTCCCGGAACTGGCCGAGCGCGCACTGATCAATACCGAATTGGCTGAGCCCCTGCTGGCGGTCTCGATTGACGCGCGCAATCTGCCCAGTCACCTGACGCGATTCCCGCGGATGCTCGCCGAGGTTCGTGCCCGGCATATCCAGTGCGACGTGCTGTTCCTCGACGCCGATGAATCAACCCTGCTCAAGCGCTTTTCCGAAACTCGCCGTCGTCACCCGCTGAGCACGGCAACGCGCTCGTTGGCCGAAGCGATCCGTGACGAGAAGACGTTGCTCGGCCCGATCATCGACCTGGCGGATCTGACCGTCGACACCACGCACCTGAATCTCTACCAGCTGCGCGACATTCTTAAACTGCGCCTGCTGAACAAACCCGAACCGGGCACCGCCTTCCTCATCGAATCCTTCGGCTTCAAGCGCGGTATGCCCGTGGACGCCGACCTGGTGTTCGACGTGCGCTGCCTGCCCAACCCCTACTGGAAACCCGAGCTGCGCGAGCAGTCGGGCCTCGACAAGCCGGTTACCGATTACCTCGCGGCGCAACCGGACGTCGAAGAAATGTTTCAGGACATCTTTTCGTACCTTAATAAGTGGTTGCCCCGCTTCGCCGCCAGCAACCGCGCCTACGTCACTATTGCCATTGGCTGCACCGGCGGACACCACCGCTCTGTCTACCTGACCGAACGTCTGGGTCAGGTGCTGCAGCAATCGCTCAAGAATGTTCAGGTCCGCCACCGCGACCTAAGCTGAAAGGACCTCCATCGCGATGCCCGCTCTAGAAATCACCATCATCAACAAGCTGGGTCTGCACGCCCGGGCCGCCGCCAAGTTCGTGGGTGTCGCCGGCAAGTACCCGTGTCAGATCAGGGTTGGCCGGACGCCGGAAACCATGGTCGATGGCAAAAGCATCATGGCCGTCATGATGCTGGCTGCCGGCAAGGGCACCCTGATCCACCTGGCCACCGAAGGTGAGGACGCCGATGCCGCGCTGGCAGGACTGGTGGAACTGATCAACAACAAGTTTGACGAAGGCGAATAAGTCCCTAGCCTGCACGACGCCTCCATTCCCCGTCAGAGATGATCGATGCCACTGACAGCCATGCCTCCATTTTCGCGAGGGATCAGATCAGGTTCCGAGAAGATGCTGATGCTGGGCAGCGCCGTGGCCGTGGCAGCCATCCTCGCCATCGTGACCTGGTTGCTGTTTCGGGAGCTGGACACCGCCAACGAAGCCGCAGTGCGCTCGGCCAACAATGTGGTACAGCTGATCGACGCTGATGTGCAGCGTAATGCCGAGCTGTACGACACCTCTCTTCAGGGCCTGATCGCTGCATGGCGACGCCCCGATGTCATGACGATTTCGCCGGAGTTACGGCAGCTGGTGCTCTTCGACCGGGCCACGGCGGCGCCTTACAAGGGCGACCTGGTGCTGCTCGATGACACCGGGCGCATCGTCGCCGACTCCACCTCGTTGACGCCTCGGCAGGACAACTTTTCCGATCGGCCGGGTTTTCAGAAACACCGGGACAGCGGCTCGCTGGCACTGGTGGTCGACGGACCTTTTCTGTCGCGCTGGGGCTTCAAGGACCTGTGCATCAGCTTCAGTCGCCGCCTCCCCTCCGCCAATGGCCAGTTTGTCGGCATTGCCAGTGCATCAATGCGCCTGTCCTACTTCGACCAATTGTTTCGCACGCTGGACATCGGCCCTACCAGCACTGTGAACCTGCTAAGCGCGGATGGCGTCCTGCTCGCCCGGCAACCCGATGAAAACAATCGCACCTTTGTCGGCCAGAACTTCAGCATGCGCCCCAACTTCAAACGCATCCTGCAAGAGGTCAACGGCAGCTTTGCGGCGGTGTCCGAGCTCGATGGTGCGCAGCGGCTCTACACGTTCTCACGGGTTGGAGACTTGCCCTTGATTGTCGTGGTCGCTCAATCGCGGGATGACGTCTACGCCGTATGGAAACGCAATGCGCTGCTGGTGGCGGGCGCGACCGGTTTGCTGTGCGTCGGAATCCTTTTGCTGTCCTGGCTGTTGGGCCGCCAGCTGCGCCTGCGACAGAACGCCGAGCGCGAACTGGCCGGGCTGGCCTCTACAGACGGGCTGACCGGCCTGGCCAATCGGCGCAGGCTGGATCAGGTGCTCAAGCAGGAATGGGCGCGCGGCATGCGTTCGGGCAGGCCTCTTGCCCTACTGATGATCGACGTGGACCACTTCAAGGCTTTCAACGATCGGCACGGGCATCATGGCGGCGACGTCGCTCTGCGCAGCGTTGCCCAAACGCTGGCCGCCAGCATCCGCAGGCCGGGTGACCTCGCCGCCCGGTATGGCGGTGAAGAATTCATGGTGGTGCTTCCGGAAACCGACAAGGCAGGTGCCTGTGTCATTGCAGAAAAGCTGCGTCAGGCAATCGAAGCGCTTCCGCCCTTTGCCGAAGACACAGTGCCCATCACCGTGAGCATCGGCGTCGCCACGCATCTGCCGGTAACCCACGATCAGCCCGAACTGCTGTTTCATGCTGCAGATCGTGCCCTGTACCGTGCCAAGAAAAATGGCAGGAATCGCGTGGAAGTCGAACCGTACGTTACGCCCTCAGCCGAACAGCAGGCATAAAAAAACGCCAGACTGGCTGGCGCTTTTTCGAACTACCGCGAATTACTTGTTGGCAGCACGAACGGTGTTGCGCAAGGCTTTGACCTTGTCATGGTTCGCTTGTACGCCCTGCAGCTGACGCTGGATCAAGCTGGTAACGTTGACCGGCAGGTTTTTCTCGGTCGCTTTCTGCGACGCTTCTTTGTAAGCCTTGAGCGCGTGGTCTTCACCGCTTTCGACTTCGTTGAGGACTGCTTCGTCGTTCTTGCCGCTCAGTGCGCTTTTCAGGTTGACCCACAGACGGTGTGCGCCGCCAGCAATGCTGGAAGAATCTTCTGGATCGCCGCCCAGTGCACGCACTTCAGCTTGCAGCTCGGCTACAGAAGTCTTGCAGCCAGAAGAGCGGGAAAGCAGGTAGGCCTTGATTTCCGGGTTCTTGGCGTCTTCAGCAGCAGTGTGAAAACCTTTCTCACCGTCAATGCTGGTCTCGATCAAGTCATTCAGAATAGAGATGGCTTCTTTGTTGATATCCGACATTTTGCGGTTCCTTTCTGGCAGGTTTATCAAAGGTCTGGTTAACGAAACACTCGATAGGGTAGATATTGCACTGTGCATGCCAGTTTTTTCCGATAATAAATATCCATATTTTTCAATGACTTAATAATATCAAGCGACAGTCGCGCCGCGCTTTCTGCATGATCTGTGTGTTTGCGCAATTGCAGAATGCACGTATCTTTCCAGTTCACTCGAACGGATAAGCGGTTATTGGATGAACCCGGAGAAACTCAAGCTGTTAGTGACGCGCGAAATGCCGTTCGGCAAGTATCAGGGGAGATTGCTGGCAGATCTGCCGGGCGACTACCTGAACTGGTTTGCCCGACAGGGTTTTCCCGCAGGCGAGCTGGGCAGCCTATTGGCACTGATGCACGAGATCGATCACAACGGCCTCTCGGCACTGCTGGACCCTCTGCGCACGCGACCGCGCGAACCGCTGCGGCCGGGCCCTTCGAAAACGCCCATACGCTTCAACTAAAACGTCCACTGATAAAAGCGAGCCGCTTTATGAACAGCACTGCATACGCAATAACGGAATGGGCGGATGAACAGGCTCGGGACGAAGCGTTCTGGCAGCAGGTCGCGGCGCAATACGATGTCGAGCCCGGACCGGTGAATTTCGAATACGGCTATTTCGGCCGCATGACCCGCGCGGCACTCAAGGATTACGAGCAGAACCTCGCTTACGTCAATCGCAGCAACTCGGTCTACGTGCGGCAGAAGTTTGATACCGAGGACAGCGAGACCATTCGCGCAGACCTTGCCGATCTGCTCAACGTGCCGTCGCGCGAAGTCGCCCTCACCCGCTCCGCTTCGGAATCGGTGCAAGCGCTGATCCGCAACTACAACGGCCTCATGCCTGGCGACCAGGTGCTGGTCAGCGACCTGGATTACAACAGCGTGCAGACCGGCATGCGCTGGCTGGCGAAGAACCGTGGTGTGGAGGTGATCGAAGTCACTCATCAGCACCCCGCGAGCCACGATGGGTTGCTGCAGACCTACCGCGAAGCGTTTGCCGCTCACCCACGACTCAAGCTGGTGGCGCTGACTTACGTCACCCATCGGACCGGGCTGGTGATGCCGGTGAAGGCCATCGCCGAGCTGGCCAAGGCCCATGGCATTGAGGTCATTCTGGATGGTGCCCATGCCTTGGGTCTGCTGGATTTCGAGCTTGCCGACCTTGGCGTGTCGTTCGCCGGCTTCAACCTGCAGAAATGGATCGGCGCGCCGCTAAGCCTGGGCTTCATCTATGTGAAGCAGGAACGCCTGAGTGCCATCGACCCCGACATGGCAGACGAACGCTACGGTGCGGACGACATCCTCGGCCGCGTGCCGTACGGGACGCCGAATATCCCGGCGCTGATGACACTGCCCAAAGTGTTCGCCGACCATCGGGCCATGGGCGGTGCTCCGGCCAAAGGCGCACGCCTGGCTTACCTGCGAGACCTATGGGTCACTCAGGCGCGCACCATTGAAGGCATCGATGTGCTGACGCCGGACGACCCACGCCTGTATTGCGGGATCACGTCATTCCGGTTCAGCCGTCACGTGGATCAGGAACTCATGGTCAAGCGCCTGCTCGATGAACACGGCATTTTTGCGGTGACGCGGGAAGGTTCGGCCTGCGGGACGTGCATTCGCATCACGCCGGGATTCACCACGTCGGCAAAGGACGTTGACCAGTTGGTGGCAGCGCTCCGCGCGTTGGCGTGAGGCCTGCACCCACATTCAGCGCCGGGATCAAGGCCCCCGAAAGGACCGCAGAAAAAAAGACGGCGCCTTCATGACGAAGGCGCCGTAAATCCATCGAGAAACGAACTACAAAGGAGCGGTAAAGATAAGCGCTCCGGGTGCTGCCTGTGCGGTACATATGTATTGCGTGTAAACAGCGCAAAAAAAAACGGCGTTCCCGACCAAGGAACACCGTTAAAAAGCCATGCAACAACGACTTCTGCAGCAACGCCCCGAAGGGCGCCATAAACGGATCATGCTCAGCAGTTAACCAGCCTCCACTTGAACGGAAGCTGTCGAAGCCTGCGCCTGACCGGCAAATCCAGACTCAGTCGAACAACGCGATGGCTTCGGCAGTGGCGTCGGTAATCCGCTGCCAGTCGCCGTTCTTCACCCACGCGTTATCGATCATCCAGGTACCGCCGACGCACATCACGTTGGGCAGCGCCATGTAACTTTTCAGGTTGGCCGCACTGACGCCGCCGGTTGGGCAGAAGCGCACTTCCGGGAATGGACCGCCCAGTGCTTTGATTGCACCAACGCCGCCACTGATTTCCGCCGGGAACAGTTTGAAGCGACGATAACCCAGCGCGTAACCGATCATGATTTCCGAAGCGCTGCTGATGCCTGGCAGCAGCGGCAATTCGCTCAGCGCGGCGGCTTCCAGCAGATCCTGGGTGCTGCCGGGGGTGACGATGAACTGTGAACCCGCTTCCTCGGCCGCCTTGAGCATGTGGCGGTCGAGAATGGTGCCGGCGCCAACGCTCAGCTCTGGGCGCGCATCACGCAGCATGCGAATGGCTTTGAGGCCGAACTCGGAGCGCAGGGTGATTTCCAGCGCATTCAGGCCACCAGCGGCCAGGGCATCGGCCAGCGGCAGAACATCCTGTTCACGGGCAATGGTAATGACCGGCAGAATCTTCGCTTTCGCGCAGAGTGCGTCGATCTGGGCAATCTTGCTCGCCATGCTATTCAACGGCTGTTTCACTTGGGTATTTTCCATGGCGGCTGATCCTTTGCTTATGGGCACCAGTAGATCTCTAGAGACGGGTTGAGGAACGCGCGCACGGGCATTTCGGCGAGGTCATCGCCTGCCAGTGCCGCGCGCAAGGTGTCGAGTTTGGCCTGGCCGGAAACGGACAGGATGGTGGTCGCTGCCGACGCCAGCACCGGACGCGTCAGGGTCAGACGCTGATGCGGGACGGTCGGTGCGAGCATGGGCAGGCAACGACGCTCACTGTTGAGGTCCAGCGCTTCCTTCAGATGCGGGCTGTTGGGGAACAGCGACGCAGTGTGGCCGTCGTCGCCCATGCCCAGAATCAGCACGTCGATCTTCGGCAGCTCCCTGAGCGCCTCGTCAGTTGCAGCCGCGGCTTCATCCACTGTCGTGGTCGCACGGTACAGGCTAAAGAGCTCCGCCTCGGCCGCCGGCCCTTGAAACAGGAAACGCTTGAGCAGGCCTTCGTTGCTGTCAGCGTGCTCGGTCGGCACCCAGCGCTCGTCGGCCAGGCTGACGCAGACTTTCGACCACTCAAGTGGCTTCTGCGCCAGCGCCTTGAAAAACGCCACCGGGCTTTTGCCGCCGGACACCACCAATGTCGCGGTGCCGTGCGGGTTGCTGGAAATCGCAGCCGTCAGTCGCTCGGCCACGTGATCGGCCAGCGCGTTCGCCAGCACTTCAGCATTGTCGAATTCGTGGGCCTTCAGACCCGCCGGAAATTCAAGTTCACATATCGCCATACCAGGATCTCCCGTCACGCGTAATCAAAGCAATGGAGCTCATTGGCCCCCAGGAACCGGCCGGGTAAGGCTTGGGCGCGTCGCCCGCCTTTTTCCAGCCAGCGATCAACTGGTCGCACCATTGCCAGGCGTATTCGATTTCGTCTTTGCGGACAAACAGGTTCTGATTGCCACGCATGACCTCCAGCAGCAACCGCTCGTAGGCGTCCGGCACACGGGCGCTGCGGTAGGCGTCGGAAAAGCTCAGCTGCAAAGGGTTGCTGCGCAGCTGCATGCCTTTGTCCAGCCCCTGATCCTTGGTCATCACTTGCAGCGAGATGCCTTCATCGGGCTGCAGGCGGATGATCAGGCGGTTGCTGATCTGCAAGCGCTGCTCAGGGGCAAAGATGTAGTGCGGCGGCTCTTTGAAGTGGATCACGATCTGCGACAGCTTCTGCGGCATGCGCTTGCCGGTACGCAGATAGAACGGCACGCCCGACCAGCGCCAGTTACGGATGTCGGCACGAATGGCGACGAAGGTTTCGGTGTCGCTCTGGGTGTTGGAGTTTTCTTCCTCCAGATAACCCGGGACCGGCTTGCCCTCGCTGTAGCCGGCGATGTACTGACCGCGCACCACTTGGGTGGCAAGGCGCTCCGGCGTGAACGGCGCCAGTGCCTTAAGTACTTTCACCTTCTCGTCACGAATACTGTCGGCGGACAGGTCGCTGGGCGGGTCCATCGCGATCAGGCACAACAGCTGCAGCAGGTGGTTCTGAATCATGTCGCGCAGTTGACCGGCCTGGTCGAAATAGCCCCAGCGCCCTTCGATGCCAACCTTCTCCGCCACGGTGATTTCCACGTGGGAGATGTGGTTCTGGTTCCACTGCGTCTCGAACAGGCTATTGGCAAACCGCAGGGCAATGAGGTTCTGCACCGTGTCCTTGCCCAGATAGTGGTCGATCCGGTAGATGCGGGTTTCAGGCAGGAACTTGGCAACGGCGTCATTGACGCGACGGGACGACGCGAGGTCGTGGCCGATGGGTTTTTCCAGCACGGCGCGAGTGCGGTCGGTCAGCCCGACCAGCGCGAGGTTCTCGCAGATGGCGCCGTAGACCGACGCCGGAGTCGCGAAGTAGGCGATCATGGTCGGCGCGTCGCCAACCGCTTCGGCGAGCGCGACGTAATCCTCGCCCTTGAGGAAGTCCACGTGCAGGTAACTCAGGCGGGCCTGAAAACGCTCCACGTGCTCGGTCTCAAGCTGCGCCTCGGGGACGAAACGACGCAGGCTTTTGTCGATGTAGGCCAGGTGCTCTTCAGGGGTCCCTGGCTCACGGGCCAACGCAATAATTCGGGTCTCGGCATGCAGCAGTCCAGCTCGATCAAGCTGGTACAACGCAGGAAACAGTTTGCGTACCGCCAGGTCACCCAAGGCGCCAAACAACGCAAAAGTGCACGGTTCAACCGTAATCGAGAGCATAATGTTGGTTCTTTTATCAAGTTAAGCTACAAATACCTTTTTTAAAGGCGTTACTCAAGGCCGAATGTAGTAATAACCACAACATTTCCACCAGAACCACATTAGAGTGGTGATCACCACAGGCCCTCAGTACGATAGGCCACCTTTGCGACAGGCTAAAGGCCCAAATTCCCACTCTGCAAATAAAGGCCTGTTGCCCGGCCTGTCGCCGTTTCATCAGAAGGACAAACAATGGACCGTGTACGCAATCTTCTGGAGCAGATCCAGAGTCGTCTGGAAGAGCTGAACAAGGCCGAGCGCAAGGTCGCCGAGGCGATTCTGAGCAATCCGCAGCAGGCCACGCGGTTCAGCATCGCTGCGCTGGCCCAGGCCGCGAAAGTCAGTGAGCCGACGGTCAATCGTTTCTGCCGCTCATTCGATGTCAGTGGTTATCCAGAGCTGAAACTGCAGCTGGCCCAGAGCCTGGCCAGCGGCGCCGCCTACGTCAGCCGCGCGGTGGAAGCCGATGACAACCCGGAAGCCTACACCCGCAAGATTTTTGGCAGTGCCATCGCGTCCCTCGACAGCGTCTGCCAGGTGCTCGATCCCAACCTGATCAGCAAAGCGGTCGACTTGTTGATTCAGGCGCGGCAGATCCACTTCTTCGGCCTCGGGGCTTCGGCGCCGGTGGCACTGGACGCGCAGCACAAATTCTTCCGTTTCAATCTCGCGGTCACGGCCCATGCCGACGTGCTGGTGCAGCGCATGCTGGCCTCGGTGGCCCACACCGGCGAGCTGTTCGTGATCATTTCCTACACCGGGCGCACTCGCGAGCTGGTGGAAGTGGCGCGCATCGCCCGGGAGAACGGCGCGTCGGTGCTGGGCCTGACGGCGGCCGACTCGCCGTTGGCAAAGGCCAGCACGTTGAGCCTGAACATCCCGCTGCCGGAAGACACCGACATTTATATGCCCATGACGTCGCGGATCGTCCAGCTGACGGTGCTGGATGTGCTGGCGACCGGCATGACCCTGCGTCGGGGTGTCGACTTTCAGCCTCATCTGCGCAAGATCAAGGAAAGCCTGAACGCGAGTCGGTACCCGGCCGACGATGAGTTGAATTAAGAGAGCGCCTCATTTGCGGGAGTCGATCCACCGCATTTGTCGCCACGTCGCTCAGTGCACCAACGTCGCCTGCAGGCTCAAACTGGCGTGCTGACCGGGCGCCAGGCTCAGGCAGTCATCAACACCTGACGCCGCCTCGACCCGCAAAAAACCCATGGCTTCATCGCCACCTACACCGAGCAAGGGTCGGCTGCCCGGGTGCCAGACCACAGTGCTGTCGCTGTCGCCCGTGTCGATGCTCAACCGGCGCTGCCAGGCGTCATCCTGCAACTCAAGCATGCCGGCGTGCTCGAACACCCGCTGACAACTGCCCTGTACGCGCAACTCACCCCTCTGCTCGCAGGCGCTGCGGCTGAGTTCGTCATAACCGTGGGCACCGTCGAGCCCCTGCAACGCAACGTCCGCCACATCGCTGATGCGCCAGTAGGCGTGCAAGCCATGGCCGAAGTGGCAGGGCTCGCTGTCGTCGTGACGCGTCTCCAGGCGCAGCTCCATCGCCTGCCCCAGCTCAGCGTAGAGATCGGCCTGCCAGTCCCACAATTTGAGTTGCCAGCGCAAGGTCACGCCCGCCTCGTGCTCGTGGCTTTCGACCAATTTCCAGTCGAGCAGTCGGCCCCAGCCGTTGGCCGGCCAGCCGCTCTCCCCCGGATGACGACCGACCCAGGGCCAACTGACCGGCACGCCGCCGCGGATCGCCCCGACCAGAGGCCAGTGCGCGGCACACCACAGCCAGGGCTTCTGCCCGGCAGGTTCGAAATGCAGCAGCTGAGCGCCCTGCCGACTGAACACGGCCTGGCATTGCGCATGATTGATCACCAGCACATCACGCTGTTGGTAGCGTTCCCACTGAAAGGTCGGTTGCGGTCGCACCGAGGTGAAGAAACGCTGAAGGGGATGCTCGGCTGAGCCGGGGTCCCTGAAGGGCATCGTTGTCGCACTCCAGATAGCGGTCACACGTCACGCGAGAAAAAATGCTCCAAACGCGGAGCCATTGCGGCGGAATAAACAGCGCGAAAAAAAACGGGCAGCCAGGCTGCCCGTAAAGCACACACGACCCTTGATCGTTTGTGAAGCGCGGAGGAGCGTCCGCTTTTAACTTAGAACTTCGACTGAATCTTGATACCGGCAACCAGTGCGTTCTGAACGTCGTCCACACCGCCCGGGCTCTTCACGTACTGCAGGTTGGGACGCACGGTCAGCCAGTCGGTTACGTGCACGCCGTAGTAGATTTCCGAGTTGTATTCGGTCTTCTGGATCGGCAGGTAGCCTGGGTTGTCGTAGTCCTCGATACCGTTGACGGCGTTGACCAGACGACGGTTGTCCTGGGCATCATCGTTCACGTGGATACGCGCGATGCCGACACCGATGTCATCCTTCGGACGTGCATCGAACGGGCCTTTGTAAACGAAGCCGACCTGCTGGTAGTTGTCGACGAAGTTGGTGGCTTTGTCATGCACCGTCGCGTTGGCGAAAATGCTCAGACCACGGGATGCGTCGCCGTTGTGAGCAGTCAGCTGTTGCTGAGCCACAACCCACCAGCCGTGCTTGTCTTTGTGGGACTTGAAGTCACCGCCGGCGATTGCCTGAGGCTGACCGTTTTCGTTCTCGTAAAGATCGTCGGCGCTCGGGTTGCTCACGTAGTAGCCCAGACGGTATTCGCCCGGCAACGAGTTGACGTTTGGCGACCACACCACTTCAACCGGTACGACGGTGCCTTTCGAGCCGCTGCCGCTGAGTTTGAAGCTGTTGCCGGTTTCGAGGTACGAAGGGTTCTGCTCGTAGACACCGATCTGGGCGAACAACTCAGGCGTGATGTTGTACTTCACGCGTGCAGCCCACTGGCTGACAGGCCAGTTGTACCAGGTGTTTACGTAGTTACCGACCTGCGAGCCGCAGAACGAAAGGTTCTGGAAGTCGCAAGGGAAGCTGTTGAAGTCTTCGCCTTCACCGAAACGACCAACCTTGATGTCCAGCTTGCCGTCGAAGTACTTCTGCTTGACCCACATCTGGGTCAGACGCCAGGTCTGGCCACGGCCCCAGACTTCCTGGGAGGAGCTGAGCGTGCCGGCACGCGGATCGCCGATACGGTCGTTGGAAATGTTTCTGCCGCTACGCTCGGTGATCGCGAGCTTGAATTCCGCGTCGTGCCAGCCGAGGATTTTTTGCAGGTCCATCTGTACGCCGAACGCGAACTGGTCGCTGTAGCGGGCAGTCGTGTCGTCGTTATAGCCACCGTTGAGGTTGCTGGCGGCTTCGCCCACGTACTCGATCGGGAAGTCGTAACCCTTGTCGTACAGCTCTTGACGCAGACCACCCCAGTCACCGGTCATGTGCTCGCTGGCTTTGAAAGGCTCCATTGCAGACGCCGTTCCGGAAATCGTCAACGCGCTCAGGACAGACAACCCACCGATCAGCTGAAACTGGTTAAGCGACTTGTTACGTACCTTTTTCATCCCTTGGATCCTCGTTTTATTGTTATTAGCTTTTGAACAGCGTTGTAACCACGTACATCGTGTGCATGACGGGTTTGGTACGGCAGACATCCACCCGTCACAGGTGCTCGTTTGTGCAGTGCTCCTGCACGTCGGGATCAGTTGCGGTTGAGCCGCGTGACATTCCCCATGTTCTCCACCGACTGACTCGGTGCCAGCACGCCGAGTCGCTCGCCGGTTTTCGCGTCGAACAGCAGAACCTTCGCCGGATCAAACTGCAGCGTCAAGGTCTCGCCCACAGCAGGGGCAATATCCGGCGCCAGACGGCAGCAGACCTTGCTCTCGTTGAGGGTAACGAATACCAGCGTATCCGGACCAGTCGGCTCGGTCACCTGGACTTCCGCGCGAATGGTCGGCAGACCGGCAGCATCACCGGACGCTAGCACGATCTGCTCGGGACGCAGGCCCAAAATCACCTCACGGTCCTCAAGACCCGCGTCATTCATGCTCATCGGCAGCTCGCAGCGGGCCTGACCGCTGTCCAGCAGTGCGACGAGACGACCGTCCTTGCGTTGCAGGCGCAGCGGGATGAAGTTCATCGGCGGGGAGCCGATGAAGCTCGCCACGAACAGGTTGGCCGGATCGTTGTAGATCTGCTTCGGCGTGCCGAACTGCTGAATGATGCCGTCCTTCATGACCGCCACTTTGTCGCCCAGGGTCATGGCTTCGATCTGGTCGTGGGTCACGTAGACCGTGGTGGTCTTCAGGCGCTGGTGCATCAGCTTCATTTCGGTACGCATCTCGACGCGCAGTTTGGCGTCGAGGTTGGAAAGCGGTTCGTCGAACAGGTAGATCTTCGGACGACGGGCCAGCGCCCGGCCCATGGCCACACGCTGTTGCTGACCACCGGAGAGTTGCCCCGGCTTGCGGTTGAGCAGGTGCTCGATCTGCAGCAGCTTGGCGACCCGCGCCACTTCGGCGTCGATGTCGGCCTGGGCCATCTTGCGAATCTTCAGCCCGAACTCGATGTTCTCGCGCACGCTCATGGTCGGGTACAGCGCGTAGGACTGGAACACCATCGCGATGTCGCGATCCTTCGGGCTCATGCCGCTGACGTCCTGATCACCGATCATGATCGCGCCGCCGGTGATGTTTTCCAGCCCGGCGATGCAGTTCATCAGGGTCGACTTACCGCAGCCCGAAGGGCCGACCAGAATCAGGAACTCACCTTCTTTGATGGAGAGTTCGATGTTCTTCAGGGTGTCCGGCAGACCGGCCCCGTAAGTCTTGTTTACATTGCGTAGTTCAAGCGTTGCCATGATTACCCCTTGACTGCGCCGGCCGTCAGCCCGCGCACGAAATACTTGCCTGCGACCACGTAGACCAGCAGGGTCGGCAGCCCGGCGATCATCGCCGCCGCCATATCAACGTTGTATTCCTTGGCGCCGGTGCTGGTATTGACCAGGTTGTTCAGCGCGACCGTGATCGGCTGCGAATCACCACTGGAGAACACGACGCCGAACAGGAAGTCGTTCCAGATCTGAGTGAACTGCCAGATCAGGCAGACCATGATGATTGGCGTCGACATCGGCAGAATGATCCGGCGGAAGATGGTGAAAAACCCCGCACCGTCCAGTCGTGCCGCTTTCACCAGTGCCTCGGGAATACTCACGTAGTAGTTGCGGAAGAACAGTGTGGTGAACGCCAGACCGTATACGACGTGGACGAAAACAAGACCTGTGGTGGTGCTGGCCAGGCCCATCTTGCCGAGGGTAAAGGACGCAGGCAGCAGGACGGTCTGGAACGGCAGGAAGCAGCCGAACAGCAGCAGGCCAAAGAACAACTGCGAACCGCGGAAGCGCCACATCGACAGCACGTAGCCGTTCAGCGCACCAATGGTGGTGGAAATCAGTACCGCCGGGACGGTGATCAGGAACGAGTTCCAGAAGTAGCCCTTTACCGTCGCCCAGGCTTTGATCCAGCCGATGGCGGTGACTTCGGTCGGCCAGCTGAGCAGGTTACCGCTGCCGATGTCTTCCGGCGACTTGAAGCTGGTCAACAGCATGACCACCAGCGGTACCAGATAGATGAACACCGCGACGATCAGCACCGCATAGATGGCGACGCGGCTCAGGCTCAGGGCGGGCTTGTTGGCGAGACTAGTCATTGCGCTTGGCCCTCAGCTCGGAATACAGATAAGGCACGAGGATGGCGAGAATCGCGCCGAGCATCAGAATCGCGCTGGCGGAACCCATACCCATCTGGCCACGGCTGAAGGTGAACGAGTACATGAACATCGCCGGCAAGTCGGACGAGTAGCCCGGGCCACCCGCCGTCATGGCAGCGACCAGGTCGAAGCTCTTGATAGCGATGTGCGCCAGAATCATGACCGCACTGAAGAACACCGGACGCAGGCTTGGCAGCACGACCTTCCAGTAGATTTTCGGCATGCTCGCGCCATCAATCTGCGCGGCGCGGATGATCGACTGATCGACGCCGCGAAGGCCCGCCAGGAACATCGCCATGATGAAACCCGATGCCTGCCATACCGCAGCGATAACCAGGCAGTAGACCACGCGGTCCGGATCGATCAGCCAGTCCAGGCGAAAGCCTTCCCAGCCCCAGTCCCTCAGCAGTTTGTCCAGGCCCATGCCCGGGTTCAGCAGCCATTTCCAGGCCGTACCGGTGACGATCATCGAGAGCGCCATCGGGTACAGATAGATGGTGCGAATAAAGCCTTCGCGACGAATGCGCTGGTCCAGAAAGACCGCCAGCAGGACGCCAACCACCATGCTGATGCCGATGAACATGCCACCGAACACCGCGAGGTTTTTGCTGGCTACCCACCAGCGGTCGTTGTCGAACAACCGTGCGTATTGCGCCAGACCCACGAATTTGTAGGTCGGCAGGAAAGTGGAGTTGGTGAACGACAGAACGAACGTCCACAGGATATAGCCGTAAAAGCCCACCAATACGATGAACATGCTGGGCGCCAGCACCAGTTTGGGTAGCCAGCGCTGCAGTGCATCGAACGGCGAGGCTTTGCTGAACACAGCAACAGAACTCATGGTGAAATCCAGTACAGAAAAATGAAGAGTGCAAACGCGCCGCCTTCTGTAGGAGTGAGCTTGCTCGCGATGCGTCAAATCAGACAATGGTCGTTCAATGACACACCGCAATCGCGGGCAAGCGCGCTCCTACAGACTTTGCTGCTACGCGTTATTTAGCGGACTTGATCGCAGCGCCCAGCTTTTTCGCGGCGTCGGCCGGATCAGCTTTCGGGTCGTTGATGTAGTTGGTCACGACATCAAAGAAAGCGCCCTGCACGGCCAGTGTGGTAGCCATGTTGTGAGCCATGCTTGGCTGCAGGCCGCCGGTTTTGGCGTCAGCCAGGAAGTCCTTCGCAGCAGTCTGGGCGCACGAGTCGAAACCGTACTTGCCCATATCAGCCAGCATGTCGTTGCGAACCGGGATCGAGCCTTTGTTGATGCTGAAGACTTTCTGGAAGTTTTCACCCAGCACGATTTTGGCGATGTCCTGCTGACCGGCAGCAGTGCCGGCGTCTTTCTGCTTGAAGACAGCCAGGGAGTCGATGTTGTAGGTGAACGCCTTGTCGGTGGCGGAAGAGTGGAAAACCCGCGTGCCGGAAGTCGTCCACGAAGACGGTACCTCCCGCGCCCAGGTGCTCAAGCGCGAGTACAACCCGCGCTA
>NZ_JBNNGV010000026.1:0-73572 GCF_050268485.1 Pseudomonas sp. NPDC078416 | reverse complement strand
CAGACAGGACCGTTCTGGAGGTTACGTGGGGGCAACCCGCATTAGCCGAACCGGCTCGTCGCGGCTCAGGGGCGGCCTTTACATGCCCGCGATCGTAGGAATTCAACACAATGAGGTGCTGAGCGAGTTCGCCAAGAGATTGAAGGCGAACGGAAAGGCTCCCAAGCAAGTTATCTGTGCAGTGATGCGCAAGATGTTGCACCTGATCTATGGCGTGCTTAAGAGCAACAAGCCATTCGACCCTGGAATTGCTTTGGCCGCTTGAAGGCTGATCGACCAGGACTTGGATGGTCAGGTTGTTGCTGCCGCGTGGGATGCGGAGGCACCTTCCTGCCTGCTTGAAAACAGCAGCGCTAACGCGCTGCCGGGCTTGCAGTCGGGACATCAAGACGATATCTACAGATTGGGCATACGCCGACTGTCTCAGGTGTTGGCAAAATCCACTGTAGGAGCGCGCTTGCCCGCGAAGGCGGGTGTTCAGTCGCCATCGATGTGACGCGACAACCGCATTCGCCAGCAAGCCGGCTCCTACAGATTGGGCATACGCCGACTGTCTCAGGTGTTGGCAAAATCCACTGTAGGAGCGCGCTTGCCCGCGAAGACGGCCGTCCAGTCGCCATTGATGCGCCTGATGCGCCGCGTCGCGAGCAAGCTCACTCCTACAGATTCTCCGCAAAAAAAGGGGGCGTCACGTGAGTGAGGCCCCCTTTTTATCGCACGCCAGAACTACGGCAACTGATCATCCAGGTGCTTGTTCTTCCACGCGTCATTCCCCGGCAGGATCAGGTTCAGCACGATGGCGGTCACGGCGCAGAGCGCGATGCCTTTCATGCCGAAATCATCAGGGCCGTTGCCGGTACCGATCAGCACGCCGCCAATACCGAACACCAGCGTGACGGACACGATGACCAGATTGCGCGCTTCGGCCAGATCAACCTTGTGGCGGATCAGGGTGTTCATGCCCACCGCTGCGATCGAACCGAACAGCAGGCACAGAATCCCGCCCATGACCGGCACCGGAATGCTCTGCAGCAACGCGCCGAACTTGCCGATGAAGGCCAGGGTAATGGCGAAAATCGCCGCCCAGGTCATGATCTTCGGGTTGTAGTTTTTGGTCAGCATCACCGCGCCGGTCACTTCGGCGTAGGTGGTGTTGGGCGGACCACCGAAAGCGCCAGCCACGGTCGTCGCGATGCCGTCACCCAGCAACGTGCGGTGCAGGCCGGGCTTCTTCAGATAATCACGGCCCGTCACACTGCCCACCGCAATCACGCCACCGATGTGCTCGATGGCCGGGGCCAGTGCCACCGGTACGATGAACAGGATCGCCTGCCAGTTGAATTCCGGCGCCGTGAAGTGCGGCAAGGCCAGCCAGGGCGCTGCGGCAATTTTCGCCACATCGACCACGCCGAAATAGAACGACAGCGCAAAACCCACCAGCACGCCCGAAATGATCGGCACCAGGCGGAAGATGCCTTTGCCGAATACCGCAACGATCAACGTCGTCAGCAGCGCCGCCATCGAAATGATGATGGCGGTGTTGTACGGGATCAGCTCTGCGGCGCCATCACCCGTCCGACCCATTGCCATGTTGGCGGCAATGGG
This sequence comes from Pseudomonas sp. NPDC078416, assembly GCF_050268485.1. Taxonomy (NCBI): domain Bacteria; kingdom Pseudomonadati; phylum Pseudomonadota; class Gammaproteobacteria; order Pseudomonadales; family Pseudomonadaceae; genus Pseudomonas; species Pseudomonas sp. NPDC078416. The sequence goes on along the minus strand of NZ_JBNNGV010000026.1, from coordinate 71,967 downwards.
TGCCATCGCCAGACCAATGGAAATGATCACTGGGCCAATGACCACCGGCGGCAGCAGACGGTCGATGAACCCGGTGCCTTTGATCTTCACGGCCAGGCCAAGGAAGGTGTAGACGAAGCCTGCTGCCATGACGCCGCCCATGGTCGCCGCCAGGCCGAACTGACCCTTGGCGAGAATGATCGGGGTAATGAACGCAAAGCTCGACGCGAGGAAGACCGGCACCTGACGGCCTGTCACCACCTGGAAGCACAGGGTGCCCAGGCCTGCCGTGAACAGCGCCACGTTAGGATCGAGGCCTGTGATCAGCGGCATCAACACCAGCGCGCCGAATGCCACGAACAGCATCTGCGCGCCCGACAGGATCGTGCGCCAGAGTGGATCGTTGAACTCATCCGGCTTCATCAGGCGTCCTTCTGCTTGGTGCCGAAAATCTTGTCACCGGCATCGCCCAGGCCCGGAATGATGTAGCCGTGTTCATTCAACTGCTGATCGATGGACGCGGTATAGATGTTGACGTCCGGGTGGGCCTTCTCGACCGTGGCGATGCCTTCCGGCGCGGCCACCAGGACCATCGCACGAATGTCGCGGCAACCGGCTTTTTTCAGCAGGTCGATGGTGGCGACCATGGAGGCGCCGGTGGCGAGCATCGGGTCGATGATCAGCGCCAGACGCTGGTCGATCTCGGGGGCGAGTTTTTCCAGATACGTGTGGGCTTCGAGGGTTTCTTCATTGCGTGCGACGCCCACGGCACTGACCTTGGCGCCCGGGATCAGGCTGAGCACGCCTTCAAGCATGCCGATACCGGCCCGCAGGATCGGCACCACGGTGATCTTCTTGCCGGCGATCTTCTCGACCTGAACCGTGCCGGCCCAGCCCTGAATCTCGTAGGTTTCCAGCGGCAGATCCTTGGTCGCTTCATACGTCAGCAGCGCGCCGACTTCCTGAGCCAGTTCACGAAAATTCTTGGTGCTGATATCGGCACGGCGCATCAGGCCGAGCTTGTGGCGGATCAGCGGATGGCGGATCTCACGAATGGGCATAGGGGAAAGGCTCCAGCGGGCGGGCAAAAAAAACGGCTTAGATTAATCTATTCAGCTGTAACTTGTCCTGACGGTTAGGTTCGCGCGTCGAGATTTCTGGAACGGCAGTGCAACGTTAGTCCAGAAACACTTGCCCTGATGTCGGGGGATGCGTACCTTTGCCCGCTTTTCCTTACACAGCCCCCTTGGAGAGCGTCATGTCCGCTGATCTCGAGCATATCCGTCAAGTCATGCGCGAGGCTGACTGCCTTTACAACGAGGCCGAAGTCGAAGCCTCCATCGCCCGCGTTGGCGAGCAAATCAATGGCGTGCTGGCCGACCGTAACCCGGTTGTATTCTGCGTGATGAACGGCGGCCTGATCTTCGCCGGCAAGCTGCTCACGCATCTGAATTTCCCGCTGGAAGCGTCCTACCTGCACGCCACCCGCTATCGCAACGAAACCAGCGGCGGTGATCTGTTCTGGAAAGCCAAGCCTGAAGTCTCGTTCATCGACCGCGATGTGCTGATCATTGACGACATCCTCGACGAAGGTCATACCCTCGGCGCGATCATCGACTTCTGCAAACATGCCGGCGCGCGCGCTGTTCACACCGCTGTGCTGATCGACAAGGACCACGACCGCAAAGCGCGTCCTGACCTGAAGGCTGACTTCGTCGGCCTGCCTTGCATTGACCGCTACATCTTCGGTTACGGCATGGATTACAAAGGCTACTGGCGCAACGCTGCCGGGATCTACGCCGTCAAAGGCATGTAACGACGCAGCATGCTGGTTTACAGCGCCTGCGTCTGACGAAGATCTCGGGTACTACCCGAGATCTATTGCAGGAGCGCGCTTGCCCGCGAAAGCATTCGTTCATTCGCCATCGATCCAACCTGAGCCAGCGCGTTCGCGGGCAAGCGCGCTCCAACAGATGCCTGGCAGGTTCCACATGCTAGAGTGCCCCCCACTTTTTCGGGAGGCGCTCATGCCGTTATCGTTTCGAAGTACCGCTGCGTTGATGCTGCTGTTGACGCTGCCACTCCCCGCACTTGCCGAACCCATGCACGCGCAATACCTGCCGCCGGACGAGTTGTCCGTGCGTGAAGGCGAACCCGAGCAGCAGCAATTGCTGCAGATCACCGAGTATTCAGTGGTGGTGGGCAGCCAGCGCCAGTCGAATCAGCAGCCGATCCCGGTCACCTCGCCGCTGATTCTGCGCCTCAAAGGCAAGCCCATGAACAAGGGCGCGACTGTCACCGAGGTGCTGATCCACTTCGATGGCGAAAGCAAAAGCCTGAAAAAGCCGACGTACGACGAGCCTTCGCGCACGCTGACGCTGTATTACCCGGTGACCCAATACCGCGTGCTTGTGGATTTGCTGCGCAACGAAAAGGTCTACTGCCAGTTCCTCAGCTATGCCAACGGTCACGTCTGGGCCGACCTGCACACAGGCAGCGTACGCGCGCGTTGAGCCCGCGACCGGGCGGGAGGTAAACTGCCCGCCCGAGACATGTCCCGCAAGTCAGTTGGAGTCAGAATGCGTAAAGATAAGAAGCAAGTGATTGGCGATGAAATCGGCGACGCCCAGATCAAGCTGTTCCTGGATTTCGAGCCGGTCGACGCCACGTCGCCGTCGCTGCACAAGCTGATCAAGGCCTACCGTGGCCTGCGCATCGATGACTTCGGGCGGTTTCTGACGTTCTTCAAGGAAGCCGGTTACGACCTCGACGGCAAAGACGAGCACGGCAATGACTTCGTTACGCTGATCAAGGATCAACGCAACGCCGAGGAATACATCGAGCTGATCGAGAAAGCGAAAGGCTGAATCTCATAATTCCCGGGCGCCACCCTTTGGTGCCCGATGCTCCCTTCCGGTAAGAGCAGGTTCCTGCTCAGCGCGCTCACTACACAATCGAAAGACCCTTCCTACCGCATCCATCGGCGTTTGAGACTACCGAAAGCGACGCGCTGAATCATACTCAGCCCTGTGACAACGCTCACAGGAACGCGAGCAGGACGCTCGCCTTAATCATTGAAAGGGAATTCATGAAATGAAAAATCGACTGACGTGCTTCACTCGCTCTGTCGCCGCAATCGCGATGATGGTCGCGGCAGTATCCGCTCAGGCGGCTTATCCAACTAAAATCCAGCTCAACATCGAAATGTGGAATCAGTCAGGCGTCGACCTTGCGCTGGTATCGGCCAGTTGGGCGCCGGCCAATACCGATTACACCGGCTACGGCTTTGCGGCTGACGCACCCACTGCCTCTGTGTCGGTACCGCTGAAGAACCCGCGCAATGATTCTGCAACGTTCCGCGTGAGCGGCGAGGGCAAAATCTGCGAGTTCACGGCATCCCATGCAGTGACCTTCAGTTGGGTCTCGATCACGCCGGCACCGGAGAAATCCGCAACGGGCAGATCGATCGGGAAAGTACCGGCGGAATGCATCGCATCGGTGACCAAAGGGACGAACTCGATGCAGGCGTATTCTGTCAGGTTCGTGATGAAGTGATGTTGATGCTGCAAAGCCGCTCTGCTACAGCGCGGCTTTGAGGCTAAAGCAGGTCCCACTTGATGCAAAAAAACAAAACCCCGCCTGATGTGGCGGGGTTTTTGTTTGCAGCTTGCCTGGAGCAGGCCAGCTATCAGGCGAACGTCGCCGCTTCGCTGTTCTGCACCAGATCCAGACTGGCATCGCTCTGAGCACTGATGCGCTGATAGAGCTGCGCATCGGTTTCCAGTGCCTTTTCGCGAGCCGAGAAGATCTCGTTCAACTTGGCGGCCCACTCGGTGCGGGCCTTGTCCGGGAAGCAACGCTCGATCAGATCCAGCATGATCGAAACGGTCACCGAAGCGCCCGGCGAGGCGCCCAGCAGTGCGGCGAGGGAACCGTCTTTTGCTGATACCAACTCGGTACCGAACTGCAAGACGCCGCCTTTTTTCGGGTCTTTCTTAATGATCTGTACGCGCTGACCGGCCACTTCCAGGCGCCAGTCTTCAGCTTTGGCTTCCGGGTAGAAACGGCGCAGTGCATCGAGCCGCTGCTCCATCGACTGCCGCACTTCACTGATCAGGTACTTGGTCAGGTCCATGTTGTCGCGAGCCACTGCCAGCATCGGCGCGATGTTGGCCGCGCGGATTGACAGCGGCAGGTCAAGCAGCGAACCGTGCTTGAGGAACTTGGTGGTGAAGCCGGCGTACGGGCCGAACAATAGGGATGTCTTGCCGTCGACGACGCGAGTGTCCAGGTGCGGCACCGACATCGGCGGCGAACCCACTGCTGCCTGGCTGTACACCTTGGCCTGATGGCGCTTGACCACTTCAGGGTTGTCGCAACGCAGCCACTGGCCGCTCACCGGGAAACCGCCGAAACCCTTGCCTTCTTCGATGCCGGACATCTGCAGCAACGGCAGTGCCGCGCCGCCCGCGCCGAGGAACACGAACCTGGCGTCGATGTTGCGGGTATCGCCGCTGTTCACGTCTTTGATGGTGACGGTCCAGCCGTCGCCCTTGCGGCTCAGATCGGTGACGCGTTTGCAGTATTTAACCTGCGCATCGGGTGCGCTGGCCAAGTGCTTGAGCAGCATGTTGGTCAAGTTGCCGAAGTTGACGTCGGTGCCGTGCATGACCCGGGTCGCGGCGATGGGCTCATTGGCAGGACGGCCGGGCATCATCAACGGCATCCATTCGGCCAGTTTGCTTTTGTCTTCGGTGTATTCCATCGAGGAGAAGGCGTGGTGCGTACGCAGCGCTTCGAAGCGCTTTTTCAGGTACGCCATACCTTTTTCACCCTGAACGAAACTCAGGTGCGGAACCGGCGTGATGAACGAGCGCGAAGAGCCAAACGTGCCTTTGCGAGCCAGATAGGCCCAGAACTGCCTGGAGACCTCGAACTGGGTGTTGATGTGAATCGCTTTCTTGGTGTCGATCGAGCCATCGGCCGCTTCCGGCGTGTAGTTCAGCTCGCACAGCCCGGCGTGGCCGGTGCCTGCGTTGTTCCAGGGGTTGGAGCTCTCTGCTGCACCGGAATCCATCAGCTCGACGACTTCAACCTTGAGGTTCGGGTCCAGCTCTTTGAGCAGTACGGCGAGGGTGGCACTCATGATGCCTGCCCCGACCAGCACTACGTCGACTGCTTCGTTATGCGCCATTAACGCGTCTCCAAAATCTGCAGCACCAAATTGACGGCATGCGTTCCCGTGGTCAGTCGCCAGGTTCGGGCGGCGCGATGTACGCGCAGTGCCTCGTTCAACCTGGCCGGGATCGCCATGTCCGATTCTTCGCAATTTTTTGCATCTTCAGCGGACGCCACCGAACGAGCCTGGTTGATGCTTTTATAAGGCAAGCATGAACGCATTTTTTGGCCCGTGCAGCCATTCGACTATCGTCAAGGCGTCCGGTTGTGCAACCAAATCCGTAGCGGACAGGCTTCAGGCTCTTTTGACGGAGACTGCGTTGCGGTCGGTCCTTTGCAAGGGGGCTGGGTCAGACGCTAACGGTGCATTTACAAACGCGAAACTATTCATTTGCTTGCCACACTCTTGTGAAGTTGTGAAAACCCGTTTTTTTCACGCTCTTTTGGAGACGCGAACCTCAAAAAGGGCTGCGCGATGGCAGCTCTGGCAGATCAGGTTCATACACGATGTGAGGCAAGAACTGGCGAAGGACGTTCAGATCAATCGATGATCCGGCGTCTGCGCCGCGGCCACATCGGGCTGCACATGTCTGTGTGGAAGGCTCTCTGTGGGCGGTACGGAGGAGTCGACAGTGGTTATCGACGATGCTGCGAGGCCCGATCAGGAGACGTCCTTATAATCGGGGGAAGATTATAGCGATGAAACGGGCAGAAATGATCCAGAAAAAATGACTTTTATTCGCCTTTCGGTCAGATGCTGAGCATATGCCGGGCGGTAATCGCACGTGACCGGGAAGTCACACGCGCACTGGCAGGGAGTGGACGCTGCAGCCAGCACAGGTTTGCCTCGTGCACTTCGACCCAGCCCTGACCGCAAGGCGCTTCAGCGCAGTGTTTGAACGCCAGGCAGATGCCGTGGGTGTCCAGACGTGCATAGTGGCGATGACGGCGGCGCAGCGAGAACAACGACCAAAGAAAGTCCATGGCAGGACTCCTTGCTGGAGAGTTGAGAAAAGTATGGCCGGCAGGCATGACACCGCTGTGACGCTGCGATTGCGCAATTGTGTTCATTTCGACCGTGTGAGCCTTCAGGCCTGGCTGGAACCGCCGCAATGGCACTTTGTCGTATGTTTACCCTAGTGAGCGGCCTCGGGAGGTCGCTATACTGCGGCACATTTTGTGCCTTGGCCCATGGAGAAATGAGCATGTTGCGTCGCGTTCTGTTCGGTTTGCTTGCCGCTGGCAGTCTGACCCTGGCGGGCTGTGCCCACAGCCCGCAATCCCTCACCCCGGAACCCAAGCTGAACGCTCAACTGGCACCGGTCGGTCACGGTCAACAAGTGGTCGTGCGCGTGGTTGACGGCCGTCAGTCGCAGACGCTGGGCACCCGTGGCGGCCTTTACCCGGAAACCAGTTCGATCACCGTCAACGGTCAGCAGTTGTTGCCTCAACTGCAGGCTCAGGCTGAAGCCGGTGTGCGGTTGCTGGGTTTCACGCCAGTGCAGAATGGTAATGGTCCGCAGCTGACCGTCACCCTGGCCGACCTGAAGTATCAATCGCCGAAAGAAGGCCTGTACGTCACCGAAGCCAACATCAGCTCTACGTTCCGTGCTGACGTTCAGAACGCCGGCCGTAACTACAGCGGTCGTTACGCAGCTTCGCTGGACCAGCGTTTCGGCATGGCGCCAAACGAAGAGACCAACACCAAGCTGATCAGCGACGTACTCAGTGACGCCCTGACTCGCCTGTTTCAGGATCAGACGATCGGCCGCACTCTCGGGCAGTAAACTCAACGCCTGATTCTGATGTGCAAAAAAGCCCCGGTTTCGTGAGAAGCCGGGGCTTTTGTTTTTTCAGCGGGGTCATGCGGGATTCACAGCGCGGGCGAATCAAGCCGCCTGATAGAAATCCAGAAAACTGAAACCTGTCTGCAGATCCACTTCCGGCAGGTCGTTGTGGGCATGTCCGCCGAGCGCGCAGTACACCAGCCAGTGCCTGTCCTGGACGTTGAACGCCAGTGCGTCGATCAATGCTTCCTGTTCGTCGCTGGGTGCGATGAGGTAAAGGCGGTCCTGGTTGTGGGCGTGCAGCATGACGCTCTCCGTGGCGGTGGGTCGGTTTGAGGTCCCACACAGTGCCCGGTTCAGGTGACGTTAAGGTGACAGCGATTAGTGTGAGCGGCAGATCCAAACCGAGTCTGCGGCGCCGGAAAAACAGGCGCCATCGAGGCACCATGTCGCTTATCCATCACGCCCCCGGCATTGCCATCAACCTCTGCGCCTTGCTCGCAGCCGGCCCCGGCATTTGGCTGCTGCACACCACGCGCAACCGCGAGCAGCGAGAGATGGCCCACCTTCACCATCTCACCGAACAAGCCCCGATCGACGAGCCCATGCACCTGATGGACGTGCCCACCCTGCGCATGATCCGCCTGAGTTACCGGTTCGGCACCGCGTGCCTGGCGTTTGCGCTGTTGTTGTCATGGGTGAGCACGAAGCTTTGATGGCTTAAAAAGCCAGTGTCACCCGCGCATTCAACGTCTGATCCGACGCATCGCTGCTCACCTGTCCGTTGTAACTCAGCCCGACACTCAGTGTGTCGCTCAAGCCCAGATCGACACCCGCGCCCAACACCGCAGCGTTGCGAGCGATCGGCGCGCCGGAGAGTTCGAAGGTGTCGCCGCCGCTGAAGGCCGCGCGGCTCTCTGGCGTCACGTCGCCGTAGGCTCGGCGCCAGCCCAGTGTCGCGTTGGGCTTGATCGCAACGCTGCCAGCATTCATGCGAGTGGCGGCACGCAGGCCGAGGGTGCTGAAGGTGATGTTGTTGTCCTGAGACTTGTTCTCCAGCCTGATCGCGTTGCTGTTCTCGTCGAATGAATCGGTGTCCAGTCGCACATGGGCGAGGTTGGCGAAGGGTTCAAGCTGCGCGTTGCCCAGCTCGATGGCGTAACCCAGTTCGCCAAATACCTGATTGGTCGCCGCGTTGTAATCTTCCTTGAAACGCTCGGAAGCACCCGGCAAGTCCAGCGTGCGCTTGGCCGTCAGCTCGTGCCAGGTGCGGACCGCGCCGAGGCGCAGGCCCAGTTGGCCCCACTTGGCGCCCGCATAGACGCCCAGATGGTAGTTGTCGCTGTCAGTGGAGCCGGAGGCATGGCGCAGGTCGAAGCTGCTGTTGCTGAAACCGGCCAGCGCACCCACGCGCCAGGTCTCGTCGAGCGGTACGTCAGCGCCGAACAGCAAGCCGCTGGTGTGCGTGTCGAGGCCCGACACATCACCGGTGCTGTCGGTTTTGCCGGTCGCACCGATGGCCTGAGTCCACACCACGCCACGGGAGTCGTCACCGGCGAGGGTTTGCGTCGTGCCGCGAAGTGCCGGTGCCGACTGCGCTTGCTGCAAACGATCGTTCACCGCGTTGCGCACCAATCGGCTGTCTTCGATCAGTGCGGACTGGGTCGACGCGTGCAGTTCGTTGGACAGCGCCTTGAACGTGGCCTGTGCGGTCGAGGCGTCGTCTTGCACCACCTGACGCCAGAGCGTGTTGCCGCCCCCGGCGCTGTCCAGCCCCTGAGCGACGGCTCTGGCATTGCGGGTCGTCGCCAGGCTGGCGAAGGTTTGCGCGTTCCGATCCAGCGTCAGCCCGACATCGGTTGCCGTGTAGTTCAGCGTCGGTGTGAGAAACGCGAAGTTGGTTTGCACATTGGCAAACGCACCCGCGACGCCACCGGCTGACGAAAGAATCGAGTAATGGCTTGCGGCGAGCCAGTTACCGCCTTCAACCAGCGAGATGGTGCTGTTGTTAATGGTTGCACGGCCGCTGGCGACGATGCGGTCGGCTTTGCCGCTGGCGTCTGATTCAATCTGGTAAGTCGAGCCCTGAGCGAGGTTCACGTCACCGTTGACGTTCAGTTGCCCGACCGAATTGCCCGGTGCCACCACGCCGCCCTGGGCGACATTGATGCCGCCGACGGTGCCGTTGCCACCCAGCGTTGCGCCTTGCTGCACGCTGACGATGGAGTTGCCCAGGTTGCCATTGACCGCCAGCCGGCCCGCTTGCACCGTCGTGGCGCCGGACAGGCTGTTGTTGCCGGTCAGGTTCAGCGAGCCGATGCCACGTTTGATCAACGCACCGTTGCCCGTCAGGGTGTTGGCCAAGGTGTCGTTGGTTGACTGATCGACCACCAGCGTCGCGTTGTCGGTGATCGTTCCGCTGCCGAACGCCTTGGCGTGGCCGGTCAGCACGCCACCGTTGATCACGGTGCCGCCCGAGTAAGTGTTGTTGCCGGTCAGCATCAGATTGCCGCTGCCGTTCTTGATCAGCCCGCCGCTGCCGCTGATATCGTTGCGCCAGGCGTCGATGGCGTTGTAGCCGCCAAGGCTGGCGTCCATGTTGACCGTGACGTTGGAATTGAATGCCGCATAACCGTCGCCGGCTGCGTACAGGTTCAAGCGTCCATAGCCTCCCGACTGGTCGATCACCGCATAGCCGGACGAAATCTCGGTGGTCGCCAGTATCTCGCGGCGCTGACTGGCGTCCAGATACGGGAAGCGGGTTTCCAGCAGCACTTCGGCGTTGGTCGGCACCACGGCGGCCAGGTTGGTCGGGCCCACCGGATCGAAGCCGTAGGTCATGCGCGAGGTGAACAGCGCTTTGTCCTGAGCATGTTGAGACGTGCGATCGGTGGCCGGGTCAATGCTCGCCATGCAGTTGTTGACGTCGCCGCCACATTGCGCGGTGAAATAGCTCAGTGCCTGCGCGCGCGCATCGGCGCGCAGTTGGGCGTTGGCCGGGTTGGAGAGGTTGTCGATGGCGAAATAGGTGGCGGTGATGCGCCCACCCATCACGTCGAACGGCGAATGCATGCCGGCTTCAATACGGTTGTCGCCAATTTCCGAGGCACGCAGCATCAACTCGCTGAAACGCTCGGGAATGGCGTAGGCAAGCGCGTATGAAGACAGGTACGCGGCGTTGGTATGGCCGCTGGGGAAACCCGAGTCGCTGGCGGGCGTGGTGCTTTCCGCCGGGCGCAGGGAGGGCGCCACCACGAATTCCAGGCTCTGACCGTCCAGGCTTTGCCGCCATGGCCTTGGGTACAAATAGTGGGATTTGGCGGGCGTGGTGGAGGCATCGTTGCGTACCGCGCTGACCAGGTCGACGACTTTGCCCAGCGCCGAAGACGAACTGCCTGCACCGTTGCCTTTGTCGTCGTATCTGACGGTTTTGTTGCTGTCGTCGAACTGCGTGATGGTCGTGAAGGCGCCGGCGCCTGCCTTATAAGCAGCGCTCAACGAGCCGAGGCCGCTGATGGCGCTGTAGCTCTGGTCACGGCGGTCATCGAAGTAGGCGGCGGTTTCCTGGGCGAGGGTGCGAGTGTTGGCGCGGTCGACCACGATTTGCAGATTGCGCCTTAGCAAGCTTTGACCCAGGGCGGTCGGTGTACCCGTGTCCCAGGTCGCGCCGGTCGTCCACAAGGTGTCAAAGCCGGAAAGCAGGTCGACGCCGTTGATGGTGTCGTCTCCCGCACGGCTCGCGGCCTGAACCGACACGGCGAGCACTGAAAGTACCAGGGAAGACACCATGACATGGGCAACCGGTTTGCTGGATCGCATAGCGTACGCCTTCACTCGTTTGGATAGGCGACGACCTTAACGAGCAAGTCTTACGCTTGAGTGTGTCAGCAGTGACACATTTGTGAAGGCCGGTCTCGACAACCAATGGAGGGCGCACAACAAAAAACGGCGCCTTGAGAGCGCCGTTTATTTGTGGAAGGGAAGGGGGCCTTAAAGCGGCAACCCGGCCTTCACCCGGTACTGATTGCGTACCGGCATGGCGTATTGCTGAATCAGAAACGGACGGTGCTCGGCCGGGCAGCCATTGAGACGGCGCTGCCATTCCTCTTGAGCGCGTTCCAGTTCGTCTGCCGGGAACACTTGAGCCGCGTTCGGCACCTGGAGCGCCGGCTCGGCGTCGGCCCACTGCGCGTATGCCAGGTAGTGCGCCGGGAACAGTCGATAGCCGCCGAGGATCTGCCGGTCCATTTCGATGGCCAGCTGTTTGGTGTCCTCGAACAGCTCAGTGATTGGCGGGGCAAAGTTCACGTGCACGCGGCCTTTGTAGCCGGTGATCCCCAGCGCAATGCTGACATCGTCCTCACCCGGCACTTTCGTGTAGCCGCCAGTGGTGGCGCGGATGTACAGCTCCCGCGCCTTGGCATGATCGCACGGGTCGTACTCATAGCTGATCGACACCGGGGTCAGGTTCAACGACTGAATGACTTCGCCAAACGGCTCATCCTTGCGGCTCATGTGGAACATCTTGAGGATGGCCGATTCGGTGCGGTCGTCGCCGTCTTTGGCGCGGCCCTCAGCCTGGGCGATCCAGATCGACTGGCAGTCATGGCGGATGGAATGATTGATGTACGCCGACAGTAATTGGTAGGCCGCCATCTTCTCGCGACGCCCGGTGATCGAGCGGTGCACGATGAAGCTCTTGTTCAGGCGCATCAGGTCGCTGACGAAAGGCTTCTGCAGCAGGTTGTCGCCAATGGCGATGCGTGGCGTTGGCAGGCCCGCGTGGTAGACCGCGTAATTGACGAAAGCCGGGTCCATCACGATGTCGCGGTGGTTGGCCAGAAACAGGTACGCAACTCCCGACTTGAACTGCTCGACGCCGGTGTAGGTGACACCGTCAGTGGCGCGTTCGATGGTGTGATCGACGTAATACTCGACCTTGTCCTGCAGGGCCGCGACGGTGTCGATGCCGGCGAACTGGCGACGCAGCTTGCGCGCGATGGCCGGTTGCAGGATCCAGCCGAGGGAGCCGGCCAGGCGCGGAAATCGGAAATGCGTGAGGATCGCGAGGAACGCCTTGTCGCCCAGCAGCCGATCAAGCACGGCTTTTACTTCGGAGTCGTCGTACGGTCGGATGGCATCGAATTCGCCCATCATGCTCTCTTGTCGGAAACGGCTAAGGTAAAGGAGGTCGAGTCCGGATGCAGCAGCGAGTCACGACACCACAGGCGTGATGCCTGGGCGGCGGCCGCGTAACAAGGCAGCTTCGCTCTAGATGTCGACTCAGGCTGATGCCCGGATGCTGAGGAATAAAGCTCGACCCGCAAACAAGTCGGCGATTATACGCAAAACTGGGCCCGGAGACTGCGATGCAGGAAATACAGGATTACGACTGCCCTTATTGCGGCGAACCGGTCGAAGCGGTGCTGGATCTGTCCGGCGGCGATCAGACCTACATTGAGGATTGCCCCGTCTGCTGCCGGCCGATCATCTTCAGTCTGCAGACTGATGGGGAAGAGTGGACGCTGGACGTCCGCAGCGAGAACGAGTGATGCGCAAGATTTACGAGCCCGAACACCTGATGGAAGGCGAGCTGTTGCAGGCCATGCTTGCCAGTGAAGGCATCGAGTCCCACATCACCGGGCGTCATCTGCTGGGCGCCGTTGGGGATTTGCCAGCGTTCGGGTTGTTGGGCCTGACGGTCGGTGACGACCAGGCCGAGCGGGCGCGTCAGCTGATCACCGAGTACAATGCCGCCTTTCCGCTGCCCGGTGACGAGCCGGACAGCTACCCCGATGTGTTGCTGTGCTGAATCCCGTTCGCGCGCGCCTCATTCGCTTTCAAAAAGAGTTGTGCTGAACCCATGTGTGGACGTTATGCGCTGTTTCGTTGGTCGCCTGCCTTTGCGGCCCTGCCCGGATTTCCGAGCGACCAGCAAGCGCAGTGGAATATTTCTCCTGCCGCTTCTGTTTTGATGGTCCGGGCAGCGCCGGGCGAGGTGGAGGAGGGCGTCGAGCGCGGACGCGAGGTGGCGAGGGCACGCTGGGGGCTGACCCCGCCCTGGCTGACCGACATGTCGCGCACGCCGGCCCATGCCCGGGCCGAGACCGTGGCCGAGCAGCCGATGTTCAAGCAGGCTTTTCGGGAGCGACGCTGCCTGCTGCCGGCCAACGGTTTCTATGAATGGCGTGGCAGCGTGCGCAAACGGCCGTTCTGGCTCACGCCGGCCGAAGGGTCGACGCTGTACTTCGCGGCGATCTGGGAAGCCTATCCCGTTGAAGGCCACACCTACCTGAGCGTTGCTGTGGTCACGCAGTCCGCCATGAATCAGCGTCGACCGTTGATTCTCGACGAAGAAGGGCAGCGCGCCTGGCTTGACCCGGATTGCCCGCTGATCACCTTGCAAGCGATGCTCGCCGCCCCGCAGACGCAACTGCGCGAACGACCGCTGGCCAATCTTGCGAATGATCCGAAGCTCAACGCGCCGGAATGCCTGACGCCGTTGTAGGGGTGTCTTGCCCGGTATGAACCGCGATCCCATTATTTCTTTGCTGTTACACAGGCACGTTTTCCTGAGCCATTTCACAAGGCAGACGGCTGGCATCTGGTGCTCGGCCTGCGTATTGCCTAGGATGGCGCGATTGTTTCAATGGAGATACGAAATGCGCAGGATTTTTGCTCTTTGTGGCGTGACGGCAGCTTTGCTGGTTGCCGGGTGTCAGGCGGTCAATACCACCACCGGCGATTCGGTGGGTGTCGAACGCAAGCAATACATGTTCAGCATGCTGTCGACTGACGAAGTCAACAAGATGTACGCCCAGTCCTATCAGCAGACGGTCAGCGAAGCCACGTCCAAAGGCGTGCTCGACAACAGCAGCGCCGAGGGCAAGCGCGTCCAGGCCATCGCCAAGCGTCTGATCGCCCAGGCGCCGAAGTTGCGGCCCGACGCGGCGCAGTGGCAGTGGGATGTGAACCTGATCAAGAGCGATGAGCTGAACGCCAACTGCGGTCCCGGCGGCAAGATCATCGTGTACAGCGGCCTGATCGATACGCTGAAGCTCAGCGATGACGAGCTGGCGGCAGTCATGGGCCACGAAATCGCCCACGCCTTGCGCGAACACGGCCGTGAAGCCATGTCCAAGGCCTACGGCGTGCAGATGGCGAAGCAGGGCGCCGGTGCATTGTTGGGGTTGGGCCAGGACAGTCTGGCGTTGGCCGATACCGTGGTCGATTACAGCCTGACGCTGCCGAACAGTCGGGCCAATGAAAACGAAGCAGACCTTCTGGGCCTCGAACTCGCGGCTCGCGCCGGTTACAACCCGAACGCCGCGATCACGCTGTGGCAGAAGATGGAAGCCCAAGGCGGCGCTTCGCAGCCTGAATTCATGAGCACCCACCCGGCCTCGTCCAACCGGATCGCCTCGCTGCAGGCGGCTATTCCGAAAGTGATGCCGTTGTATCAGCAGGCGCCGAAGGGTTGATCAGCGCCTGACGCCGATAGGTGAGCTGGCGCGGCGTTTTTCGGAGCGGGTGGGTGCATGAAACGCTGTAGGAGTGAGCTTGCTCGCGATCCTCGAACGGTCGCCGCGTATCTGCGGAGCGATTGAAGAGCATCGCGAGCCAGCTCACTCCTGCAAGGGCATGGGGTCTGTGACTACACCCAGCCGCTGATCTGCATCGCCTTGTACACCGCAACGATCGCCAGAATGAAAAACGCACCTGCGGCCAGACGGCGAATCAGCGTCAGTGGCAGTTTCTCCGCAGCGAAATTCCCCGCCAACACCACCGGCACATTGGCCAGCAACATGCCCAGCGTCGTACCGAGGATTACCAGCCACAAGCTTGGGTATTGCGCCGCCAGCATGACGGTCGCGATCTGCGTCTTGTCGCCGATTTCTGCGATGAAGAACGCGATCAGCGTGGTCAGGAAGGGGCCGAACTTGCGACTGGTACTGGCTTCATCGTCGTCCAGCTTGTCCGGAACCAGCGTCCACAGCGCCGTGGCGGTAAAGCTGGCGGCCAGGATCCAGTGCAGGACGGCGTCCGAAAGGTAGCTGC
Organism: Pseudomonas sp. NPDC078416; assembly: GCF_050268485.1. Taxonomy (NCBI): domain Bacteria; kingdom Pseudomonadati; phylum Pseudomonadota; class Gammaproteobacteria; order Pseudomonadales; family Pseudomonadaceae; genus Pseudomonas; species Pseudomonas sp. NPDC078416. The sequence goes on along the minus strand of NZ_JBNNGV010000026.1, from coordinate 56,965 downwards.
TGAACCATGCGCCAACGGCGCCGGCTGCGGCGTGGTTGGCCAGCGTGGCGGCGACAATCCCGGCAATGATGGGCCAGGGCTTGCGGAAGCGAGCGGCGAGAACGAGCGCGAGGAGTTGGGTCTTGTCACCGATTTCAGCCAGTGCGACGACAGCGGTGGGGACCAACAGGGATTCCAGCATCAGGGTTTTCCTAAGGGGCGGGTCAACACGGCTATGACACGTACAACCTCCCCGCCCCGGGTCAGGATGTTCGTGTCATAGGTCTTGTCAAACCACCGATCCGTCTGAGCGGATCTGGGGTCGCACGCACCATGGTCTGAGGACCAAGTATGTTGATGCGTGCCGGACGAGCATGGCGCTCGTGGGAGACTACTCCCCTAGGACGGTGCGGATTCTGCCTAGCCGTTTGCCGTTCGGCAAGCGCTAATTATCACGCACGTTTCGCACGGTAAATCCGGAAACCCTGACCCTCGGCCATGATCGCGCACGGCCCCAGATGCGACTCGATGATCGGCTGATAGCGCAGGAAGCTGTTGGCAACCAGACGCAGTTCGCCGCCTTTTCTCAGATGTTCTCGTGCTTTTTTCAGCAGGTTCTCGGTTGCCGCGTAGTCGGTATGGACGCCGGTATGGAATGGCGGATTGGTCAGAATCACGTCCAGGTCGTTCGGTGCGGCATCGATTCCGTTGCCCGTCAGCACGTCGGCTTCGAGGCCATTGGCAGCCAGGGTCATGCGGCTGCTGGCGGTGGCGAACGCATCGACATCCAGCATCGTCACACTCGTTTCGGGATAACGGCGTTTGACCGCTGCGCCGAGAACGCCCGCGCCACAGCCGAAATCGAGCAAATGTCCGGTGGGAAGGCGGTCGATGTTTTCCAGCAGCAGCGCCGAACCCCGGTCCAGACGGCCGTGGCTGAACACGCCTGGCAGACTCACCACCTTCAACGCGCCGCCTTCGATTTCAATGTCGAAGCGTTTGGCCAGGCTATCGAGTTCAACGGCTGGCGGAGGCGTTTCGACGGTGACTTGCCAGAGCTGGCAATGGCGGGCGCTGTCGAGTTTGCGGGTTCGCCCGAAAGGGCTCAGCTGGCGGGCGGCGGCTTCGATGCCGCCGCGTTTTTCGCCGACCAGAAACAACTCACGTCCGGCCAGACGCGAAGCGAGCGCGTTGATGAGGTAATCGGCGAGGTCGCGGGCCTTTGGCAAAAACAGCACCGCCGCTTCAAAGGGTTCGGCCGGTGCTTCGGTGCCGAAGTGCACGCGCTCGGGAAACCGCGTACCGAGGGTGTCGAAGTCGCCAGCGTGCCAGCTCCAGCCGCGCGCATTGGGCAGCGTGCTCAGCAAGTCGTCGGCAGGGAGACCGGTCAGCAGCAAGGAACCCTGAAACAAATCGGCCTGCCGGAGTAACACTTCACTGCGCGGGTCCATCATCGGCTCCTCGAAAAAAGGGGCGAAGTTTAACAGGCTTGCCACGCCGCGCACTCGCACTGTGCGGCGGAGTGGCGAGCCTGCGAAAAGCGACGTGTCAGCTGACGACCCGGACCGGCTTGCCTTCATAAAACGCCAAAGCGTTTTCGTTGATCTGGCCGACGATGCGCTGCCGCGCTTCCTGGCTGCCCCATGCGCTGTGGGGCGTGATGATCAATCGCGGAATATCGCCCGACAGCAGCGGATTGCCGTTGACCGGTGGCTCAACCGTCAGCACGTCGGTGGCCGCGCCGCCGAGATGACCGTTGCGCAGGGCATCGGCCAGTGCCTGCTCGTTGATCAAGCCGCCCCGCGCGGTGTTGACGATGAAGGCTTTGGGTTTGAGCAAGCTCAACTCGTGCGCGCCAATCATGTCCCGAGTGTGCTCGTTGAGCGGGCAGTGCAGGGTGAGGGCGTCGACCTGAGGCAGCAGCTCATTCAGTGGCACGCGATCAGGGCGGGCAGGACGACCGGGAATCTGACCCGACAGCACGCGCATGCCGAAGGCTTCGGCCAGCTTCGCGACCGCGCCGCCCAGCTCGCCATGGCCCAGCAGCCCCAGCGTCTTGCCTTCCAGCTCGACAATGGGGAAGTCCAGCAAGCAGAACTGCTTCGATTTTTGCCACTGGCCTTGGTGGATCGCTTGTTGGTAGTCAGGCAAGCGGGTGGCCATCGCCAGCAGCAACATCAGCGTGTGCTGGGCCACGGAAGGGGTGCCGTAGCCCTGACAATTGCTGACCACCACGCCATGTTTGCGCGCTGCGTCGAGGTCGACATTGTTGACGCCGGTGGCCGTCACCAGTACCAGTTTTAGATTCGGGCACGCGGCGAACGTGGCGGCATCGATCATGATCTTGTTGGAAATCGCCACTTCGGCGTCCTTCAGACGCTCGGCCACCTGTTCGGCTGTGGTGCTCGAATGCAGCACCAGTTCGCTGAAGGTTTCACGCCACGGCGCGAGGTCGAGATCCCCCAGATCCAGAGAGGTGTGATCCAGAAAAACTGCTCGGCGTTGACTGGGCATCAGCTGTACCTTTTGCTCGGTGGGTGGGAAGGGTAATGTGACGAGCCTACCAGAGCCTGCCGCTCGCCATAACGCCTGGAGAACTTCTATGTACTGGCCCGAATTTTTAACCGTTGCGCTGATTCACCTGCTGGCCGTCGCCAGCCCCGGTCCGGATTTCGCTGTCGTGGTGCGCGAAAGTGTGACCCACGGGCGCAAGGCCGGCACCTATACGGCCATGGGCGTGGGGACCGCGATTTTCCTGCACGTCGGCTATTCGCTGCTGGGGATCGGCTTGATCGTTTCGCAGTCCATTGTCCTGTTCAATGCCTTGAAATGGGCGGCAGCGGCTTACCTGATTTACATCGGCATCAAAGCACTGCGCGCCAAACCTGCCAGCGCATCGGATGCGCCCGTGGACATCGCCAAGGGCGAGCGCACCGCGCGGGGCGCCTTTACGGCCGGGTTCGTCACCAACGGGCTGAACCCTAAGGCGACGCTGTTTTTCCTGTCGCTGTTCACCGTCGTGATCAACCCGCACACGCCGATGCTGGTTCAGGCCGGCTACGGGGTTTACCTGGCATTCGCGACCGGCGCGTGGTTTTGCCTGGTCGCACGCCTGTTCAGCCAGCCTCGGATTCGCGCGGGCTTTGCGCGAATGGGCCATTGGTTTGATCGGGCGATGGGTGGCGTGCTGGTGGCGCTGGGTTTGAAGCTGGCGTTGACGGAGATGCATTGATTGGGCGTTACAGAATGCAAATCGAGGTGGGCGGCGGCGTGATCAGAAGCGCCAGATCGCGAGCAAGCTCACTCCTACAGTTTGTTCACCGTCCGAGGAATTCGCCCGGGGCCATGTACCGCGGATCGCCGTACCCACATTCCGCGCCAGACGACGCCCAATGTAGGAGTGAGCTTGCTCGCGACCGGCTGCGCAGCAGTCGTCAAACAGGACGCCTCGGTTATACCTGACACACCGCATGCACCGGTCTGTTGTCGCTACGCGCCCGATCGCGGGCAAGCGCGCTCCTACACTTTTCGCAGCGTCCGAGGAATTCGCCCCGGACCACGAACCGCGTATCGCCGTGCGCACATTCGGCGCCAGACGACGATCAATGTAGGAGCGCGCTTGCCCGCGATCGGCTGCGCAGCAGTCGTCAAACAGGACGCCTCGGTTATACCTGACACACCGCATGCACCGGTCTGCTGCCGCTGCGCGCCAGATCGCGGGCAAGCGCGCTCCTACACTTTTCGCAGCGTCCGAGGAATTCGCCCGGCGCCATGTATCGCGTATCGCCGTGCGCACATTCGGCGCCAGACGACGATCAATGTAGGAGCGCGCTTGCCCGCGATCGGCTGCGCAGCAGTCGTCAAACAGGACGCCTCGGTTATACCTGACACACCGCATGCACCGGTTTGCTGCCGCTGCGCGCCAGATCGCGAGCAAGCTCACTTCTACAGTTTCGATCCGCGTTAGCTCCGACCCTCTGATTTTTGCGTTAGTAGATGGTGCAGGGGCTGCACCGTTTCCGACGCACGATTCATCCCTTCGGCTGATCCGATCGACGCGCCAAGCCCCTACAGTGCATATTTTCAAGCCCGCACCTGCACCGTGAAAAGGGATTCCTATGCTGCACACCCGCGTGATTCCGCCCGCCGAAGGGGCGTACCAGTACCCTCTGTTGATCAAGCGACTGCTGCTGTCCGGCGTACGCTACGAGAAAACCCGTGAAATCGTTTACCGGGACCATTCGCGCTATTCGTATCAAATGCTCAACGAGCGCATCTGCCGGCTGGCCGGTGCGCTGACGGCGGCGGGGGTGAAGGCGGGTGACACCGTCGCGGTGATGGACTGGGACAGCCATCGTTACCTGGAATGCATGTTCGCCATCCCGATGATTGGTGCGGTGATCCACACCATCAACGTCCGGCTTTCGCCCGAGCAGATCCTGTTCACCATGAACCACGCCGAAGACAAGGTCGTGCTGGTCAACAGTGAGTTTGTACCCCTCTACAACGCCATGGCCGGGCAACTGACGACGGTTGAAAAAACACTGTTACTGACCGACACCGATGGCGCTACCGCCGACCTGCCCAACCTCGTCGGTGAGTACGAAGCGTTGTTGGCGGCGGCGAGCCCGCACTATCAGTTCGAGGATTTCGACGAGAACTCGGTGGCGACCACGTTCTACACCACCGGCACGACGGGCAACCCAAAGGGGGTGTATTTCACCCATCGCCAGCTCGTGCTGCACACCATGGCCGTCGCGACGATCATGGGCAGCGTCGAAGGCATTCTGGGCGGCGACAAGGTTTACATGCCGATCACGCCGATGTTCCACGTTCATGCGTGGGGCGTGCCGTATGCCGCAACTATGCTGGGTGCGAAACAGGTGTATCCCGGTCGTTACGACCCCGAGTTGCTGGTAGAGCTCTGGCAAAAAGAGAAGGTCACGTTTTCCCACTGCGTGCCCACCATCATGCAAATGGTCCTCAACGCCAAAGCCGCCCAGAACATGGATTTCACCGGCTGGCACATCATCATCGGCGGCAGCTCGCTCAATCGTTCGCTGTACGAGGCAGCCAAGGCCAAGGGCATTCAGCTGTCGGCGGCCTACGGCATGTCCGAGACCGGGCCGTTGGTGTCGGTGGCGCACTTGAACGACGACCTGATGGCCGCCAGTGAGGACGAACGCACTGCTTACCGAATCAAGGCCGGCGCGCCGGGCGTGCTGGTTGAGGCGGCGATTGTCGATGGCGAGGGCAATTTCCTGCCTTCCGACGGCGAGACCCAGGGTGAACTGGTGCTGCGCGCACCGTGGCTGAGTGAAGGGTATTACCGCGAGCCGGAGAAGGGCGCTGAACTGTGGGCCGGCGGCTGGCTGCACACCGGCGACGTGGCGACGCTGGACAGCATGGGCGGGATCGACATTCGTGACCGCATCAAGGACGTCATCAAGACCGGCGGCGAATGGGTGTCTTCGCTGCAACTGGAGGATCTCTGCAGTCGTCATCCCGGTGTCCGTGAAGTGGCTGTCGTCGGCATCGCTGATCCGCAGTGGGGCGAGCGCCCGTTTGCGCTGCTGGTCGCCCGCGAAGGTCACGTTCTCGATGCAAAGACGCTGAAGGAACATCTCAAGCCGTTTGTGGAGCAGGGGCACATTAACAAGTGGGCTATCCCCAGCCAGATTGCCCTTGTTACCGAAATTCCCAAGACCAGTGTCGGCAAGCTGGACAAGAAGCAGATCCGCCAGAACATCCTCGAATGGCAGGGCAGTAACAGCGCTTTCCTCTCCACGCTCTGACGGTTTTCTTCGCGGCTGTTTTCATCGGTTAATAACCCTGAGAATGTGCCGCGAAGGCTCTACTCCGGCGTCTTCCTTGCCAATTCTCTTTTTTCAGCCATGCTCCCCCTGCGTTGTGATTTGCCACTCTGGAGTCGGCGTGCCAGAGGCGTTGGCGCTGTAAATCACACTTTAGAGGGATCAAGCAGCAGCACCTGCTGGCTATAGTCGGCAGTAGGTAGGTACCGGAGTAAAGGCGCACTGATCGTTTCGCAGTTGTTTGGCTGCCCGATCGGCGTTGACACCCAGGCACTGCGGCCCGTCCGCCTGAGTCGTTTCCGGAAGCACCCACTGCCATAAAAATAAAAGCACATGGAGTAGCGTCGATGACATCAGCAAACCAGTTCTGGCGCCGGGCTAAATTGCCCCTGGCCGTCAGCCTCGCTTCCACGCTCGCCGGCCCTGCATTCGGCGTCAGTTTCAATATCGGAGAAATCGAAGGCAACTTCGACTCGTCGCTCTCTGTGGGGGCAAGCTGGTCCACCCAGAATGCCAACAAGAACCTGATCGGCTCCAACAACGGCGGTCACGGTCTTTCGCAAACCTCCGACGACGGTCACTTGAACTTCAAGAGCGGTGAAACGTTTTCGAAGATATTCAAGGGCATCCACGATCTTGAACTGAAGTACGGCGACACCGGTGTGTTCCTGCGGGGCAAATACTGGTACGACTTCGAGCTCAAGGACGAAAGCCGCGACTTCAAGGACATCAGCGATTCCGGCCGCAAGGAAGGCGCCAAATCCTCAGGTTTCGAGCTGCTCGACGCATTCGTCTATCACAACTATTCCATTGCCGATGAGCCGGGTTCGGTGCGTCTGGGCAAGCAAGTGGTCAGTTGGGGTGAAAGCACCTTCATCCAGGGTGGCATCAACAGCATCAACCCGGTCGACGTGTCTGCATTCCGTCGTCCTGGCTCGGAAATCAAGGAAGGCCTGATTCCGGTCAACATGTTCTACCTGTCGCAAAGCCTGACCGAGAACCTGTCGGCAGAAGGCTTTTACCAGCTGGAATGGGACCAGACCGTTGTCGACAACTGCGGCACCTTCTTCTCGCAACCGGACGTGATCGCGGACGGCTGCAACAGCAACCTCGCCGTACTGCGTACCCGAAACAGCCTCAATGCGGCTCTGCCTGCCGCATTGCGCGGCCCCGTCCAGAACACGCTCGCTGCGCGCGGTGTGAGCTTCGGCAATCCTGACGAGGGTGCCGTGGTTGCCCGCGGCCCTGATCGCGATGCCCGGGACAGTGGCCAGTATGGCTTGGCCATGCACTACAACTTCGAGCCGCTGGACACCGAGTTCGGCGCCTATTACATGAACTACCATAGCCGTCTGCCGATCTTCAGCGGCAAGGGCGGACCCGCCAGCGCCTACAGCGCAGCGGGTCTGGTGGGCGGTCTGGCGGCCAATGGCGTTCCCCGGGGCGTTGCGGCGGCACTCGCGCCCACACTGTTGCCCGTCGTGGTCGCCGGCAACTCCAGCTACTACGTTGAATACCCGGAAGACATCCACCTGTTCGGCCTGAGCTTCTCCACCACCCTGCCTACTGGTACGGCGTGGAGCGGTGAGATCAGCTATCGCCCGAACGCACCGGTGCAGTTGAACACCACTGACATTCTGTATTCCGGCCTGTCGCCGCTGAACTCGAACGTGTCGCTGCTGCAGGGCGCGCCCGGCCAGGACCAGAAAGGCTATCGCCGCAAGGAAATCAGCCAGGCGCAGACCACCTTCACTCACTTCTTCGACCAAGTGATGGGCGCCGAACGTCTGACCGTAGTGGGTGAGGTGGGCTGGACCCACGTCGGCGGTCTGGAAAGCACATCGAAACTGCGTTATGGCCGCGACCCGAGCTACGGCCCAGGTCCGCTGCCGGGTGGTCAGTGCCAGACCCTCAACGCCAGCACCCTGGGCACTGCGGCTCAGAATAACCTCAGCCGCTACTGCGAAAACGATGGCTTCACTACCACCGATTCGTGGGGTTACCGCGCCCGCGCCATCTGGGATTACAACAACGTCTTCGCCGGTGTGAACCTGCGTCCGAGCGTGGCCTGGTCCCACGACGTCGACGGCTACTCGCCGGGCCCTGGCGGCAACTTCGAGGAAGGTCGCAAAGCCGTGAGTCTGGGCCTCGACGCCGAGTACCAGAACACCTACACCGCCAACCTTTCCTACACCAACTTCTTCGACGGCAAGTACACCACCGTGGACGACCGCGACTTCGTAGCGCTCAGCTTCGGCATGAACTTCTAAGGACAATGATGAAAATGAAAATCACGAAGGGTCTGTTGCAGGTGGGCGTGTTGGGGCTGTCGTTGTTGGCGACCAGCGTGATGGCTGCGGTGTCCGACGCCGAGGCCGCCAAGCTGGGCACCACGCTGACGCCGATGGGCGCGGAAAAAGCCGGCAACGCTGCCAATACCATTCCGGCCTGGAGTCCGATGCCGACCAATGCCGGCGCCGTGGACGACAAAGGTTTCCTGGCCAACCCGTACGCCAACGAAAAAGCGCAGTTCACCATCACGGCGCAGAACGTGGATCAGTACAAGGACAAACTCGCCCCGGGTCAGTACGCGATGTTCAAGCGTTACCCGGACACCTACAAGATGCCGGTTTACCCGTCCCACCGTGGCGCGACCGTGCCCGCTGACGTGTTCGCCGCCATCAAGAAAAACGCCACCAACACCAAGCTGGTGGGCGGCGGCAACGGTCTGGAGAATTTCGAAACCGCGGTGCCGTTCCCGATTCCGAAAGACGGCCTGGAGGTGATCTGGAACCACATCACCCGTTATCGCGGCGGCAGCGTCTCGCGCCTGGTCACCCAAGCCACGCCACAAACCAACGGCTCGTTCAACCCGGTGTATTTCCACGACGAGTTCGTCTTCCGCGACAAAATGAAGGATTTCGATCCGAAGAACCCGGGCAACATCCTGTTCTACTTCAAGCAGGAAGTGACGGCGCCGGCCCGTCTGGCGGGTTCCGTGCTGCTGGTCCATGAAACCCTCGATCAGGTCAAAGAGCCGCGTGCGGCGTGGGTCTACAACGCCGGGCAGCGTCGCGTACGCCGTGCCCCGCAAGTGTCTTATGACGGACCGGGCACCGCCGCCGACGGCCTGCGTACCTCCGACAACCTCGACATGTTCAACGGCGCGCCCGACCGCTACGACTGGAAACTGATCGGCAAACAGGAGATGTACATCGCGTCCGACAGTTACAAGCTCGACGATCCGAAGTTGAAATACACCGACATCATCAAGGCCGGCCACATCAATCAGGACTTGGCGCGCTATGAACTGCGTCGCGTCTGGCACGTGACCGCCACGCTGAAAGAAGGCCAGCGTCACATCTACGCCAAACGTGACTTCTTCATCGACGAAGACACCTGGCAGGCTGCGGTCATCGATCACTACGACGGTCGCGGCCAGCTGTGGCGCGTGGCCGAAGCCCACGCCGAAAACTACTACGACAAACAAGTGCCGTGGTATGCCCTCGAAGCCCTGTACGACCTGCAATCAGGCCGCTACCTGGCGCTGGGCATGAAGAACGAAGAGAAAAAAGCCTATGACTTCGGCTTTACTGCCACCGTCAGCGACTTCCAGCCCAACGCGCTACGCCAGGAAGGTGTGCGCTAACGGCTGACCGAACAAGCGGGGAGCGTGCAACGTTGATCACAGCTGCAGCGCACTGAAGTCCTCCGCTGCTTCACCCTATGGCTGAACCCCATAGAGCAGAAAGGAAACACCCCGACGGTTCGGGGTGTTTTTTTTTGCCTGCGCTTGCGCTGGCAGGTTCCCGCCGTCAGGCGACCTGCGCAGCGGTCCTTTGCTATGCGCCGCGTCCTTCACAGGGCGGTGAACGTACCATCCCAGACATATAAACCAACATTCGCCCTGTTGATCGGATACGTTTTATTACAGTCTTTCGTCTAACAATGTTCAAAAGGTTCCATATAGCCGCTAGTCTCCCGACATCTGAACGCCGAACAACAAGCACTCCAACAAGAGCCGGCCATGACTGATCTGTCGCGTTTGCAAGGATTCGCAAATCACGCCGTCACTGCGTTGGAAGGTCGTTTCTTCCGTCCGCCCCTGCCTGAAGGTTATGTATCGAGACCTCGATTGTGCGAGCGGCTGGGTGCGGGTCTTTCCGGGCGTCTCTTGCTGATCAGCGCGCCGGCCGGTTTCGGCAAAAGCTCACTGGCGGTGGAGTTCTGCGAAAGCCTGCCCGATCAGTGGCAGAACCTCTGGCTGGGTCTGAGCCAACGGGACAGCGACCCGGGCCGGTTTCTCGAACGTCTTCTCTGCGGTCTCCAGCAATTCTTCCCTCTGCTCGGCGGCCAGGCGCTCGGCCTTCTGAAGATGCGTCAGCGCCACCAGCCCTTTGCCTTCGAAGAGTGGCTGGACAGTTTGCTGGACGAACTGGCGATGCACCTGATGTTGAGCAAGCCGTTGTTGCTGGTGCTCGACGACTATCACCTGGTACAGGGGCCGGTGCTGGATCGCTGCCTGCAATTTCTCCTCAATCACCTGCCTGCGGGCATGAACATCATGGTCACCAGCCGCCAGAGGCCGAACTGGCACCTCGCGCGGCTGCGGCTGTCCCGTCAATTGCTGGAATTGTCCGAGCAGGATCTGCGCCTGACCGACGACGAGTCTCTGGCGGTGCTGGATACGCAGCGCAATTGCTTGAGCGATGAAGCACTGCACGCCTTGCTGCAGCGCAGTGAGGGTTGGGTGGCCGGCCTGCGATTCTGGCTGCTGGCGGCCAACGAGGCGGGCAGTAACGCGCTGACCCAGGGCCTCAACGGCGGGGAAGGGCTGATCCGTGATTACCTTCTTGAAGAGGTCATCGATTGCCTGCCGGCCGACGTTCAGGCTTTTCTCTATGAAACCGCCTGTCTGGAGCGTTTCAGCGGTGCCCTGTGCAACGCCGCGCGCGACAGTCACGACAGCGACGAAATGCTCGGTTACCTGCAAGCGCATCAGGTGTTTCTCGTCCCGCTGGACGAGCACGGCCGCTGGTTTCGCTATCACCATTTGTTCTCGGATCTGCTGCGCGCGCGCGCCGGGCCCAGTGTCACGCCGCAACAAAGGCGCGTGCATCTGAATGCCTGCCGCTGGTTCAGCGACCAGGGCCTGCTCGACGAAGCCATTGAACAGGCGTTGCGTGCGGGGCATCTGGATGTGGCGGCCAATCTGGTGCAGAACCTGTCCGAAGAACAACTGCTCGCCGAGCAAAACGTCGGCATGCTGCTGCGCTGGAAAATGGACTTGCCTGACAGCCTGTTGGTCAGCACGCCGCGTTTGATCGTGCTGTATGCCTGGGCTCTGGGCCTGGCGTGTCAGCTGGACGCGGCCGAGGAGTTGGGCAATCACCTCAGTCGGTTTCTGCCGGCGCCTTCCGCGACCGCGCAAAATTCGATGCTGGCGCAGTGGCTGGCGCTGAGCGGGATCATCGCCCGAGGCCGCGGCGACAGTGAAACAGCCCGGCGTTATTGCAGCGAAGCGCTGGTCAGTCTGCCCCTCAAGCGTTATGGCCAGCGTTTGCTGTGCCTGTCGACCCTGGCGAATCTGGCCATCGCCGATGGAGACTTATGGCGCGCCCGGGCGCTGAACCGTGACGCCCTGGAGTTGGCGCAGCGGGTGGCCAATCCGTTGTTTGAGGCGCTGGCGCACTACGACCGCGCCCGCACGTTGCAGGCCCGTGGCGAGACCCTTCGCTCGATGGAGGAAGTGCGCCAGGGCTTGCGGCGTTTGAAGGGTCTGTCTTCCCAAAAGCTGTACGCCGTGCGCGCGCGGCTGACGTTGTACGAAGGTTATCTGCTGGTGCAGGTCCTTCAACCGGAGGCAGGCCGCGAGCGCTTGAATGCCGGGCTGGCCGAGGCGCGGGCCTGCCGTGACATCAGCGTGCTGATCGGCCACTGCGTGATTGCCGGAATGGAGGGGCGCGAAGGGCGCTACGCCGAAGCGTTCGCCGAGCTCGCCGAGGCCGAGCGGCTGATGCACATCTGGGACGTGCCACCGGTTTATTACCTGGCAATGATCACCCTCGCCAAATGCGAGCTGTGGCTGGCACAGGGTCGTATCGACCTGGCCGACGCCTGGCTGCTGCGACTGGGACAGACCTATGGCGGCCACCAACCCGCGGCCGCCCCCGAGTGCTCACCGCAATTGCCTCAGCAGATCGAAACGCTACGGGCGGTGCTCGACCACATTCAGGGTCGCACCGATGAGGCGATGACGCGGCTGAGCGGTCTGGTTGAGTATGCCCAGCGCATTGGCGCAGGACTGCTCGGCCTCAATGCACTGAGTCAGCACATTTTGTTGTTGCTGGACACATCACGTCAGTCTGAAGCCGATGAGCTGTTTCAACAGAGCCTTCTGCTCGCTACCGGGGGGGCGGTTCTACCGTTTCAGCGCCTGATCCGTCGTCATCCCGACTGGCTGCGCAAGCAACTGCATGACCGACCCTCATGCCGGCTGGTCGATTACCTGCTTCAGCAACTCCCTGAAGCTGCGCCCGGCCAGGGACTGCCTTGCCTGCGCGTCACCAGTGAGCCGCCCGTCTGCAACGGCGGCGACCACCTCAGCGCCCGCGAACTCAGTGTGCTGCAGCTGATCGCCCAAGGTTGCTCCAATCAGGAAATCAGCGAGCGATTGTTCATTTCCCTGCACACCGTCAAAACCCACGCCAGCCACATCAACGGCAAACTCGGTGTCGAACGACGTACCCAAGCGGTGGCCCGGGCGCAAGAGCTGGGATTGTTAGGTTGATCGGTCGGCACTTAAATGCCGATTTTTGTCCATAAGCCTCCTTTTTAGGCATTTAACTGCCTTTTCCGCATCAGCCCTAAGGTTTAGGCATTAAAATGCCGAGCAGCACGTCATGCAACTGACCCTCCAACTCTACCTGTCGGGACGATGGCACGACGCAATGGGCCTGCCATGAACGACGAAATACGCCAGCGCGGCATCATCCTCGACGAGCTTCGGGATCAGTTGTTGGAGGGCACCGTTTCGATGGGCGCTGCCGTCAAACGGCTGCGGACCGAGATCACGGGATTGCGCCAGGAGCAGTTCGCGAGCATGTGCAAAATCTCGCTGCGCACACTGCGCCAGATCGAGCAGGACGAGGGTAATCCGACGGTGCAGACCCTCGACGCCGTGCTCAGGCCCTTTGGTATGCAGGTCGGCTTTATTCCGTTGCGACGCCGGCCGGCGGCGACCAGTCTCTAAAGCGTAATCGCGCCGATCAGCGCGGCACCAGACTCAAGCCGCGGGCTGACCGGCCCACATGCTCGCCACATCCAGGAGGCCCCAGTCTTCAGCCAGTTCGAACTTGAGGATGCCGTCTCGTACCGAGGAGCAGGCGAGATCGATGACTTGCGGCTCGAAGGGCATGCGGGTCCGGGTGGAGAGAAAGACTTTCACTTTCGGGTGCAGCAGGGATTTTTCATCCTGCTCGACCACCACGCCCAGGCGCTCGCTTTTCAGGCGAACCAACGCGCCTACGGGATAGATACCGACGGTCTTTACGAAGTGCTGGAACACCTTCGCATCGAAGTGGCCTTTCCAGGACGCCATTTCGCGAACTGAATGCGCAGCGTCCCAACCTTTCTTGTAGGGCCGGTCTGACGTCACGGCGTCATACACGTCACAGATCGCGCCCATTTTCGCCAGCAGGGTGATCTCGTCGCCCTTCAGTCCGTGGGGATAACCGCTACCGTCGACCTTTTCGTGATGATGCAGGCACACGTCCATCACCAGTTGGGTCACCCGCTCGCAGCTCTGGAGGATTTCCAGACCGGCCTGAGGATGATGTTTCATAGTCTCGTATTCTTCGTAGGTGAGGCGATCGGGCTTATTGAGAATGGCCGAGTCGATCATCATTTTGCCGACGTCATGCATGAGTCCGGCGACGCCGGCTTCACGCACCTGGTCTTCATCCAGATCCATCTGCCGCGCGAGCGCAACCATCAAGGCGCACACCGCCACCGAATGCATGTAAGTGTACTCATCGGTCGTCTTCAGGCGCGACAGGCTGATGAGCGCGTGGGGATGGCGCATCACGGACGTGGAAATTTCTTCAACCAGCAGATCGACGTCTTCGGTGTTCATCGCACGGCCCATCCGGGCATCACTGAACATGGTCATCACTGCCGCTTTCGCACGGCCACAAATCAGGCGCGCGCGGGCCAGTTCCAGCTCAAGGCTGCACGGCGCAGTCTCGGCAGTGTCGGGACACTCGGGGGAGGTCTGATCGGCTGGCGAGCTATCGACAGGGCTTTTGCCAAGACGAGTGTCAATCCAGACCTCACGGGTCGATGCCTGAATGCGCCGCAACACCGCGTCGTCGCTGAGTTCGCGCTCGACGTGGGCAGTCCAGAAGGGATCGTTGATCCGTGGGCGGCAGAACTCGTGGATGTACATGCCCAGCGTGAGGTCGGAAACGGGGATTTTTCTTAGCATAGAGTCAGCTCTTGCGCGTGAATACAGCGCTGCCTTGCCTGAAAGTGAGAGCGATCTTCGTCGTCTGCTTCATCACTGCGCTTTCCTGTACTTGCGCATTGCCAGTATAGGAAGGCGCTGGGGAAATGAAACTCCCTTAAATGTTGTGGGAATTACCCTCCTGATAGGGAAATATCCAACCTAGTCAGGAAGTTGCATGGATTATCTGCCGTGTATGACGAATCTCGCAGCGAATAAATGCGATGAACAGCATGTGCAAAACGCACATAAATATTTGCTTTTCTTGTTAAAGAAATGCTGCCTCTGGCCGTCCATTGGCGGTTCAGCCCGCGTTAAGGAATTTTTGACGGGGAGCGTGCTCTAATCGCCCAAATCATCGGCCTTTATGTTTGGCCGTAGAAAAGCAAAACAGGAGCTCTCCTTGATGTTGACCTTTCGCCGTTTGATCATCGCTGCCACCGCACTGACTGTGCTTTCCGGCTGCGCGACGCAGAATCCGTACGACAATCAGGGACAGGCGCAGAACTCGGGCGGCGTGAGCAAGACCGCCAAGTACGGCGGCCTGGGTGCATTGGCCGGTGCCGTTGCCGGTGCTGCCATCGACCACAACAACCGTGGCAAAGGTGCGCTGATCGGCGCTGCCGTGGTGGGTGCGGCCTCGGCCGGTTACGGTTACTACGCCGACAAGCAGGAAGCCGCTCTGCGCGCGAGCATGGCCAACACCGGCGTTGAAGTTCAGCGCGAGGGCGACAACATCAAACTGGTGATGCCGGGCAACATCACGTTCGCCACCGACTCGTCGGCCATTGCCAGCAGCTTCTACGCGCCGCTGAACAACCTGGCCGGTTCGCTGAAGCAGTACAACCAGAACATGATTGAAATCGTTGGCTACACGGACAGCACTGGCAGCCGCCAGCACAACATGGACCTGTCGCAGCAGCGCGCCCAAAGCGTCGCGACCTACCTGACCTCTCAGGGTGTTGATGCATCTCACCTGTCGGTGCGCGGTGCCGGTCCTGATTCGCCGATCGCCAGCAACGCCGACGTCAACGGTCGCGCCCAGAACCGCCGCGTTGAGGTCAACCTCAAGCCGATTCCTGGCCAGCAATACCAACAGCAGCAGTAATCCTTTGACGTGAAACCAAAAACCCCGGCCAGTGAGCCGGGGTTTTTATTTGCCGAGCAGATTTCTCCCATCCCTTGTAGGAGTGAGCTTGCTCGCGATAGCGGAGTGTCTGGCAACTGATAAGCGCCTGACAGAGTGCCATCGCGAGCAAGCTCACTCCTACAGCAGCGTATCACTGCAGCCTTCAGGATCTGGCGGGGTAGCGCTCATGCATCTGCGCGAGCAGCGCGTCCTTGTCTTCCCACAACTGGTTGATCCACTGCTGAAACTCCAGGCGGTAGGCATCGTCCTGGTCGTAGCTTTTGCCAATGAACTGCGGCGGGATCTGCACTTCTTCAAAATGTGCGACCACTTCGCGAACATTCCCGCAGAGCAAATCCCAATACCCTGGCCGACCGACCGGATAGTGAATGGTCACGTTGACGATGGATTCCAGCTGCTCGCCCATGGCGTCCAGCACAAAGGCGATGCCGCCTGCCTTCGGTTTCAACAGATAACGGAACGGCGAGTTCTGCTGTGCGTGCTTGGCTTCGGTGAAGCGTGTGCCTTCGACGAAGTTGAAAATGCCCACCGGATTGTTGCGAAACTTCGCACAGGTGCGGCGGGTAGTGGCCAGGTCCTTACCCTTTTTTTCCGGGTGCTTGGCCAGATAGGCCTTGCTGTAGCGCTTCATGAACGGAAAGCCCAGCGCCCACCAGGCGAGGCCAATCACCGGCACCCAGATCAGCTCCTGCTTGAGGAAGAACTTGAGCGGTCGGATGCGCCGGTTCAGCACGTACTGCAACACCATGATGTCGACCCAGCTCTGGTGATTGCTTGTCACCAGGTACGAGTGCTGATAGTCCAGGCTTTCCAGCCCGCTCAAATGCCAGCGGGTGTGGCCGAGCAAGTCCATCCAGGCGTTGTTGTTGCTGATCCACGCTTCGTGGATGTGGCTCATCAGCCAGTCGGTCACCTTTTGCGCGGCCGGGAAGGGCAGGCACAGCTTGAAGATGGCAACGACGAACAGCGGCGTGCAGCAGAGAATCGTGTTGAGCGCCAACAGCAACGAGGCGATGACGCCGCGCAAAGGGGCGGGCAGGAAATCCATGTGAATCGAACTCCGGGGTCAGTCAGCCGCCGGTGGGTTCCGGCGGGGTTATTGTGGGCGAGCGATATTGCAGCGCAATGTTATTGCGGCAAGGTGGCCGCCTGAATGGCTGTCAACGCAATGGTATAGACGATGTCGTCGACCTGAGCGCCGCGCGGCAGATCATTGACCGGCTTGCGCAGGCCTTGCAGCATCGGGCCGAGGCTCACGCAGTCCGCACTGCGCTGTACCGCCTTATAGGTCGTGTTGCCGGTGTTCAGATCCGGAAACACGAACACATTGGCGCGACCTGCCACCGGGCTGTCCGGCGCCAGTTGCCGGGCGACGTGTTCATTGGCGGCGGCATCGTATTGCAAAGGCCCGTCGATCAACAGCCCGCGCTGGGTCTCACGCGCCAGTTGCGTGGCTTCGCGCACTTTTTCCACTTCTTCACCGCTGGCCGAATTGCCGCTTGAGTAACTGATCATCGCTACCCGCGGTGACAAGCCAAACGCCACGGCCGAATCCGCGCTCTGCACGGCGATCTCCGCCAGCTCGGTGGCGGTCGGGTGCGGGTTCATGATGCAGTCGCCGTACACCAGCACCTGCTCCGGAAACAGCATGAAAAACACCGATGAAACGAGGGTGCAGCCCGGCGCCGTCTTGATCAGCTGCAGTGCTGGCCGAATGGTGTTGGCGGTCGAATGGATCACCCCTGACACCAGCCCGTCCACTTCGTCGAGGGCCAGCATCATGGTGCCAATCACCACAGGGTCTTCCAGCTGCTGCTCGGCCATTGGCGCGTTCAGGTTTTTGCTGCGGCGCAGATCAACCATCGGCGCTACGTAGCGCTCGCGGATCAGGTCCGGGTCGAGAATCTCCAGGCCCGGCGGCAGTTCGATGCCGTGGGCTCGCGCCACGGCGTTCACTTCCTCGGGCTTGGCCAGCAGCACGCACCGGGCAATGCCGCGGGCCTGACAAATGGCGGCCGCTTGTACGGTTAACGGCTCGGCACCTTCGGGCAACACGATGCGTTTGTTTGCCGCCTGTGCGCGCTGGATCAGCTGATAACGAAATACTGCGGGCGACAGGCGCATCTCACGGGGCGTGCCGCAGCGCTGGTGCAGCCAGTTGGCATCCAGATGGCTGGCGACGAAATCGGTGATGATCTCCGCGCGTTCGCGGTCATCGATGGGGATTTCCTTGTTCAGCTGATTGAGCTGCGTCGCGGTGTCGTACGAACCGGTGCTCACCGACAGCACTGGCAACCCGGCCTGCAGCGCGCCTCGACACAGGTCCATGATGCGCGGGTCGGGCAGGGTGTCGCTGGTCAGCAGCAGCCCGGCCAACGGCACGCCGTTGAGCGTCGCCAGGCTCACGGCCAGGATGATGTCATCGCGATCCCCCGGCGTAACGACCAGCACGCCCGGCTTGAGCAACTGCAGGGTATTGAGCACCGTGCGGGCGCAAATGATGATCTTCGACATGCGCCGCTGTTCGTAGTCGCCAGCGTTGATCACTTGCGCACCGAGCAGATCGGCGACGTCGCGGGTGCGCGGGGCGTTCAGGTCGGCTTGAAACGGGATGCAGCCGAGCAAACGGAAATCACCGCTGCGCAACAGCGGCGAGTGTTCCTTGAGCCGCGCCGAGAAGGCTTCCATGCTCTCGTCGGTGCGCACTTTGTTGAGAATCACGCCGAGCACTTTCGGGTCTTTCGGGCCGCCGAACATTTGCGCCTGCAGCTCGACGCGGCCGGAAAGCTCGGTCAGCACTTCGTTTTCCGGGGCCGATACGAGAATGACTTCCGCATCCAGCGCCTTGGCCATGTGCAGGTTGACCCGCGCGGCATAGCTGGCGCTGCGTGTCGGGACCATGCCTTCGACGATCAGCACGTCGCGGCCAATCGAGGCCTCTTGATACAGGTTGATGATTTCTTCCAGCAGCTCGTCGAGCTGGCCTTCGCCGAGCATGCGTTCGACATGGGCCAACCCCAAAGGCTTGGGTGGCTTGAGGCCGTGGGTGCGGGCGATCAGTTCAGTCGAGCGTTCAGGGCCCATATCCCCGGGATGAGGCTGAGCGATCGGCTTGAAAAAACCGACCTTGAGCCCGGCGCGCTCCAGGGTGCGCACCAGCCCCAGGCTGATGGACGTCAGGCCCACACCAAAATCTGTGGGCGCGATAAAGAAAGTCTGCATGCGGGCTTCTCGAAAATGAGCAGTGCAAGGGTCATGGCGTTATGAATTCAGCCATCGGACCGGATAAACCAGGACGCTGTTCAGTCGCAGCGTCTCAACGGGGCCCAAGGTTATCGTTATCTGACCCCGACGCGCACCAGCCGCAGTGAAAGGACTGGCCGATTGTTGCTTGGCGCTGCGCCGGATCGAGCACCCAGGCGCGGGATTGCCAGGGCGGGTCGTGGCGCAAATGCTGGGTGTGACCGCAAGACAGCTCAACCACCCAGTGACCGTCCCGGTCCTGAACAAAGGCGGTAATGATTGAGTAGGGGGAGGGGGCTTTCGGGGATTCCAATCGGGGCCGTCCGTCTGAGTTGCGTTCGCTTTCGCGCGAGTGCTTGGTTAGACTTGGCCGCTCATATCTATTTGCAAAAGGTCTCGCCCCATGCCGATCGCCGCCAACAAGGCTGTCTCCATCGACTATACCCTGACCAATGACGCTGGTGAGGTCATCGACAGTTCTGCCGGCGGCGCGCCGCTGGTTTACCTGCAAGGCGCAGGCAATATCATCCCGGGTCTGGAAAAGGCGCTGGATGGCAAGGAAGTCGGCGACGAACTGAAAGTGGCCATCGAGCCTGAAGATGCGTACGGCGAATACTCTGCCGAACTGGTCAGCACCCTCAACCGCAGCATGTTCGAAGGCGTCGACGAGCTGGAAGTCGGCATGCAGTTCCACGCCTCTGCGCCGGACGGCCAGATGCAGATCGTCACCATCCGCGATCTGGACGGCGACGACGTCACTGTCGACGGTAACCACCCGCTGGCCGGTCAACGCTTGAACTTCGATGTGAAGATCGTTGCCATCCGTGATGCCAGCGAAGAAGAAATGGCCCACGGTCACGTGCATGGCGAAGGTGGTCATCACCACTGATTGTCCTGCTAAGCTGAGTGAGCTGGCCAGGCGTCCTCGCGGTCTTGTGAAAACATTTGTTTTTACGGTCTGACAGGGCGCCTTTTTCGGCCAAGGGTTTCTAGGGGAGTTGTCATGAGTGTATTTCACGAGCTGAAGTTGAAGGCTCTGGATGGCCAGGAGCTACCCCTCGCCCCGCTCAAGGGCAAAGTGGTTCTGGTGGTCAACGTCGCGTCAAAGTGTGGCCTGACGCCGCAATATGCTGCGCTGGAAACCCTGTATCAGAAGTACAAAGACCAGGGCTTCAGTGTCCTCGGGTTGCCGTGTAACCAGTTCGCCGGTCAGGAGCCTGGTAGTCAGGAAGAGATTCAAGCGTTCTGCTCGTTGAACTACGGCGTGACCTTTCCGCTGGGCGACAAGCTCGAAGTCAACGGACCGCACCGGCATCGGCTGTACCAGATGCTCGCGGGCGAAGGCGCAGAATTTCCCGGAGATATCACCTGGAACTTCGAGAAGTTTCTCGTCGGCAAGGATGGACGGGTGCTGGCACGCTTCTCACCCAGCACGCTTCCGGATGATGCCAAAGTGGTAAGTGCGATCGAGAAGGCACTGCCCTAGTATTCGCTTTGCTGTGCGTCTTCTGAGCCCTAATCACTCCAGTCAATAGTGCTTCGTATCCCTCGTGCTTCGGCTCATTCTGTATGACCTTCATCATATTTCCAGAATGCCGAGGACGCCTGAATGCCTGCTCAAGCCTTGTTCAAACCCTTCCACATGGGCAGCCTCGTGTTGCCGACGCGCATCGTCATGGCGCCGATGACTCGCTCGTTTTCACCCGGCGGCGTACCCAATTCCAACGTCATCGAGTACTACCGTCGTCGTGCGTCTGCGGGCGTTGGCTTGATCATCACTGAAGGCACCACGGTCGGGCACAAGGCCTCCAATGGCTACCCCAACGTGCCGCAGTTCTTCGGCGACGCGGCGCTGGACGGATGGCGCAAAGTGGTAGAAGCGGTTCACCAAGAAGGCGGCAAGATCGTGCCGCAGCTCTGGCACGTGGGCGCTGTGCGCCGCCTGGGCACCGAGCCGGATGGCACCGTGCCCGCCTATGGCCCGACCGAGAAGCTCAAGGATGGAAACGTTGTCGTTCATGGCATGAGTCAGCAAGACATCGACGAGGTCATTGCGGCGTTCGCCCAGGCGGCAAAGGACGCCAAGGCCATTGGCATGGACGGTGTCGAGATCCATGGCGCCCATGGCTATCTGGTCGATCAGTTTTTCTGGGAAGGCACCAATCAGCGTACCGACGAATACGGCGGCGACCTTGCACACCGTTCCCGCTTTGCCATCGAGCTCATTCAGGCCGTACGAGCGGCAGTAGGTCCGGACTACCCGATCATCTTTCGTTATTCGCAGTGGAAGCAGCAGGATTACAGCGCACGGCTGGTGCAAACGGTGGATGAACTCGACGCATTCCTCAAGCCGCTGTCCGACGCGGGCGTCGACATTTTCCACTGCTCGACGCGGCGTTTCTGGGAGCCCGAATTCGAGGGCTCCGACCTGAACCTGGCCGGCTGGACGCGCAAGCTCACCGGTAAACCGACCATCACGGTGGGCAGCGTCGGACTTGACGGCGAGTTTTTGCAGTTCATGGTCAACACCGACAAAGTCGCCCAGCCCGCGAGCCTGGAAAACCTGCTCAAGCGCCTGGGCGACGAGGAATTCGATCTGGTCGCTGTCGGCCGCGCCCTACTGGTCGACCCGGACTGGGCGATGAAAGTGAAGGAAGGTCGCGAGCACGACATTTTGCCGTTCAGCCGTGAAGCCCTGACTCGGCTGGATTGAAGATCCGGTCGCTGAGCCTGCGCGGTCTTCATGAGTAAAAGATTCCACAGGCTTAGCACCTTTTGTAGGAGTGAGCTTGCTCGCGAAGAGGCAGGTACATCCGCCGCACATTCAGCGGTTTAATACTGTCTTCGTGAGCACGCTCACTCCTACCTATATGGCTTTTGGAGGCGGTGTGAGGTTCTTCCGGGACGACTACACGCCCAGAACAACCCCATCCCGCGTCTCGCTCGCAGCGCGCAGGTAAGTCTCGAATGAGTCGATAATCCCGGCCCATCCCTGACGACTCGCGTGCTGGCGGGCATTTAGCCTGACGCGGCGCAACGTCTCATCATCCTCCAGCATCCACCGCGCGGCATCGATGAAGCCTTCCTCATCCCCCGGCATCGCGACCGCGCCATTGTGGCCGTGGCGAATATGTTGGGCTGCCGCCGCTTCGTCATAGGCGACCACCCCCAGCCCTGATGCCAATGCCTCCAGCACCACGTTGCCGAAGGTTTCAGTCAGGCTCGGGAACAGAAACAGATCACTCGACGCATAGTGCGCCGCCAGCGCATCCCCGCGCTGGGTGCCGCAGAAGATGGCGTCCGGGAGCTGACGCTGCAGCGTCGGCCTGACCGGTCCATCGCCAACAATCACCAGCCGCAGGTTCTTCTCGGGATAGGTGCTGACCAGACCATCAAAGGTGGTCTTCAGCAGGCCCAGGTTTTTCTCCGCGGCCAGCCGTCCGACATGCAGAACCGCCGTATCGCCCGGTTCAAGCCCCCAGCTTTCACGCAGCGCACTCGAACGCTTCGACGGGTGAAACAACTGGCAGTCGACACCACGCGACAGCAATTCCAATCGCTCGAAGCCTCGGCGTTCGAGTTCGGTTTTCTGCGTGAAACTGGGCACGAGCGTGGCGTTGGAGCGGTTATGAAACCAGCGCAGATACGTCGTCAGTAGGCGCGTGATGAAGCTCAGCCCGTACTGGCGCGTGTAGTGTTGAAAGTTGGTGTGAAACCCGCTGACGATGGCAATCCCCAGCCGCCGCGCGGCACGCAGCGCCGACAGCCCCAATGGTCCTTCGGTGGCGATATACAAAACGTCCGGGCGATCGCGCTGCCAGCGGCGAAGCAGTTTGTGCATCGACGACTGCCCCCACTGCAATCCGGGATACCCCGGAATCGGCCAGCCACGGCACAGCATCAAATCTTCCCCGGCCGCGCGCAATTCATCGTCGCTCTGCCGCGGCCGAATCACCTCAACCCGATGCCCCCGCAGGCGCAGCCCGTCGCACAGACGGCTGAGCGTATTGGCCACGCCGTTTATTTCCGGGGCATACGTTTCGGTGATCAGGGTAATACGCAGGGATTTACTCATGACATCAGTTTCTGAGCGGGTCGTTGCGCTTGTGTGGCGGTTGAGTGATGGATTTGTGACGGCAAATCGCTGGCCGGGATTTGGTATTGGCCTCGTCCGATCCTGACCGGTTTTAACGGCATCCGCCCCGATCAGGTTCGAGTATGACTGCGCAGACGAAGGGCGCATCAACCGCCAACGGTGAAGGGCACGAGCCTTGACTCGCCAATGCGCTCGAAGGCAGCGGGCTCTGGCACGTAGTGGGTCTGCACCGGATTCAGGCTGGTCAGTTGCAGGTGCGAACGGGGTTCTGCGGGCCGGGCGAGGTTCGCGGATTCAGCCTTGAGGGTGGGTGAAACAAACGCCTGATTCGCCTGCGCCAGTGCTTGCATGAACGCGGGGGCGTGGGGTTCCGGCTTCTTCTGTCGATCCATCACAAAGGACGCAGGACTGACGGTGGTTTTAATCAGGGTGTTCAGTGGGGTTGAATCCATGGGCATATAACTCCTGCTGATGAATACGCCGGGCGAGTGAACGCGGCGGCAAATACTCGCCCGGAGTGGGCATGTCCATGGTTAAACAGGAAGGCTGTGGGAAGTGGCGAATACCGTCGTAGGAATCGTCCTGATTTTCCCGAGGTTGATTAAAAGAGTGTTTCCGCCTTTAGCATGCGTCGCCTCAACTTCTGGAGGAAACGCTGTGTCCGAACAATTTAATACGCCACCTGCTGCCGATTTGACGGCTTTGCCTACGAGCGGCCCGCCGTTTTATACGGTATCGCTGGTCAAGTTGACGGTGATGATGTTTATCACGTGCGGGTTGTACGGGCTCTACTGGTATTACAAAAACTGGTCGCGGTATAAGGCGTATTCGGCGAAACCGATCTGGCCGGTCCCCCGCGCCATTTTCGGACTGATTTATGTGCCGTCTATGTTTGGCAAGGTTGACGCTTTGCTGAAGGAGAAAGGGCAGCGGGGGATGCCTTACTGGGGCACGCTTGCGGCAGGTATGATTCTTCTGGCACTCGCCCCGTCACTTGTCGTGTTCGTCCACAACATCGCAACAAGTTCGAAAGGCGTCGCTTCGGCAGGCCTTGGGCTTATCCCGTTAGGGATATCCGTGATTTCGACGTTTGCACAGTTCCTGATCATGCTCAGAGTGCAGTCGTTCATTAACCAGCTGAACCGCGACGCCGAGGGAAGCTGCAAGTGTGGTTCTACCTTCGGTGAAGGTGTATGGGCGATGCTGGGCTTAATGTGCTGGGTAGTTGTGGTAGTTATCGTTGTCATGATTGAAGCTATCAGAATGTATTTCTCCAGCCGTGGCCTTTAGCCAGAGGAGCGAGTGGCAACACTGGTAGAGCCTGCACTCACACAAAAAGGCCTCAATCGAGGCCTTTTCTCTGTATCAGCGAATCCGCTCTGCCAGCGTCTCCGCCCCGCGCTCCCTCACCCAGAACAACGTTGCCCCCGCCACCGCCGCCGGCATCATCAGGATGTTGACCACCGGTATCAGCAGCACCAGATACACGATCCCGCCGAAACTCATGCTCTGCCACCGCTTGGCGCGCAGCCAGGCGAGCATGTCTTGCCAGCTCATTTTGTGGTTGTCGGCGGGGTAGTCGATGTACTGGATAGCCATCATCCACACGCCAAACATCAGCCACAGCGGCGCGGCAACGAGGTTCACCACGGGGATCCACGAAAGGATGAACAGGCCGATGGCGCGAGGCAGGAAGTAGCCCAGTTTGCGCATTTCCCGGCTCAGGGTGCGCGGGACCATTTCCAGCAGCTCGCCCCAGCTGAACGCGGGAAAATCATCCGTCCCGCGCAGCACCACTTCGACTTTCTCTGAAAGAAAGCCGTTGAACGGCGCGGCGATGGTGTTGGCGATCATGGTGAAGGTGAAGAACACCATCAGCGCGACAAGCACCACGAACAGTGGCCACAGGATGTAATTGAGAAAGCTGAGCCAGTCGGGAAGGGTCGGCATGAAGGAGTCGACCCACAGCCTGAACTCGTGGCCGGCGAAGTAGATCATGGCGCTGAAAAGAACCAGATTGATGGCCAGCGGCAACAGGACGAACAGGCGCAGGCCAGGGCTCAGGACCAGTTTCAGGCCTTCGCGCAGGTATTGCGGGCCAGACAGGACGGGTGCAGGCATGTGTGCCTCCAGGCAGTGATATCGCGCCGACCTTACCGGCTTTGCGGCGGGGGCGGAAGCGCCGCCGCAGATGCGACATTCGCTGAAACAATCGTGCAGCGGTAAAGTCTATGCATGACTGCAATGTCCAAAGCACAGCGTGCACATAGGGCCGGCCTATGAGCTGGATTGTGAAACGATATTTCCTTAATCTTCTCCGCCCCGATAAGCTTGCGGCCAATGTTTGCCGTTGCTGTGCCCCGAGTGGCAGCTTCATGTTTTCAGGATCGGCGGGCGCCTCCCGTATGGCGCAGGCCCCGTCAGTCCCAATCCTCTCAACCGGTACGCCGGTTCAGATCCAGTGACTCCGACCACGCGTAACGATGGCCGGTCAATAGGAGTGTGTCATGTCTGATGTACGTCATTCGCGAGTGATTATTCTCGGCTCCGGCCCTGCCGGTTACAGCGCTGCAGTCTATGCCGCGCGCGCCAACCTCAAGCCGTTGCTGATCACCGGGATGCAGGCGGGTGGTCAATTGACCACCACCACCGAAGTCGACAACTGGCCGGGCGACCCCCATGGCCTGACCGGCCCGGCATTGATGGAGCGTATGCGTGAACACGCCGAGCGTTTCGAGACCGAGATCGTTTTCGATCACATCAATGCAGTGGATCTGGCGGGCAAGCCGTTCAGCCTGAAAGGCGACAACGCCACTTACACCTGTGACGCGCTGATCATCGCCACCGGCGCCAGCGCCCGTTATCTGGGTCTGCCGTCTGAAGAAGCGTTCATGGGCAAGGGCGTTTCGGCCTGCGCGACCTGCGACGGTTTCTTCTATCGCAACAAGCCGGTCGCCGTGGTCGGCGGCGGCAACACGGCCGTCGAGGAAGCCCTGTATCTGGCCAACATCGCCAGCAAGGTCACGCTGGTTCACCGTCGCGATATCTTCCGCGCCGAGAAGATCCTCATCGACAAGCTGCATGCACGTGTGGCTGAGGGCAAGATCGAGCTCAAACTCAACGCCACCCTGGACGAAGTCCTGGGCGACAACATGGGCGTGACCGGTGCGCGTTTGAAGAACAACGACGGCAGCTATGCTGAAGTGACCGTCGACGGCGTGTTCATCGCCATCGGCCACACGCCGAACACCAGTCTGTTTGACGGACAGCTGGCGTTGAAAGACGGCTACATGGTCGTCCAAGGCGGTCGCGAAGGTAATGCGACGGCCACCAGTGTTGACGGTGTTTTCGCTGCCGGCGACGTGGCGGATCATGTCTACCGTCAGGCGATTACCTCGGCGGGTGCAGGCTGCATGGCTGCACTGGACGTCGAGCGCTACCTGGACGGCCTGGCGAACGTTTCGTTCTGACCTGATCTCCAGCTGAAAAAAAACCGGCTCATCGAGCCGGTTTTTTTTGGTCTGGCAAACGTGCCTTTCAGCGTCAAACGCGCAATCAGGCCTTGGGCTTGAGCGGCTCGGCCGAGAACTTCACGCCGGCCAGACCGTTGGCCATCAGCGCCCGAATGTTGCCGTGGTCCGAACCTTCCGGCGTATCGAGCACAGAGCGGTAGTGCTCGCCAAAAGCCAGCAGCGCTTCTTCATCGCTCAGCCCTTCCAGCAACGCCAGGCCGAGGGTCTTGCACGAACCTTCATTCTGGCCAGCAGCGTTTTCCACAGGACCGTTGCTGAACGCCTGAGGTTGATAATCGTAATGCGCGGCGATGAAGGCCAGCGTATCGGCGAACAGATGATTGCCGCTGGCGAGGCTGGCGCGCAGGGCGTTCAGGTCAGTCATGCTTCGGTTCCTTGGCGAACGCGGCTTGCTGCTCGGCGCTGGCTTCTTTCTGGTACGTGGATTTCCACTCGCTGTACGGCATGCCGTAAACCACTTCGCGGGCGTCATCCAGGGTGATGTCGATGTGCTTCTCGTCGGCCTCGGCCTTGTACCACTTGGACAGGCAGTTGCGACAGAAACCGGCGAGGTTCATCAGGTCGATGTTCTGCACGTCCTTGCGGCTGTCCAGGTGCGCAACCAGACGGCGGAAAGCGGCGGCTTCGAGTTCAAGACGTTGTTGCTCGGTCATGGTGTGCTCTGTCGGAAGTAAAGATGAGCGGATGATAAGAGCGGCAGGCAGGCCGGGCAAGCGTGCGCCTGCAACGGCAAGCGCAGGAATCAGCGCGCTGCCGCCAGGGTGATCGACACCGACTCGGCGAAACGCAACGCGTGGGGCTTGTCCACTTCGACTTCGGCGTATTGCACCGCCTCATGGGTCATCACCAGGTCGAGCACTTCCTGCGTCAGGCGCTCGAGGAGGGCAAAGCGGTTGCTTTCCACATGCTGGATGATGGCCTTGGTGATGGTCCGGTAGTTCAGCGCGTGATCAATGTCGTTGTCGCGCACCGCTGCCTGCGCCGCGTACAGGATGGTCAGGTTGATCAGCACGTCCTGCTTGTTGAGGATTTCGTCCTCGTTAATGCCGATAAACGTGCGCAGGCACAGGTCTTTGACCCTGATGCGTGCGGTGCCGGGTTCGAGTCTTGCCATGGACTACTTGCTCCGTCCGATCAGTTGCAGAAATTCCATGCGGGTCGTGGTCGACTCGCGGAAGGCGCCAAGCATCACCGAGGTGTTCATGGTCGAGTTCTGCTTTTCAACGCCGCGCATCATCATGCACATGTGTTGAGCCTCGATCACCACGGCCACGCCTGCGGCGTTGGTCACGTCCCGAATCGCATCGGCGATCTGTCGCGTCAGGTTTTCCTGAATCTGCAGGCGCCGTGCGTACATGTCGACAATGCGCGCGATTTTCGACAGGCCGAGGACTTTCCCGGTGGGGATATACGCGACGTGGGCCTTGCCGATGAAGGGCAGCAGGTGATGCTCGCACAGCGAATACAGCTCGATGTCCTTGACGATGACCATCTCGTCGCTCGCGGAGGCAAACAGCGCGCCGTTGACGATCTCGTCCAGCGTCTGCGCGTAGCCATGACACAGGTATTGCATCGCCTTGGCCGCGCGCTTGGGCGTGTCGAGGAGGCCTTCGCGTTCAGGATCTTCACCCAGGCCGACGAGGATTTCACGGTAATGCTGTGGCAGTGACAGGGTCATCAATGGTTCCTCGGGGCGGCTTACTTGACGTGCCGTCCGCCGTTTACGGTCAGAGTGGTGCCGGTGACGTAAGGGTTATCCAGCAGATAGCGCACGCTCTGGTAAATCACCTCGGCGCCGGGTTCGATCCCCAGTGCCGATTTCTCCAGTGTGCGTGCGCGGTATGCCGCGTCGTCGTCGGGTTTAAACATCAGCATTGCCGGAGCGATGCCGTTGACCTTGATATGGGGCGCAAACCTGGCAGCGAAGGACAGGGTCAGGTTTTCCAGCCCTGCCTTGCTGGCGCTGTAAGCGATGTGCTTGCTGCTGCCCTTGCGGGTGACATCGTCGCTGATGTGAATAATGTCGGCCGTCTCCGAGCGTCGCAACAAGTCGGCGCAGTGCAGATTGATGAGGTAGGGCGCCAGCATGTGCACGCTGAACATCTGCATGAACACGTCGGCTTCTTCTCCCGGCGTCTCGGCCAGCCAGTCTGAAGCGTTATGCACAATGGCCCTGAGGCTGTCAGTCTGCACTTTGAGTCGGGCGATGAAATCCAGCACGCTCGTCTCCGACGAAAAATCAGCCTGAAGCACCACGGCGCCCAGCGCCCTTAAATGCTCCACGCCCGGCCGCTCGCTGCGGTAGGTGATGATTACCGGCTGGCCTTGCGCCAACAGACGCTCGGCGCAATACAGGCCGACACGCTGGCTGGCACCAGTGATCAATACAGGGGCGGGAGAGCAGGCCATGGTCGTCACGCATTCATCAACGGGGAGGGAGGTCGGGCGAATCGGTGCTGAATGGCGAACAGTGGATGCTCGCATTGCGCCATCGGAAACGACCGTCGGGCAAAGTTACCCCAACGGCCGATACTTGTACAAGCACGGAAAGATGTACATGTTTTTTGGATGGGTGCCGCGCTGCGACACGATGCTGTAATTCGGCTCGGGCGCGCCGCAAGAGCGTCAGTTGCGGTCAGCTAGCGCGTAGACGCCGGCTCTGTCCCGCTGACCTGAGCTGGGGTGTTGCTGTGCAGCCACCCCGCCAGCAAATGGGTCGACAGGGGAATGAACCAGAACACCATCAGCGGTGTGAGGATCAAGGTGCTGATCATGATGCGCGGGAACAGTTCCAGCTGACCGAGCAGCGGGCCCAGCACGAAGTTGAAAATCAGCGACACCGGAAAGAACGCCAGCCAGATGGCAACGGCTTGCTTCCAGCGCGGCGGGCGCTGACCGACGGCGCCGAACCAGCCGTCGATGCCGCTGACGCGGTGCACTGAATTTTTGGCGAACAGACCACTGCCGCGCACCAGCCAGGAGCGTCGGGAGGCAGAATGCTCCCAGGCGTGCATGGTGGCTTCATCGGCGAAGCGGAAAATAATCTGGAATTCGTCATCCCCGGGCGGCGGAGCGAGCACGCCTGACCCTAGATAGCCGGGGAAGTCTGTAGCGAGTTGTTCGCCTTCATGCAGCCAGGCAATCAGTTCCTGATAGCGGCCATGGGCGACGCGACGGGCAACCATCAGCGTGACGGGTGAGGTAGACATTGTGTATCTCCGATAAACAAGTGAGGTTCCCGGGTAGGGAAATCACATGACGCAGCGCCGGGGTGGTGGCGATGCGTCAGCTTCACTGGAAAAAGCAAGCAAGGATTATTCCTGAAACCTGCGAGAAAGCCAGCGGTGTTTGTCGGACGGAAGAAGAGTTGGGCTAAGGATCGCCTGATCAGACAATCCTAGAGGTGCATCGAGGGGTGAATCTTGCGGTGTTCCTGAAGAATGTACTGACGCAGGCGTTCAGTGTCTTCTTTGTTGTTCTGACTCAACCGATAAGCCGCAAGGCCATGATGGTTCAGGCGTTCGAAGGTGCCACGCAAAGCGATTGGCGCATAGCCCTGAGGTGTGAACCACGCGGCGAATGACTTCGGCGGCTTGGTTTGCTTGCGCATCTCAAGCAGGATGCCCTTGAACGAGATTTCATGAACCCAAAGTGCGGTCAGCGAGCCCTTTTCGGTCTCCAGCGGCACCGGCTCAGGCAGGGTCAGACGCCATGGGCGAATGCGCGGGCCTTCCTCGAAGATGCTCGGCGCCCCCAGCTCCAGGTGCAGCGCGTGAAATTCGTCTTCGACCAGATGCAGCGGGAAGGTCATTTGCTGATTATCGAACTGGGCCTGAATCGTGACTTGCTCATGGGCCGCCAGACGAGTCAGCAGATCCTGAATCTGCACGCCGCCGTTAACCACCAGGCTGCTGGATTTGTCGCGCAAATTCAGCGTGGGGTTGTGCTGCATGTTCTGGATGAACTCCAGTTCATCCGGCGTGAGAATGTTGTCGCGCTGCATGGTCGAGCTCGATTAACCGGTTATTGAAAGAGCAGACAGATGGTTCGCTTGTTCGTTGCGACCGTTCGTCAGTTGCAAGATGTTACCCCTTCAGGATTCCATTCTCCAGCCGAGCTTGCGTCCGTTCGGCATTTAACTCGACCTCTGCACGCCGGGCGGACAGCTGACCGTCATGGCATTTGAGCGCCGATCTGAAAGTAGTACAGGCAACGGTGATGGGACAGGAAATTTCGGCCATCGTTGAAAGTCATTTTCATCAACGAGCGCGCTCGACGCTTGGCTTCTTCTGCGGCAGCGCGAGGTCAGGAGCCAAGACATCGCGGCTGGCTGAGGCATAATGCCGCACGATTTTACCCGTCACAGGATGAACCCATGAAAGTCGCGATTATTGCGGGCTCGGTATATGGCTCGGCTGAAGAGGTCGCCCGCCACGCCCAACAGATCATCAAGGATGCAGGGCACGAGGTGCTATTCAATCCACGCGCCACCCTTGCCGATTTACAGGCCTTTGCACCCCAGGCCCTGCTGGCCGTGAGCTCGACCACCGGGATGGGCGAGCTGCCGGACAACATTCAACCGCTTTATCATCAGATCCGTGACGTACTGCCTGCTGCGTGGCGCGGGCTGCCTGGCGGCGTGATTGCGTTGGGCGACGCGAGTTACGGCGATACGTTTTGTGCAGGCGGCGAGTTGATGCGCGAGCTGTTCGGCGAGCTGGGGATTCGTGAGGTGCAGGAGATGCTGCGTCTGGACGCCAGCGAAACCGTGACCCCGGAAAGCGATGCCGAGCCGTGGTTGGCGGAGTTCATCGGCCAGCTGAATAGCTGAATAGCTGGGTGGCACGCCCAAGCCCCGTTTCTGCCGAAACATAACAGAGCCATCCCCCGGCGTTATCGACCACCATTCAGCGTGCCCCGTGTTGATTGTGACCCGACTCCGAGTCGTTGACACTCCATGACCATTACGCCCGCTTCTGCTTGCGCTGTCCCCTGTTGAGTTCGGGGCTGTGAATGTAGAGCCGGCTTCATCATTGGGGAGATTGAGATGAGCGAGTCCGTACGTTTTGAAGGCAAAGTGGTGGTCGTCACCGGTGCGGGCGGCGGATTGGGGCGAGCCCACGCGCTGTTGTTCGCGCAACACGGCGCGCAGGTGATCGTCAACGATCTCGGCGGTTCGGCCCATGGCGAAGGTGCCAATGCCTCGGCCGCGGATCGGGTGGTCGCGGAAATCCGTGAGGCGGGCGGCGAGGCGGTCGCCAATCATGACTCGGTCACCGACGGCGACAAGATCGTCCAGAACGCTCTCGATGCATTCGGCCGCGTCGACGTTGTGGTCAACAACGCCGGCATTCTGCGCGACAAAAGCTTTGCCAAAATGGAAGACGCCGACTGGGATCTGGTTTACCGCGTCCATGTCGAAGGCGCCTACAAAGTTACCCGCGCGGCCTGGCCCCATCTGCGTGACCAGAACTACGGCCGCATCATCTTTACCTCCTCCACTTCCGGCATCTACGGCAACTTCGGTCAGGCCAACTACGGGATGGCCAAGCTCGGCCTGTATGGTTTGACGCGCACGCTCGCGGTTGAAGGGCGCAAAAACAACATTCTCGTCAACGCCATCGCCCCCACCGGCGGCACTCGCATGACTGAAGGCCTGATCCCCGCCAGCGTTTTTGATCTGCTCAAGCCTGAACTGGTCAGCCCACTCGTGGTGTACCTGGGCAGCGAGCAGTGTCAGGACAGCGCCGGCCTGTATGAAGTGGGCGGCGGCTGGATCGGCAAAGTCCGCTGGGAGCGCAGCCTGGGTGCCGGCTTCAACCCACATGCAGGCTTTTCACCTGAAGACGTCGCGGCGCAGTGGCAGACGATCAGTGACTTCGGCGATGCAGTACATCCGGCTGACAACGTCGAAGCGCTCAAGGAAATGATGGCCAATTTGCAGAAATTTGCCTGATCGGTCGTTGATCAATAAGCGGCCGGTTCGGGTGGTCGAACCGGCCGTTTTTGTAGGAGGCTTACTTGCAGCGATGTAGGAACGGTCTCTGAATGCGGCAATGATTCCGTCTTCAGTTTTTCAGCCTCAACCCCGCCCCGCATCGCCCGACACGTCCTGAGAATAAACCGGTTTTTCAGGAGGTTTTATGATTGGCAATTTGAGCAAGGTGCAAGAGCGGCTGAGTGTATATGTCGCCGGCCCCTACAAGCGGTTTGAGACCCTATCCGGACTGAGTGCCGAAGAGCAGGCGGTTAAACAGAAAGTCCGACAGTACTGGGCAGATGAAAACATCTCTAACATCAAAAAATTACAGGGGCTGAATATTGACCTTGCGGGCTTCGACCCTACCAGGACCACGAACCGGCAATTGAGGGAAATAGGCGCAGTCTTGGCGGAACGCGGGATCATTGATGAAGGGCTGGTTGATGCGATGTCCAGCATGAATATCGAATTTGATGCGGATGGAAAAGAAATAAACCAGGACGCAGAGGTAAACGCTTACGCTTTTTTTGATAAAGAATTGGGCGTACTCCATGACCGCATGAGCCGGGAAAACGACGTGGCCCAAGATGCGCTGGTGGAATTACGGACGGTCATTTCTGTGGTGATGGCGCTTGCTGAATACGCAAACACGCCACGGGAGAGATCACGGGTGAACATCCGCGCCTGAGCCGTTGCGGGGCAGACCCATTGCGGCCACGCAAAAAAAAGCCGCTGCACACGCAGCGGCCAAATAAGACGTTGAATCCAGGAGCTTCAAAACACAACGTCGGTGACGAGGGGCAAGCACATACAGTCCGTTTAAAAACAGCGTCTTCCATGGCCCGGGGGGCTGTACTCAGATGGCGCGCAGGTTAAGGGGTTTGCTGTCACTGAAACAGCGCGCTTTATGACATGCAGTTTTACAGCCGCAGCAACAGTAGGATGACTCCACAGGTGGCAGTCAAATGTGCCCTTTTCCCGCATAACCCGTCGACGCAGACTCCCTCGTGGCATCAATAGTTATCCCATCGGGCAGGGGGGCAGCACTTTAAATAACAGCTCTTTTGGACCGCTCACGTATTTCACACCTTGGCTGGATGCCCTGGTGGCGAGGGCGGTCATCATGGAGCTGTAAAGATGACTGATCATATTTTCAACAATGACATCCATACGAAGCCGGGTTCGCTGCTCGATCACGCCAGTAACGAGGCCGAGCTGTCAGCGCTGATCGTTTCGCAACTGCGTCAGGTTCCCACTGTGCGCGACGCTGCCAGGCAGATGCTGGCCGAGCAACTTCGCCAACTCAGGCCATTTCCTAATCCTGACGCGCTCTTCATTCACAGGGAGGATGCCGGGGGAGCCGATCCCGCCCCGCTCTGTCTGACCGATGTCCTGCTACACGCTTTCATGGGAGACAGGGTTTACCTGGACGACCCACAGGCCGTTCTCTCTACGCGTAAGGACTCCTCCCATGTGGCCTATACGTTGCCGGGGTTTGGCGCAGATGCCTTCAGGACAATGTGCGAGGACCTGATCGCACAATTGCCCGGTTATTTGAAGTTCAGTCTCAATGCGTATTGGGAAGTGGATGAGCCGACGTTCAAATCCATTCCTGGTGAAAGTGCCGTTAGCGGCACACGTGAGGAAATCTTCGGGACGCTGCAGTCCTGGATTTACGGGCACGCCATTCGATTGGCCGTGGGCCGCGGCGAGCTGGATGCTCAAGACGAAACACGTCTATCGCGCGTTGTCGGGGACACCGAGGCCAAGGGCTGCTATGGCCTGTCGTTGCGCACCTCGCAAGGCACACTGCTGCCCCTTGCAGGGGTCTATGCAGCGACTGCGGACGATGTCGATGCCATGCCGCTGACTGACGATGGCAGCCATGCAGGCGTCTACCTCTTCACCCCGGCGGCTGGCGTGGAAAAGTTCGCCACAGTCAGTGCAATGAGCGCCGCGCTGATGCACCGTCTGGAGCAGGATGCCACTCGGTATCTGCTGGCAGGGTGCCTGTCCCTCGAAGATCAGACGTCGCTGGACAGCACCCCGGCAGGCGCGCTGCAAGTGGAATACTCGTTGCTCAAGGAAAAACCCGCGAGCCACTGGATGACTCGCTTGCGTGAAAAACAGCTGAGTGATCTCGATCATCTGCTCGCCCACGCGCCGTCGATGGAGGCCGAGTGCGATGCCGAGGCACGGCTGCAAATGTTCGATGACGCCATCCGCCTTGACGATCTGGAGGAGGCGCTGAACGTCCGCTACCTCGACCTGCTGGCGTTTATCCAGGAGCGACGTCTTCCTGATGGGATCAGGTTCGCTGCCCCTGAAGACCGCCATCGCTACGACACGCTCGTCGCCGAGCAGACGCGATGTGAAGGGCTGATGCAGGCACAAATGGCGGGGATCGAGTCGCCCGAAATCTTCGCTCGCAACGAAATCGCTGCTTATTTGATGAAGCATCTGGGCTTTACCGTCGATCCGGCGAAAGTGACGATTAATCTGCCAGACGAAATGCCGTTCGCCAGCGGGCCGCTCAACGCGGTGTACACCCATACATTGTTGGGGTTTGCCCTCGATGGGCTGCCGGAGCTCGACCTGCAACTTCGCCCCAGCGTCGAGGTTGATGCCGTGTATTCACACCAGAGACTGGACTTCGACTTCATCAGCCGCTTGCTGAAAGACCTTGATCTGAAACAGCGCTTCGAACACGAACTGGAGCGCCGTTATCGCGAGCAGACCACGCGGGATGCCATGGCGGCGCTGCGTGCCAGCACCATTGCCTTGAGTGCGTGGGCGGCAAAGCTCCAGGGGCATCTTTCCGATCGTGGTCTGGCGTTGATCGAGCGAGCGCAGTCGAACCTCGGCAGCACACGCGCCTTGAGTGTCGGTGGCCTGTATCTGAAAGGCGGCGACCGCAGACTGGAAGATGTGGTGGTCATCAGGGAGGGCGACGGTGATGACGCGTTTTATGTGCTCTACGCCCCGGGACATCCGAGTGGGCGCGATATGTTCGATTTCGACAGCTGGCGCAAGTTGTCGTTTGAAATCGGCGGCTGGACGGCCAGCGCCCGCGGGGCCCAGTACCTGCTGGATCAGACCGTGGTCAACGCCGATCAGCACGTGGTGCCCTACATTGAAAGCCTTCGGCTGAAGCCTTCAGCCTGGAATGTTGACAGTGTGCTGTTCGTGAACGTCGAGGCCTCCTCTTTCACTGAGGCGGTGTCGAGCTTGAGTCACTACAAGATCGAGCAGATGCTGACCCGTAATCGAATCGTGTCCAGCACCCGTGCGCCATACATCACCCGGCAGGATCGGATGGCGGCGGTGGTGTTGGGGCATCGGATCTCGGCGCTGCAGAAAGCCTATGACAGTTTCGGTGTCATTCCATGGCGCGCCGCTGCCCGTCAGGAGTGCGAGCGCTTGATCGACAAGCACCTGAAGGACTCGGGAGTACCGGGAAGCATCGACCCGGACACCGTGTTTTTCGATCTGGACGGCAGCTCGGTCAACGGGGAACCGGATTTTGGGCGTTACACAACGCTGCGCTGTCTGACCGACCTGTTCATGGTGGGTTACTCGGAAGAAGACTACGCCTTCGGCCCTGATGCGGCGGTGTATTCCTCCATTGGTCAGGATGTGTCCGCGCTGTCGGGTGCGTTCGTGGATGAGATGATCCGCGGGTCCGATTACGCCGATGAGTACATCAGCGAGTTGCGCCGGCATACCCAAGGGCTGACCAACTCCCCGCCACCCAGGCTTCGCGGTCTGTTCGCGCGCAAGACACATTATGAGCTGCGCCGTGACGCGCTGACCGAATACATTGCAGGCCGGCTGACTCCCGATCAATACATGTGGATTGTCAGAATGGCCGCAAGCCTGGACAGCAGCATTGTCGGTAACACTGCCCAAACGCCCGGGACTCTCCATCTCCTGATGATGGAGCACAAGACCTTCGACGGCCTCTACGTCTTCAGACCGGACAAAGACAGTGCTCGGCTGGGAGCATGGGTTTACACCCCCGGTGCGCCGGACGGCCATCTGTTCCGTCAGGAAGAAGACGTTGTGCGCTCCGTCGCGCGGCCAGGCATGAGTCGTTATTACTATGATCGGGTCCCTTACAGAGCCCAGCGCATCATTGGCACGCTCATGCAAAAGCTTGAGATGTCGCCGGTGGTAGATGGCGAGCTGTATGCCGTTGGCTATTCAACTCCGATCAGAAGCCTGGAAGGGTTGCACGGTATCGCCGTGCAGCACTTGATCGTGGATATCGATGCTCAAACCGAGAGTGTTGCCGAACGGCGCCTGCTCAACACGTATACCTTCATACGTAAATACGGCGGCTATCTGGCTGACCTTAACCCCATGACTAAACTGGTGTGGACGGCCCTGCACGCTTCGGTGGACCTGTATCGCGGCGTCCAGGCTTATCAGGATGGCGACCGGGCGCGCGCGCGGGGCTATTTCGCCAAAGCAGCCTTCGGCGCATTCAAGGCGGGCAGGCAGGCACGATCGATCCGCAAGGCCGAGAAGTTGAAACAACTGGAAAAGGCGAAAAACAGCGCTGGCTCCCTGGCTCGTTCCTGATGTTCAGTGCAGCGCGCCCATGCCGGGCAGTTGAATCAGACGCTGAGTGAGCCGCACCCGCTGAACAGGGTCATCACTCAACATCAATGCATGCTCCAGGTCGAACCGTTCGGCCTGCGGGCATTCCAGATGCTGATACAGGCTGGCACGAGCGAGGTAATCGCTGGTGTTGGCCTGGCCCAATTCCATCACCCGGGTCGCGTCTTTGAGTGCGGCGATCAAATCGTCGTTTAGCTGATGCAGATACCGCAGGTTTCTCGACAACCGCTGCAACATTGCCGCTGGCGTCGCGGTTTTCATGTGCTCGGCGCGCAGCGGCATGTCTGCGCCGAACTGTCGCAGCAACAATTCCCGGCAGTCTTTCGGATAGAGCCTGCGCCCGCCGCAAGGGTCCAGCGTATGGTCGGCACCGGGCACACGCAGCAGAAAGTGCCCGGGGAAGTTAACGCCCTCGAGGGGGATTTCCAGACGCCGTGCGATCTCCAGCGCAATGAGCGCCAGCCCCAGCGGCTGGCCGCGACGACGTTCAAGGACCTTGTGAATCAACGCAACTTGGGGTTTGGGCTGGGCAGCATCGTCTTGCTGAAATCCCGACGTCGCCAGTTGCCGCAGCAATGGCTGGGCAAGCTCTGCGGCCGGCAACAACGGAAGCGACGCGCTGACGCTGCGTTCCAGAGCGGTGAGCTGGTCGCGGATGACCTGGAAATCAACCTGGCCGTCGTGCTCGGTGGCGATCCATGAAGCAGCTTCGAAGGTAGACGGCGGGGTCCGTTCTAGACAGGCAAGGCATTGCTGGCGCGGATTCATCGACTTCTCCGGCAGGATAAGACGGCTGAGAAGAATTAACGGATGACTCTGTTTTATCCCTGGCCGCTGTCTTCGTCCAGCGTTGATTCATTGCGTGCGGCCAACGGCAGTCCGTCGTCCGGATCCGCCCGGGGCCGGCCTTCTTTTTTTCAATCAGCGCCTATACTCGCCAGTACGAAAAAGGGGAGCAGTGCCCATGTTCGCTCTCATGCAAAGCTCACGCGTGCAATCACTGCACATGATGGTTGAGCCGCGCACCGGCCTGAAGGCGGTGATCGCGATCCATAGCAGCCAGAAAGGTCCGGCGATGGGAGGCTGTCGCTACCTCTCCTATCCAAACGAAGAGAGCGCCATAGAGGACGCCATTCAGCTGGCACGGAACATGAGCTACAAAGCCGTGCTTGCAGGGTTGTCACTGGGCGGTGGAACGGCAGTGATCATGCAGCCCGCCCACGTGCCTGATCGGGCTGCCTTGTTCGAGGCGTTCGGGCGATTTGTGCAGTCCCTGGACGGCCGTTACGTCACGGCCATGGACAGCGGCACGTCGCGAGAGGACATGGACTGCATTGCCCAATTCACCCCGCACGTCACCAGCACCACGGCGGTCGGCGACCCGTCTGCGCACACTGCGCTGGGTTTGTACGCCGGGATTCGTACCACGGCCATGGCAAGGCTGGGCAGTGACAATCTCGAAGGTTTGCGTGTGGCGATTCAGGGGTTGGGGCATGTGGGCTACGCGCTCGCGGAACAGCTGCATGCAGCGGGCGCCGAGTTGTTGGTGGCAGATCTGGACAGCGGCAAGGTGCAGCTCGCCATGGAGCAATTTGGCGCCAAGCCGGTTGCCAGCGAAGCGCTTCTCAGCACGCCTTGCGACATCCTTGCGCCGTGCGGGCTGGGCGGCGTACTCAACAGCCACAGTGTGACCAAGTTGCGTTGCGCCGCTGTCGCGGGTGGCGCCAACAACCAGCTGAGCTGCGCTGCGATCGCCGACCAACTCGAAGCACGCGGCATTCTGTATGCGCCGGATTACGTGATCAATTCCGGCGGCCTGATTTATGTCGCGCTGCATCATCAGGGGCAAAGCCCGGGCACCATCACCGCGCATCTGTCTCAGATCGGCACGCGGCTGACCGAGGTGTTCGCCCATGCGCAAGCTGAAAAACGCTCACCCGCGAGGGTTGCAGATGAGCTGGCAGAGCGGCTGCTGGACATGGACTGAAGCGCTTTGGTGGCAAGCCGGCCTGCAACTGGCTTAAGCCGAAGTCGCGGGCCTGACTACTCTGCCTGCTCCGCTGCGGGTGCCAGCTCGTTGAGGGCAAGGGCATTGCTTTTGAACGCGGCAGCGAAGACGGCGCGGTTTTTCGCCATGAAAATACTGGCGTCTTCTGCGTGTTTTTCGGAGAGCCCGGCGACGTTCTTCATCAACACATCGGTGAGCAGTTCTGCCAGTTCCAGCATCTGATCATGGGCATCGGCGAGTTTGCGGTCCACGAACGTAGTCTCCAAATCACGGGTACTGCGGTAAAGGGTTTCAACAGCCATTGTTGGCCTCGTCGTCATTTCCAGAGTTGTAAGGGATCAGCCCGGCGCTCAATGCTTCGGCCGACGGATGATGCAAAGACAGCGTGCTCCGTCTTTTTTACTGTGTATTTATACAGTTCGCAGCATAGGTGAATCGCCACAGCTTGGGTAGGGGGTGCCCGACCACTTTTTTTGCCAGTCGCGGCCTTGCGACATCTGGTCACGTTCTCAACCTTAGCCGATGGCCCTATTAATGCTTGCCTTCGGACACCTCGCGCACGAGCAAAACGTCATGCGCGCGGAGCATCATCCGGTCCGGGTCACCCAAGTAAGTGCATCGTGAACATCAACGCGGCCATAACCCTGCGTCGACAGATCCACCGCTGCGCTGAAGCGCAGCGCTCGTTATGAACAATTTTGGTTTGGTCAGGGGAGGTAAGGGATGGCGGGTGTGAAATGGGCAGATCGAATGCGGGCGAAGCTTCATGGCGGCGCTAACAGCCTGGGCAACTTGGCTGTTGAAGCGTTTCATTATCTGGCGCTGTTCGGCATCGGCGCGGTCACCGCATACGCCGCGATCAAGGCCTTCATCGGCATGCTCGGGCAGGAGTACATCGCCGTAGATGACATTTTGCTGCTGTTCATCTACCTCGAACTGGGCGCGATGGTCGGGATTTATTTCAAGACCAACCACATGCCCCTGCGGTTCTTGCTGTACATCGGGGTGACCGCTTTGATTCGCTTGCTGATCAGCGACGTGTCACATCACAAAGCGCCTGATCTGGGGATTATCTACGTCTGTGGCGGCGTGCTGTTGCTCGCGTTCTCGATTCTGGTCGTGAGGTATTCCTCGTCGAGGTATCCGTCGGTGCAGGAGAAAGTGGAGTAGGGATGGGATGAGTCCTTATTGTTTAGGACTCATCTACCGTTTGCCCGGCATAGGTCTTGGCTTTTGGTGTTTATACGTTTAGCGGCCAACGCCGAGGACTGGGGACAGGGGCGTGGCGACGGCGTTTCCCATCCATACGCATTACCAGACGGGCTGGGATTACTTCCTGGCCTTTTTTATGATTTCTTCAATCATCTTGAGCGTATCCGAGCCGCGACCTTCGATAAGTTCGACATAAAAATTGCTGTAAGCTTCAGAAAGATCTCGATATTTTCGGAGGTTTGATTCAGCCATAATTCGATGGCCTGGTATGTCTCGTGCTTCGACCTGGGTATTAATCTCACCTCGCTCGGCGGCCGATATTAAAGGCTCCATATGCTCATACAAAGCGAGTGCTGCCGGTTCTTTTTCTTTATACCGTTCCAATTGTTTCCGCAGTTCTATGGCGGCTTGTCTTAACGCTTGAATATCCATAATCAGTCCTGATTGCCGATTTCGCTTTGCTGCAGACTTTAGCTGACCGCCGTCATCTGCCTGGTCGCAATTGTCGTGATATTGCCCAAATGCTGTGGTTGGTGCGACTCTGCTTAGGAAAGCCTCAGCGCGCCCTGGAGACCATTGCTTGCAACCAATGAACTGCTTTCGATGACCTATCCACCAGCAAATCCATAAAAAATGCCCCGTCTCAGCGGGGCATTTTTGCGTGTGGCAGGTCGTCAGTTTACCCAGACGCCCACATGGTAATGCCAGCCATCGCCTCGACTTTCCCAGTACGGATGTTGATAGCGATAGCCCGGCCTTACCGCTTCCCAGTGGCCGTGCTCGGCGACGTAGCGGTTGCCGTTCCAGCGCCAGTAGCCGCGGGACCAGATGTAGCCCGGACGCGGCGCCGGTTCTTCTTCGACGACGCGCACGGGCGGCGCTTGGGGGGCGACGACTTCGACGTATTCGGCCCGCGGCGCGGGTCGGTCTACGACTCGCCGCTCGTGCACCACTCTTTCTTCCACGCACCCGGTCGCCAGGGCCAGCGCGCCAATCAGCGCTATGTATCGTAGAGACATATCGTCACCTCAGACTTGTCCAGACTCTGCTGCTCGCCGTTTTGTTGTGTAACGGGGCAGCCGGCTTGCTACAGGTTTGTTGTAACAGGTGCTTTCTGTCTGAGGGCTGAATCGGCGGGACTTACAGGGAAGTAGGCGATCGTCGGCGGGTGGCAGGACGCATCGAGATTGATGTAACGAAGTGCTGCGCTGGCGAGGCAATGGATATCACCTCACTCCATGCGCATCAGAAAGTCAGATGCCGGCAGTCAACTGCGGACGGCTGAGGACGTTGGTTCGGGTGGGCGGCGGCGAGAGTTGCTTGAGGTCGCCGTCGGTCATGGCCGCAAGGATCTTGATGGCGCTGTGACCCTGTTCGATGGCGATGCCGAACTGGATGCTTTCGATCAAACGACGCAGCCGCTTGGGCGAGTTGCGTTGCTCGGCACTGAGCAGGCGTTTGGCGACCACACCTGACTCATTCGACAGCGTCAGCATGATGGTCCCGTCGAGGCCCTGGATACTCAGGTTGACCCGGTAGTCGGGATGGAAAGCGTCGGTGATCAGTTGAAAAGGGTTATCCATGGCCTGTTACCTGTTAACGATCTGCATAAATTGACTGGGGGTGAATCCCTTTAGTTCTCGAAGCCGATCAACGGTTAATGATTCCTGCCCTGGCCGCGCTCGCTGAAGTCGCGGTGATATCCATCGTGGTCCGTTGAAACGTCGTCTCATTGAGCGAGTCACTGCGCGCCGAGCCAATAAACTCGCGGCGTGCAGGTGAGGTGTAAGCTCGACGATACAAAGCTTGCAGGGTTTGGGCCATAAGGGACGAAAGGTGTAAATGCTCCCAATAGGCGGACCGCGGGGCTCTGAATCGCCAACCAGGTCACGGTTTCGGCGCCCATCTTGTACTGGCCAACTGCTTGGATAATTCCCACTTGGCACCATTTGCGCGCCCCCTGCATTCTTTGTGTGCGAAAGGTTGGCGGGTAAACTTGCCGCGTGTTTAGCGCAGCTCACAAGGCGAGCGTTCGGCGCTTATCGAACGCGCAAAAAGAAGGGGCGGGCCCGTTTCCAGGCCCGCCCCTCATTCAGCAGTTCAGTGTCTCAAGGCTGCTGCATCAGCCGTGCAATGCTTCATCCTTCTCGAGAAATTCTTCTTCGAGCAGCGCATCAGCGCTGACGGGCTCGTCGTCCAGATCGCTTTCAATCACCGGAGCCGCGCCGCGTTTGTTGCCGCGCAGCTTTCCGAAAAGATGTTCCAGGGCGTGGTCCAGTTTGACCGCTGCACCATCCACTGCCTGATCGATCGAATCGGCCTTGTGGGTCACGGAAATGGGTTGGTGTCCTTTTGGCCGGGCTTCCATCTGGCAACGGATGTCGTGCGGGCCGGGCTTGTCGCCGTTTTCGTCGTTGATGTGGACTTCAACGCGGGTGAGATCCTCTTCGTATCGTTCGAGCGTAGTTTCAACCGTGGTTCGTACCCACTCCTCCAGACGGACGCTGTTTTCGATGTGGTTATCGCTATTGACCTGGATTTGCATAGTTCTTCCCTTACTTTGGCTTGCTCGGGAGAGTCTGGACGAGGTGTTTTTCGTCTGCCCTCATTCACAGTGTTGGCGCCGATCCACGAACAATTCAACCCCTTGGAACCGAGAATATATTTCGCCAATGCGGGAACTCGACCGGCAAGTCCATTTTTACTGGGCTGCGCCTTTTCACTGACTCATTTCAGGCACTGCAGATTTGTTGCGAGATTCGTCGGACATCTTTTGCGCATGAGAATATTTATCATTAATATC
This sequence comes from Pseudomonas sp. NPDC078416, assembly GCF_050268485.1. Taxonomy (NCBI): domain Bacteria; kingdom Pseudomonadati; phylum Pseudomonadota; class Gammaproteobacteria; order Pseudomonadales; family Pseudomonadaceae; genus Pseudomonas; species Pseudomonas sp. NPDC078416. Next base: position 14,022 of record NZ_JBNNGV010000026.1, on the reverse strand, counting down.
GCGCCTTGCATCCTTCCCAACCTCGTGCTTGAACCATGATCGATCCGCCTCCGTCCTTGAACTCATCGTGTCAGGACCTCGACCCCGAGGCGCCGAAGGCTGCACGCGCGCGTTTTCTGGAGGTATTTCTGTCCCAGCGTCCGCAAATGGAGGCGCTGGTCAGCCGAAAAGTGGGTTGCCGGGCGACGGCGGCCGACCTGGTGCAGGACCTGTTTCTCAGGTTCTGGCGGCGCCCGCTGGTGCAGGTCGAGGAGCTCAACACGTACCTGCTGCGCTGCGCCGGCAATATCGCCATTGACCATCTGCGCAATGAAAGCACCCGCGCCCGGCTCAGCGAGGATCTGCTCCCTGATGCGTATCGGCCCGAGACTGACGAACCCCAAGCGGCGCTGGAGGCGAGCAATGATCTGCGCCACATCGAAACGGCATTGCGCGGATTGCCGGAAAAAACCCGGCAGATCTTTCTGCTCAACCGTATCCACGGGCGCAAATACGCCGAAATCGCCAAGGCCATGGCGCTTTCGCAGAGTGCCGTGGAGAAACACATGATGCGCGCCCTGCAAGCCTGCAAGGCGAGCGTCAATCAGGACGTTGCTCGGGATTTGCCCTTGGGCGGGAAAACCGGGGGCGTGCGTCGATGAACCCAGTTCCCCATCCAAATGCCGATCCTCACACCCTGGCCCTGAGCTGGCTCAGTGTGTTGCACAACCAGCCGACGGTCGCCGATCAGGCGCGTTTCAGCCGTTGGCTGCACGCCGATCCTGCCCATGCCGAGGCCTACGCTCAGGCCCAGGTGCTGTGGGAACTCAGTGAAGAGCCTGCCGCCACATTGGCCGGCGAGGACGCCGCTGCGCTCGACGCCTTGCTGCGGAAAATGGACGCGCCCACGCCCCAAAGGCTGCCGCGCTGGGGAGCGGCGCTGGCGATGGCGGCGTGTCTGGTGCTGATGGTGAGCGCCGGGCTTGGCTGGAATCCGCAGCGCTGGGCGGATGATCTGGGCGCCGATTATGTGTCCGCACCGGGGCAGATCCGGACCGTGACCCTGGCCGACGGGTCGCAGGTGACGATGGACGCTGACAGCGCCATCGCCGTGCATTTCGACGCGGGTGAGCGGCACGTCGAGTTGCGCCGTGGCGCCGCATTCTTTCAAGTCAGTCATACCGGCGAGGCGTTTGTGGTCGATGGCGGACGCGGGGAAACCCGGGTGCTGGGCACGCAGTTCGAGGTGCGCCTGCAAGCTGCCGGCGCGCAGGTCACGGTACTCTCCGGGCGTGTTGGGGTGAAGGCCGCCGCCGATGCGCCGCCGCAGATCCTGACGGCTGGTCAGCGTATGAGTTATGACCGCGAGCGCACAGGTGATCCGCAGCCTGTCGACAGCGAAAGCCAGTTGGCCTGGCGGCAGGGCTGGCTCAATTACGCCCGCACACCCCTCGCTGATGTCATCAACGACCTCAACCGTTATTACCCGGGCCGGATCATTTTGCTTAACGATCAGTTGGCAGCGAAGCCCGTCAGCGGCAGCTTTCCCAGCCGCGATGCGCTGGCTGTGCTGGCGGCGTTGAAATCCGTCGTGGGTTTTGAGCAGTACGAAGCGCTCGGGCGGGTGATTGTGATCCGCTGATCAACAGCGAGTGGTTGGCGTGTGTCGCATTCAAACGGGGTTGAACGATGTGAGAAGGTGGTGTGGCGTTTCGGTGGTGGCGGTTTGGAGCGCATGCGCCCAGGCAGCCGTGCCTGCCTACGACTTTTCGATCCCGGCCAGACCGCTGCCCCAGGCGCTGAGGGATTTCAGTCGGGTGACAGGGCTTGGCGTGATTTACACCCAGGATGCGCCCTACGCGGTCGATGCCCCGGCGTTGGTCGGCTCGTTCAGCGCGGAACAGGCGTTACGCATTCTGCTGGGAACGTCTGGGCTCACGTTCCGCCGTGTCACTGACGACACCTTTACGCTGCAATCCCGGCCCGCTGAGGGCGCGGTCTCCCTTGGCGCGACGCAGATCGATTCCACCCGCAGTGCCGTTTATAGCTATCAGCCGCCCGCCGTGACATCGGTGATGCGCAGCGCAACCCCGCCGCTGGAAAACCCGCAGGCGGTTAGCGTTGTGCCGGCCCAGGTGTTAAGCGATCAGGCGCCGCGCAACCTCGACGATGCGCTGGCCAACGTGAGCGGCCTGACCCAGGGCAACACCCTCGGCAGCACCCAGGACACGCTGATGAAGCGCGGTTTTGGCGACAATCGCGACGGTTCGATCATGCGCGATGGCATGCCGGTGGTGCAGGGCCGCAACCTGAATGCGACGGCCGAGCGCGTTGAAGTCCTCAAGGGGCCGGCGTCACTGCTGTATGGCATTCAGGACCCGGGTGGGGTGATCAACGTGGTCAGCAAGCGCCCGCAGTTGCAGTCGGTCAATGCCCTCACGGCCCGGGGTTCAAGCTACGGCTCAGGCAAGAACGGCAGCGGCGCAACAGTCGATAGCACCGGTGCCATTGATGGCGCTGAAGGGGCGTCCACCGGATTGGCGTATCGCTTGATCGTTGACCACGAAGACGAAGATTACTGGCGCAATTACGGCGTGCACCGTGAATCGTTGGTGGCGCCGTCCCTTGCCTGGTATGGCGATGACACCGAAGTGCTGGCGTCCTACGAGCACCGGGAATTTCTCTCGCCGTTTGATCGCGGCACGGCAATCGACCCGCGCACCAACCGTCCGTTGAACATTCCCGCGACCCGCCGTCTGGACGAGCCGTTCAACAACATGGAAGGGCGCTCGGATCTGTATCGATTCGAGCTCGACCACAGGTTCAACGACACCTGGCAAGGCCACCTCGGCTACAGCTATAACCGCGAGACCTATGACGCCAGCCAAGTGCGGGTGACCGCCGTCGCCCCGGCAACCGGCACGCTGACCCGCTCCATCGACGGGACCGGCAACGCCCTGAGCACCGATCGCTTCACCACGCTCACGTTGAGCGGCGACACCTTGCTGGCCGGCTTGCGGCACGAACTGCTGATCGGCGTCGACGACGAGTACCGCAAGGTCGCGCGGGGTGAGCTGATCCGCCAGAAAAGCCAGAGCACGTTCAGCTATGTGAATCCGGTGTATGGCCAGGACGCGGAGGGCACTCTGGTCAGTGCGGCGGACAGCCATCAGCTCGATATTCTGCGCAGCGACTCGGTGTTTGCTCAGGACTCCGTGCACCTCACCGATCGCTGGATTTTCGTCGCGGGTGCGCGCTATCAAGTGTTCGACCAGCAGGCCGGCAAAGGCGAGCCGTTCATGAGCAATACGGATTTGAACGGGCAGAAGTGGATTCCGCGAGCGGGCCTCGTTTACCGCTACAGCGATGAGCTGTCGGTGTATAGCAGTTACACCGAGGCGTTCAAGCCCAACTCCAGCATCGCCGCGTTGGCGGGCGGCACCGTGCTGGATTCGGCGACGCTGCCCGAAGAATCGAAAGCCTGGGAGCTGGGCGCCAAGTGGGAGGCTTCCGATGGCATCAGTGCGACGCTGGCGCTGTTCGACATCCGAAAGCGCAACGTGCTGGTGGCGAATTTCGACTCGCTGACGGCAGACACGGTTTACACCACGGCGGGCCAAGTGCGCTCGCGGGGCCTGGAGCTGGACGTCAGCGGGCAGGTGTCAGAGCGCTGGAGCCTGATTGGCGGCTACGCCTTCACCGACGCCTGGGTGGTTGAGGACCCGACCTTGAAGGGCAACCGCTTGCAGAACGTGCCCCGGCACAGCGGCTCGGTCTCGGCGGTGTACGACTTTGGCGCGGTGTTGGGCGCCAGCCGGCTGCGGGCGGGAGCAGGCGCCCATTACGTCGGCGAACGTGCGGGCAATCCCGACAACGACTTTGACTTGCCCGGCTACACCGTCGCCGATGCCTTCGCGACCTACGAAACCCGTCTGAATGGGCAGAAAGTGAAGTTTCAGCTGAACGTGAAAAACCTGTTTGATCGCACCTATTACAGCTCCGCGGTGAGCCGTTATTTCGTGTCGCTGGGGGATTCGCGGCAGGTGGTCATGGCGACGACGCTGGAGTTTTAAGCCGTTACATTGCCGACCCGGTTCTGCCGGTAGACGCTTGCCCCCTGTAGGAGTGAGCTTGCTCGCGAAGGCTTTGTTTCAGCCCGTGAAAAATGATCGGGTGTACGGGCCTCTTCGCGAGCAAGCTCACTCCTACAGTTTCATATGGGGTTGACCCGTTGGTGTTGGTGGCTCTTGAAACGCATTTACTGAAACGCAGCCCGGTACTCGCCCGCCGTCGCGCCCACTGACTGTTTGAACCGGTTACTGAAATGGCTGGCACTCGCGAAGCCGCATTCCAGGGCAATCTCGCCGAACGGCTTGCGCGTCGACCGCAGCAGTTCCCGGGCGCAGTTTAGGCGTCGGGCGAGCAGGTATTGATGGGGCGGCAGGCCGAAGCTTTCGCGGAACATCCGTGCGAAATGGTATTCCGACAGCGCGCACATGCCCGCCAACTGCCCGAGGCTCAAGGGATCGGCCAGATTCAGCTCGATAAACTCCACCAACTGACGGCGCAAGTGCGGCGCCAGTCCGCCTTTCAACCGCAGCCCTTCGCGCAGTCCTACCTGGCGCAGGACCATGTGATCGAGCAACTCATGGGCCAGGCTGCTGGTGAGCATGCGGTCGCCGGGTTCGCTCCAGTCCATGCGGATCAGGCGATGAAAACGCTCGGCCTGCAGCGGATCGTCCAGAAACGTGTGCTCCTGCAATGCCAGCTGGCGCGGCTCGCGGTCCAGCAGCGTGACGCAGTTGAGGGCGAACTGTTCGGGACTGATGTACAGATGCGCCAGACGGATTTCTCCGTTCACCACCCAGGAAGACTGGTGGCCGGCGGGCAGCGTGCAAATCTTGTCCGGGGCGCCTTTCTTGTCCGGCTGATCGCGGCGGAACGTCCCGGTGCCGCCGTCGATGTAGCACGACAACGTGTGGTGGGTCGGCGCGTGGTAGTTCTGCGCGTCATGACGGTTGTTCCACAACGCCGCCATCACCCCGTCACCCAAGGGCGCGCACTTCTCCAGCTGCGCGTGGGGCGAGCTGTTCAGGGATTGAAAAACCTGGATGGTTTCGAGTGACGACATGGGGACTCCTCTACGCCTCGCATCCTACTCCGAGCGCTGCCGCCTGCCAGCGGGGTGACGATCAAATGCGCAAGTTTCTGCAAGTGAGCGCAGACCCGCGCCGCCAGACTGAGGCTTCACTGGGGAGCCCGACATGAACATCACGTTGTATCTGCTGACCGTTTTGATCTGGGGCACGACCTGGATTGCCTTGAAACTGCAACTGGGCGAAGTCGCCATTCCGGTGTCGATCGTCTACCGCTTCGGCCTCGCGGCGCTGATCATCTTCGCCCTGTTGCTGGCGACCGGGAAACTGCAGAAGGTCAATCGGCGCGGGCAGCTCATCTGTCTGGCGCAAGGGCTGTGCCTGTTCTGCGTCAACTTCATGTGCTTCTACACCGCCAGCCAGTGGATTCCGACCGGTCTGGTGGCGGTGGTGTTTTCCACCGCGACACTGTGGAACGCGCTGAATGCGCGGATCTTTTTCAAACAGAAAGTCGCGCGCAACGTGGTGATGGGCGGAACGCTGGGGCTGATAGGACTGGCGTGCCTGTTCTGGCCGGAGTTGGCCGGGCACAGCGCCAGTCGCGAGACCTTGATCGGCTTGGCCTTGACCCTGCTCGGCACGCTGTGTTTCTCGGCGGGGAATATGCTGTCCAGCCTGCAACAGAAGGCCGGCCTGCGCCCGCTGACCACCAATGCCTACGGCATGCTGTATGGCGCGACGATGCTCTGTGTGTATTGCCTGCTGAGCGGCACGCCGTTCGGGTTTGAATGGAACGCGCGGTACATCGGCTCGTTGCTGTACCTGGTAATCCCGGGTTCGGTGATTGGCTTTACTGCCTATCTCACCTTGGTCGGCCCCATGGGCCCGGAGCGCGCGGCGTATTGCACAGTGCTGTTTCCGGTGGTGGCGTTGAATGTGTCGGCGTTTGCCGAAGGCTACCAATGGACCGCCCCCGCGCTGATGGGGCTGGTGTTGGTGATGGCCGGGAACGTGCTGGTATTCAGGAAGCCGAGGGTGATTGTGCCGGTGGGTGCGAAACTGGCGTGAGAGGCTGACTGGCGCGGAGCGGCGGGAGCGGCATTCCCACGGGGACGGTGGGAACATCACATCGGTGATCAGAACACCTGTGGGAGCCGGCTTGCTGGCGAATGCGGCAGGTCAGACGCTGCAGGGGTGAATGGTCTGACGTGTTCGCCAGCAAGCCGGCTCCTACGGGTGATCGTTCCCGCGCTCTGCGTGGGAATGCAGCCTGTGACGCTCCGCGTCATTCCCGCTCAAATGGCGCGGAGCGCCGGGAACGGCATTCCACGGGGACGGTGGGAACATCACATCGGTGATCAGAACACCTGTGGGAGCCGGCTTGCTGGCGAATGCGGCAGGTCAGACGCTGCAGGGGTGAATGGTCTGACGTGTTCGCCAGCAAGCCGGCTCCTACGGGTGATCGTTCCCGCGCTCTGCGTGGGAATGCAGCCTGTGACGCTCCGCGTCATTCCCGCTCAAATGGCGCGGAGCGGCGGGAGCGGCATTCCCACGGGGACCGTGGGAACGATCATCAAAAGGGCGGCTCAGCCCTTCCACACCTGCGCATTCACCAGATCCTGCGGCTTCTCGCCCAGCAGCGCGGCGCGCAGGTTGGCGTAGGCGCGGTCGGCCATGGCCTGACGGGTTTCGTCCGTCGCCGAACCGATGTGGGGCAGCGTCACTGCGTTGCTCAGGGCGAACAGCGGCGATTCGGACAGCGGCTCTTTCTCGTAGACATCCAGACCGGCGCCGCGAATCGTGCCGTCCTGCAGCGCCTTGATCAGCGCCAGTTCGTCGACGATCGGACCGCGGGCGATGTTCACCAGAATCGCACTCTTCTTCATCAGTGACAGCTCGCGGGTGCTAATCAGGTGCGTTGTCTTTTCGCTGAGCGGCACCACCAGACAAACGAAATCCGACTCCGCCAGCAGCTGATCCAGCGTACGGAATTGCGCGCCCAGTTCCTGCTCGAGGGCGGTCTTGCGGCTGTTGCCGCTGTACAGAATCGGCATGTTGAAACCCAGACGACCACGCCGCGCGACCGCTGCGCCGATGTTGCCCATGCCCACGATGCCCAGCGTCTTGCCGTAGACATCAGTGCCGAAATGCGGCGCCTCAATGCTGCGTTTCCAGTGGCCGGCCTTGGTGTAGGCGTCCAGTTCGGCGACGCGGCGGGCGCTGCTCATGATCAGCGAGAAGCCCAGGTCGGCGGTGCTTTCCGTCAGCACGTCAGGGGTGTTGGTCAGCATGATGCCGCGTTCGGTGAGGTAGCCGACGTCGTAGTTGTCGTAACCGACCGAAATGCTCGATACCACCTCCAGCTGCTTCGCATTCTCCAGTTGCTCGCGCCCCAGCTTGCGGCCGGCGCCGATCATGCCGTGGCTGTGGGGCAGGGCTTCGTTGAACTGCGCGTTCAGATCACCCTTTTTCGGGTCGGGGATGATCACGTTGAAGTCTTGCTGCAGGCGCTCGGCCATTTCCGGGGACACGCGGCTGAAGGCAAGGACGGTCTTTTTCATCGGATAGCTTCTCTCGGCAGGTCAGAAGGGCAATACGTAGCACGCTAACATTCTTGCCGAGGGATTGGCGAGGCAGAGGGATACGTCGCCCGTTGCGGCAGAGCGTTAAACCGTCGCCGGCAAGACATGGGTCTGAAGGTCCGCTTCATGGGCCGCCATGATTTCCGGCAGTGACCCGCGCAGGTACTCGACCCAGGTTTTGATCTTCGCATCCAGGTACTGGCGCGAAGGGTAGATCGCGTACAGGTTCAGCTCGTGGGACCGGTACTGGGGCAATACCCGCACCAGCGAGCCGTTACGCAATCCTTCGATGGCCGAGTAGATCGGCAGAATCCCGATGCCCATGCCGCTGCTGATCGCCGCCTGCATGGCGTCGGCCGAATTCACCAGAAACGGCGAGTTGCCGATGGTCACGGTTTCCTGGCCTTCGGGGCCGTCGAACGCCCACTTTTCCAGCGGGAACACCGGGCTGACCAGGCGCAGGCAGGCATGATTGAGCAAATCAGCCGGCCGGTGCGCCATGCCGAACGCCTTGATGTAGGCGGGCGAGGCGCAAACGATGCTGTAGGTGATACCCAGTCGCTGGGAGACGAAGCCCGAATCCGGCAGCTCGCTGGCGAGCACGATGGACACGTCATAACCCTCTTCGAGCAGGTCCGGGACGCGGTTGGTCATGGTCAGGTCGAACGACACGTCCGGGTGATTGCGCCGGTAACGGGCAATCGCGTCGATGACGTAATGCTGGCCTACGCCGGTCATCGAATGGACTTTCAGTTGCCCGGCCGGGCGCGCATGGGCGTCGCTGGCTTCGGCTTCCGCTTCTTCCACATAGCCGAGGATCTGTTCGCAGCGCAGCAGGTAACGCTTGCCCGCTTCAGTCAGGGCGATGCGTCGCGTGGTGCGGTTGAGGAGTCGGGTCTGCAGGTGGGCTTCGAGGTTGGAGACAGCGCGCGAAACGTTTGCGGTGGTGGTGTCCAGTTGAGCGGCGGCAGCGGTGAAGCTGCCCGCTTGCGCCACGCAAGTGAAGGCGCGCATGTTTTGCAGAGTGTCCATTGGCCGTTCTCAGGTGAGATAGCAAATTGTGACATGAAGTAACTGATCCATGTCAGCCATACCAAAGGATTATCTCCGGTTGCGTAACAAAGATTCGCAGAAGTCCCGGCTTATCGTCGGGCTAGACGCCCCCTAGAATCGCCGCATCATCGATTCCCCCTCCATTCAGGTAATTGCAGCAGTGCCGCGTCGTCTCGTCAGAGGGCTCAAGCCCCTCAGTGTGTGGGCTTTAACGTTACTCATCAGCGGCTGCATCGGAACTGGCGGAATTGCCCCACAAGGCACAGCGATGTCCCCCGACGCGCTGGCCACCGACGACGCCATCAAGGCGGCCGACAAAGACGCCCACTGGCCGGCCGGTCAGTGGTGGCGCGCCTATGGCGACGAACAACTCAATCGCTGGATCGAACTGGCAGCCCTCGGCAGCCCCAGCCTGGCGATTGCTGCTGCGCGGGTGCGTCAGGCCAAGGCCATGGCGGGTATTGCGGAGTCGGCGCAATCCCTGCACATCTCCGGCGACAGCACCTTGAAACGGCACAACTGGCCGACGGATCAGTTCTACGGCCCGGGTGAGCTGTCGAACACCAGCACGTGGGACAACAACGCCTCGCTGGGCCTGAGTTATTCCCTTGATCTGTGGGGCCAGGAAAGCAACCACTCCGAACAGGCGCTGGACATGGCGCACATGAGTGCGGCCCAGGAGCGTCAGGCGCAGCTGGAATTGCAGGACAACATCGTCCGCGCGTACATCCAGTTGTCGCTCAACTACGCCCAGCGTGACATTGCCGAAGCGACCCTCGCCCAACAGAAGCAGATCGTTGATCTGGCCCAGCGTCGCCTGAAAGGCGGCATCGGCACCCATTTCGAAGTCAGCCAGGCAGAAACCCCGCTGCCTGAAACCCATCGTCAAATTGACGCGCTGGACGAGGCGATTGCCCTGAGCCGCAATCAGATCGCGGCGCTGGCGGGCAAAGGCCCGGGCGAGGGCGCGAGTCTGCAGCGCCCGACGCTGTCGCTGAACGCCGCATTGAAGTTGCCGTCGGCGTTGCCGGCCGAGTTGCTGGGGCAGCGTCCGGATGTGGTCGCCAGTCGCTGGCGGGTGGCGGCGCAGGCGCGGGGCATCGATGTGGCCCATGCCGGCTTTTATCCCAACGTCGATCTGATGGGCAGCCTTGGTTACATGGCTACCGGCGGCGGCATGCTGGAATTCCTCGCCGGCAAGAAATTCAACTACAGCGTCGGCCCGGCGATCACCTTGCCGATCTTCGACGGCGGGCGTTTGCGTTCGGAGCTGGGCGTGGCGTCAGCGGGCTATGACGAAGCTGTCGCCCAGTACAACCAGACCCTGGTGATGGCGCTGAAGAGCATTTCCGATCAATTGATTCGCCGCGAGTCGATGGACAAGCAACAGCAGTTCGCCGATCAATCCGTGGCCGCCGCACAGAAAACCTACGACATCGCGATGGTTGCCTATCAGCGCGGCCTGACCGATTACCTCAATGTGCTTAACGCACAGACGCTGTTGTTCCATCAGCAGCAGGTGCAGCAACACGTCCAGGCCGAACGCCTGACGGTGCATGCGGAGTTGGTGGTGGCCCTGGGCGGCGGGTTGATGGCGGGCCATGACTCCCCCGCACCGGAAAAAACCGCTGTGCCGAAAACGCCGGTGTCGTTGGCGGTGTTCGATTAATGAAACTCTCCGGTTGTAGGAGCGTGGCTTGTCCCGCGATCGACCGGGAACCGGTCGCCAAATTTGCCCACTCGATTTGGCCAGACTCACCACATGTACCGATCTTGCTGCCGGTTCCCGGCAGTTCGCGGGACAAGCCACGCTCCTACAGGACTTGGCGATGAACTTGGGTTTCAACTGGCTCAAATCCCTCGAATGGCGTCGTGGCCTCAACGACTGGGGGCGCAGCGATGGCGTGACGTGGATCTACATCGGCAAGGTTCTGATCGCGGCATTCCTGACCTACTGGGTCGCCATGCGCCTGGAACTGCCGCAGCCGCGCACGGCCATGATCACCGTGTTCATCGTCATGCAGCCCCAGAGCGGCCAGGTATTCGCCAAGAGTTTCTACCGTTTGCTGGGCACCCTCGCCGGCTCGGTGGTGATGGTCACCCTGATGGCACTCTTCGCGCAGAACAGCGAGCTGTTCCTCGGCAGTCTGGCGATCTGGGTCGGCTTCTGCTGCGCCGGCGCCGCGCGCTATCGCAACTTCCGCGCCTATGGTTTCGTGCTCGCCGGTTACACCGCCGCGATGACCGGACTGCCCGCCCTAGCGCACCCGGACACCTCGTTCATGGCGGCCATGTGGCGGGTGCTGGAAATCTCCCTCGGCATCGTCTGCTCGACATTGGTCAGCGCCGCAATTCTGCCGCAAAGCGCCGGCGCCGCGATGCGCAACACCCTCTATCAGCGCTTCGGCACCTTCGCCCAGTTCGTCATCACCGGCTTGCGCGGTGAAAGCGATCCGGCGTCGTTCGAAGCCAGCAACGTGCGTTTCATCGCCGATGCCGTGGGGCTCGAAGGCCTGCGCGCCGTCACCGTGTTCGAAGACCCGCACATGCGCCGCCGCAACGGCCGGCTGAATCGCCTGAACAGCGAATTCATGACCATCACCACGCGTTTCAACGCCTTGCATCAATTGCTGGAACGCCTGCGTCGGCGTGGTGTGACGCCCGCAGTGCGAGCCATCGAGCCCGGCCTGAATGCGCTGACGGGGGTGCTGGAGCCGTTCGCCGGGCGCGCGCTGACCAACGCCGACGCTGCGCTGCTGGCCAATCGGTTGAGCGTGTACAAGGCCGACCTGCCCGAGCACGTGCGCAGCCTGCGTGCCGAGTTCGTCAAGACCGAACCCAGCGACGATGACCTGCTTGATTTCCACACCGCTTACGAATTGCTGTATCGCTTCGTCGACGACCTGCACGACTATGCCCAGACCCATGCCTCCCTGGCCGATCACCGCCATGCGCGGGAGAAGTGGGTCGAGCCGTTCGTGTCCACCACCAGTTGGCTGTCTTCGTTGGCATCCGGCGTGCGCGCGACCTTTATTCTTGCGGTGATGTCGGTTTACTGGGTGGCGACGGCCTGGCCGAGCGGCGCGTCGATGACCCTGGTGTCTGCCGCCACCGTGGCGCTTTCCGCGACGACACCGAACCCGAGGCGCATGTCCTTTCAGATGGCCTGCGGGACTTTTCTGGGCGCGGTTTTGGGGTTTTTCATCACCTTTTTCGTGCTGCCGCGCATCGATGGTTTCCCCCTGTTGTGCATGGTGCTGGCGCCGGTGTTCGTGCTCGGCACCTTCCTGACCACGCGGCCGCAGTGGGTGGGATATGGGCTGGGGCTGCTGATTTTCTTCAGCATTGGTTCGGCGCCGGACAACCTCACGGTCTACAACCCGTATGCGTTCATCAATGACTACATCGCCATGGTCCTCGGCATGCTGCTGTGCGCGGCGGCGGGGGCAATCATTCTGCCGCCGAACAGTCGCTGGTTGTGGCAGCGGCTGGAAGGCAATCTGCGTCAGCAAGTCAGTTTTGCCATCAGCGCGCCGCTGCGCGGGATTCGCTCCAGCTTCGAAAGCCGCACCCGCGATCTGATGCATCAGGCCTATGGCCTGGCCGCCGGCAAACCCGAAGTGCAACGCAACCTGCTGCGCTGGATGTTCGTGGTGCTGGAGATCGGCCACGCGATCATCGAGTTGCGCCGCGAGCAGGACATTCTGCCGGTACACCCGAGCTATGCCGAGTCGCAGCCCTGGCGGCAGGCGATTCGCGCCATGGGCCGCTCGCTGATTCGTCTGTTCATCCAGCCTGATCGCCACAACCTGGCGCGCAGCCTGTCGGCCGTTGATCACGCCATCGTGTGCGTGCAGAACACCGACGAGCCCTTCGCGCCGCACTTCGACACTTCGGCGTTGCGCCGGGTGAAAAGCTACCTGCACTTTATTCGTACCTGCTTGCTGGACCCGCAATCGCCGCTGGCAGACGCCGCGTCGGAGCAGGCGCCTGCCGCCTCGCCGCAAGGACCACTCAATGCCTCGTGAACTCGCCTTCCACGGCGTTTACATGCCGACCGTGACCGTCATGTTTCTGGTCGCCATGGTGCTTTCCTGGGCGCTGGACCGCTTCATGTCCGGGCTCGATCTGTACCGTTTTTTCTGGCATCCGGCGCTGCTGCGTCTGAGCCTGTTCAGCTGCATTTTCGGCGCCATGGCGCTTACTGTTTACCGTTGAGGCACGTGGGTTGAGATGAAAAAGCTCTTCAGTCTGATCGCGACTTTGTTGATTCTGGCGCTGGCCATCTGGATCGGCCGGCTGCTGTGGATTCATTATATGGACACGCCGTGGACCCGCGACGGCCGGGTGCGCGCTGACGTGATCAACGTCGCCGCCGATGTCAGCGGCGTGGTGATTGATGTGCCGGTGAAGGACAACCAGCCGGTGAAAAAAGGCGACCTGTTGATGCAGATCGACCCTGAGCATTATCAGCTGGCGGTGAAGCAGGCCGAGGCGATGGTGGCGTCGCGCAAAGCGACGTGGGAGATGCGCAAGGTCAACGCCAATCGGCGCAAGGACATGGATGCCCTGGTGATCTCCGCCGAAAGCCGCGAAGACGCCGGGAATGTCGCTACCTCTGCCCAGGCGGATTATCAACTGGCGGTCGCCCAGCTCGACGCCGCGCAACTGAACCTGCAGCGCACCAAAGTGCTGGCGGCAGTGGATGGTTATGTTACCAACCTCAACGTGCACCGCGGCGACTACGCGCGCATCGGCGATGCGAAGATGGCCGTCGTCGACAGGAATTCGTTCTGGGTGTACGGCTTCTTCGAAGAGACCAAGCTGCCCCACGTCAGAATCGGCGATCCGGCGGACATGCAGTTGATGAGCGGGGAAGTGATGAAGGGCCACGTCGAGAGCATCGCCCGCGCCATCTACGACCGCGATAACCCTGAGAGCCGCGAACTGATCGCCGACGTTAACCCGACCTTCAACTGGGTGCGTCTGGCCCAGCGCGTACCCGTGCGTATTCACCTGGATCACGTGCCGGAAGGGGTCGTGCTGGCGGCGGGGATCACCTGCACGGTGATTGTGAATCCCGAAACGCAAGATTCAACGCGATAGCACGTTGAGCTGCGCGGTACGCCAGATGTGTCGCCCCGGAGGATGTAGGAGCGTGGCTTGTCCCGCGATCTGTTGCGCAGCGACGGTGAATGGCTGAACGCGATACGTCGGCTCGACACAGAACCTGTAGGAGCGCGCTTGCCCGCGAAGAGGCCGGTGCGTCCGACGCATCTCTGTCGTCCATGCTGACGCCTTCGCGGGCAAGC